>JBBIHX010000060.1:0-6766 GCA_037446815.1 Caldilineae bacterium | reverse complement strand
GCCTGTCATTCCGAGCGGCGGAGCCGCGAGGAATCTCGTAAACCGAAAGGCTGCGCTCCGCTCGCAATGCCAGCATAGGGCCTGTCATTCCGAGCGGCGGAGCCGCGAGGAATCTCGTAAACCGAGGGGCTCCGCTCGCAATACCAGGGCGCGGGCGCTTCCACGGGGAACGGGGTAATGGAAATCATCGCAACGCACGAAAACACGGACTTTGACGCGCTGGCGTCGCTCCTGGCGGCGTCCAAACTGTACCCGCGCGCCACGCCGGTGCTCCCGCGGCGGCTGAACCGCAACGTGCAGGACTTCGTTACCCTCTACTGGGAGCAACTCCCGTTCTGGCACGCCGAAGACCTCCCGCGAAAGCCCATATCGCGTCTCATCCTCGTGGACACCCAGACGATTCCCACGTTGCGGGGCATGGGCAAGAACACCCGAATAGAGATCATTGACCATCACCCGCGCAGCGAGGGTCTGCCGGACACCGTTGCATTCTCCTCGGCGGAAACCGGCGCGACGACGACGCTCCTGGTGGAGCAAGTGTCGCAGGCGCTGGTGCCCATCTCGCCCATTGAGGCAACGCTGCTTCTGCTCGGCATCTACGAGGACACCGGCTCCCTCAGTTATCTCACGACGACGGCGCGGGATGCCAGGGCCGCTTCGTGGCTGCTGGATCGGCACGCGAACCTGGAGGTCGTCAACCGCTACCTGCGCTATCCGCTCAGCGAGCGGCAACGGAGCCTGTACGACCAACTGGTGCAGAACAGCGAGATTCTGGAACTCAGGGGGCAGGTGATAGCCATTGCCACCGCCACCGTCCCTGAGTACGTGGAGGAAATCTCCACCCTCGCGCACAAGTTGCGGGACTTGCTTGACCCCGACGCGCTGTTCGTCATCGTGCAGATGGACGAGCACGTGCAAATTGTGGCGCGGAGCAGTTCGGACGCCGTCAACGTGGCCGAGGCGACGGCGTTCTTCGGCGGGGGTGGGCACAGCCGAGCCGCCGCGGCACTGGTGCGCGGGCAGTCGGCGGGGGAGGTCAAGGACGCGCTGGTGGCGTACCTGAAAAAGCGCGTCATGCCCGCCGTTACCGTCGGCGAAATCATGTCCTACGGCGTTCACACGGTCAGCCCCGACACCACCATCGCCGAGGCGGCAGACCTCATGACGCGCTACGGCCACGAGGGCTTTCCGGTCGTGGAGCGCGGGAAGATTGTGGGCATTCTGACGCGGCGCGAGGTGGATCGGGCCCTGCACCACAAACTCGGCGGCGCTCCCGTGCGCCTGTACATGGTGGCCGGAGATGTGGCCGTGTCGCCGAACGATCCGGTGGAGAAACTGCGCCAGGTGATGGCGGAGCACCGCGTGGGGCAGGTGCCGGTGGTGCGCGATGGCGAGGTCATCGGCATCGTAACGCGCACGGACCTGCTGAAACTGTGGTCTGTGCCGCCCTCCCCCCGCCGAGCCGAAATCGCGGCCAAACTCGCCCAGTCGCTGCCGCCGTCGTTGCTGCGCCTTATCCAGGAAGTGGGGCGCGAGGCCGACGAGATGCAGGCCACGGCCTACCTGGTGGGCGGGTTCGTGCGCGACCTGCTCCTCGGCATCCCCAACTTTGACATAGACTTCGTGGTGGAGGGCGACGCCATACGACTGGCCCGCAGGCTGGCGCGGCGCATCGGCGGCAAAGTGCGCGTGCATACCCAGTTCAAGACGGCCAACTGGCTCCTGGAGGGCATTCCCAACGGCGCCCCGGAGTTCCCCGGCAACATTGACTTCGCCACAGCGCGCACCGAGTTCTACGAGGAGCCGACCGTCCTGCCCACGGTGGAGCGCAGTTCCATCAAGTTGGACCTGCATCGCCGCGATTTCACCATCAACACCCTTGCCATCCGCGTGGACCCGGAGCACTTCGGTGAACTGCTGGACTTCTACGGCGGCGAGGCAGACCTCAACCGTAAGGTCATTCGCGTCCTCCACAGCCTGAGTTTCGTGGAGGACCCGACCCGAATGCTGCGCGCCGCCCGCTTTGAGACGCGCATGGGGTTCCACATGGAGCCGCGCACCGAGGAGTTGCTGCGCAACGCCGTGGACCTGTTGGACAAGGTCTCCGGGCCGCGCATCCTCCACGAGTTGCTCCTCATCCTGGAGGAGCAAGTGCCCGAGGATATCCTGTGCCGCCTGCAAGCGTTGGGGATTCTGCGCCACATCTCGCCGAGCCTGGTGTGCGATTCGTGGCTCCAGGAGCGATTCCGCCGCCTGCGCGAGGACGTTCCGCCGTGGGGGGACAAGCCCGCCGGCGATGCGCTGCGCGACGGCTACCTGGCGCTCCTGACGGCCCGCCTGTCCGAGCGCGAACTGTCCGCGTTCGCGGAACGGTTCCGCCTGCGCCGCCAACTGGCCGACCTGCTGATGGCGACGGCGCAGTTGCGGGCCGGCGAGGAGCAACTGGCCCGGCGCGCCATGAAGCCCAGCGAAATCTGCCGCATCCTGGACGCGTCGCCCCTGGACGCGGTGAAGTTGCTGTGGTACGCCGCCTCCACCGACGTGGTGCGGGAACGGGTGGCCGACTACGTGCTCCGCCTGCGGCATGTCCGCCCCGAGATCACGGGCCACGATTTGAAGGCCATGGGGCTGTCGCCCGGGCCGCTGTACAAGAACATCCTCGCGGCGGTGCTGGCCGCGCGGCTGGACGGCGAGGTGAGCAGCCGCGAAGAGGAGAAGGCGCTGGTGCAGCGCATCCTGGCCGAGGGCCGAGGACTGCCCGCCGCCTGGCCGCGACGATGAACCCCCTCTCGTAACATCAGGAGCAGACGCATGAAGCCGATGATTGCATTCGTTACCGCAGCGACAACCGACGAGGCCGCGCGCATCGCCCGCGCGCTGGTGGAAGAGCGCCTCGCGGCCTGCGTGAACATCGTCTCGCCCATCGTGTCGGTGTACCGATGGGAAGGGCAGGTGCAGCAGGATTCCGAGGTTCTGCTCATCATCAAGACGACGGACGCCCGCTTGCCCGATCTCATGCGGCGCGTCAAGGCGCTGCATTCGTACCAAGTGCCCGAGGTCATCGCCGTGCCCGTCGCGGACGGTAGCCCTGATTACCTGGCGTGGCTTGTGGATGCCGTGCAGTAAGCGACCTGTGCCCCATCGGTAGGGCAATTTGCCCCACGCGATGCGTCCCGCGCGCCAGCCATCGCGCGAATTGACAATGTGCTCTACATATTGCAAGAAGGGGAGCGAACCGTATGCAATTGCACGATACAGAAGACAGCCGCCACAAGCGCGTGCTGGTAACCGGTGGAGCAGGGTTCATCGGCTCCCATGTCGTAGACCTGCTGGTGGAGCAAGGGCATGCGGTGGCCGTGGTGGACAACTTGAGCACGGGCCGCCGCGAGAACGTGAACCCTCAGGCCCAGTTCTTCTTGGCGGACATCGGCTCGCCCGACCTGGCAGCGGTGTTTGACGCGGTGCGCCCGCAGGCGGTGGTGCACCTGGCCGCGCAGGCTTCGGTGCCCGTCTCCGTGGCCGACCCCGCCCGCGATGCCGCCGTGAACATCCTGGGCTCCGTCAACCTCCTGCAGCAGAGCGTGCGAACGGGCGTGGGTAAGTTCGTGTACGTCTCCACCGGCGGGGCGCTGTACGGCGAGCCGCAGTACCTTCCCTGCGACGAAGAGCACCCCATCATGCCCCTGTCGCCCTACGGCGTGAGCAAGCACACGGTGGAGCACTACTTGTACTTTTATCGGCAGGTGCACGGCCTTGCCTATACGGTGCTCCGCCTGGCGAACGTGTACGGCCCGCGACAAGACCCCTTCGGCGAGGCGGGCGTCGTCGCCATCTTCACCCAGCGGATGCTGGACGACGAGCAGGTGGTCATCTACGGCAGCGGCGAGCAGGAGCGCGACTTCGTGTACGTGCTGGATTGCGCCCGCGCCGCGGTGCTGGCCCTGACGCGCGGCGACGGGCAGGCGTACAACATCGGGTGCGGGCAGGGGACGACGGTCAATGCCCTGTTCGCCATGATGAAGTCCATCACCGGCTATGCGCGGGAGCCGCGCTACGATCCCCCCAGGCCGGGCGACGTGTTTCGCAGTTTCCTCAACGCCGACAAAGCGCGCCGCGAACTGGGCTGGACGCCGTCGGTGTCGCTGGAAGAGGGGCTGCGCCAGACGGTGGCCCACTTCCGGCGAAGCCTGCCCTGATTCGCGAAGCGGCGAAGCATCTCGCGTCCAACGTGAGGCGTCCGACGTGGGGCGAATTGCCAACGCGATGCTTTCACTCTTGCGTGTTGGCCGATCTTGGGGCCGCTTTGCCCACCGCGGAGAGACACAGAGCGCGCGGAGTAACAAAGTACATTCTGAATCCCTCTGCGGTCTCTGGGTCCTCCGCGGTGTGGTCTTGCTTACACGAAGACACAAACCGCAACGATAGTGTTGCCGATTTGCCCTACGCCCCGCGCGCGGCCTTGTGCCGAATTGCGGCCTCCACGAAGCCCATGAACAGCGGGTGCGGACGGTTGGGCCGCGATTGGAACTCCGGATGGAACTGGCTTCCCACCATCCACGGGTGATCGGCCACTTCGCAGATTTCCACCAGGCGGCCGTCGGGCGAGATTCCGCTGGCGACAAGCCCGCCTTTGGTGAGCATGTCGCGGAACTCGTTGTTGAGTTCAAATCGGTGGCGGTGCCGCTCCAGCACCTCGGGCACGCCATAGGCCGCTGCAGCCCGCGTGCCGGGAATCAGCCGGCACGGGTACACGCCCAGCCGCATCGTGCCGCCCATGTCGGAGATGGAGCGCTGTTCGGGCAGCAGGTCTATGACCGGGTAGCGGGTGGAGTGGTCAAACTCGGTGCTGTTCGGCTCGTCGCTGCCCAACAGGTGGCGGGCGAATTCTATCACCATGACCTGCATCCCCAGGCACAGGCCGAGGTAGGGCAGTTTGTGCTCTCGGGCGAATCGCGCCGCCTGGACTTTGCCCTCAATCCCGCGATAGCCGAACCCGCCCGGCACCACAACCCCATCCACCTGGCCCAAGACGTCAAATCCGCGCCCCTTCTCCAATTCTTCGGAGTTGACCCAGTGGATGCTCACGTCCACCCCCTGGTGGAAGCCGGCGTGCATCAGCGATTCGCGCACGCTGATGTAGGCATCCTGCAACTGCACGTACTTGCCCACCAGGGCGATGTCCAGCCGCTCCTTGGGGGCTTTGATTTGCCGCACCATCTCGCGCCACTCGGCGAGGTCAGCCGCGCCGGTGGACAGCCCAAGCCGCGCCGCCACATAGGGGCCAAGCCCCGCTTCCTCCAGAATCAGCGGGACTTCGTAGATGGTCTCCGCCGTCTCCAGCGGGATGACGGCTTCGCGATCCACGTCGCAGAACAGGGCGATCTTGTCCTTGAGCGCGGTGCTCACCGGATGATCCGAGCGACACACGATGACATCGGGCTGGATGCCGATGGCGCGCAGTTCCTTCACGCTGTGCTGGGTGGGCTTCGTCTTCAGTTCGCCGGTGGAGCCAATGTAGGGGAGCAGGGTAAGGTGGATGTAGAGCACATTGTCGCGCCCCACGTCCTTGCGCATCTGGCGGATGGCCTCCAAGAAGGGCTGGCCCTCAATGTCGCCGACGGTGCCGCCCACTTCTACGATGACAACGTCGGGCGCGCTCTCCTTGGCCACCTGGCCGATTCGCCGCTTGATTTCGTTGGTTACATGCGGGATGACCTGGATGGTGCCGCCCAGGTAGTCGCCGCGCCGCTCCTTGGCGATGACCTCGGAGTAGATTTGCCCCGTGGTAACGTTGTTGGCGCGGGTCAGGTTCTCGTCAATGAACCGCTCGTAGTGGCCCAGGTCCAGGTCCGTCTCCGCGCCGTCCACCGTTACGAACACTTCCCCGTGCTGATACGGGCTCATGGTGCCTGGGTCCACGTTTAGGTACGGGTCCAGTTTCTGGATGCTCACCTTGAGGCCGCGATTCTTGAGCAGCCGCCCGATGGACGCGGCGGTAACGCCCTTCCCAACGGACGATACGACGCCACCCGTGCAAAAGATGTATTTGGTCATCTTGTCCCCCGTCTAGCAAGTTACGCACAAAGAACGGGGAGCCCAACCCGAACGGTCGGGACTCCCCACCTGCGATTGACTCCGAGAGTGAAAGGCGCCTGGCTACAGCAGTTTGGCTAGATCTTCTGCGGCGCGACGCATGTCCAGGAAGATGAGGCCGAGTTTCGCGTCCTTCCGCGCCAACACGGTAAGCACGGCGTCCTCGCCGACCGCGGAGAGGAAGACATAGCCCTGCGCGCCGCGGATGTAGACCTGCTCCAACAAGCCCCGACCCAACTCCCCGGCAATTCGCTCGCCCAGGGAGAGCATGGCCGCCGACATGGCGGATACCCTATCCTCCTCCACATCTGCCGGAAGCGCAGAGGCCATGATGAGCCCGTCCACGCTCACAACGGCGGAAGCCTCAATGTCGGGCGTGCTTGCCTGTAGGTCCCTGAGCCGACTGACCATCAATTCAGTGCGCGATCTGGTCATGGTGTTTGCACTCCTTTCCACAGTCTGGTCAGCGATAGGCCACCTGCTGCAAAGATCTCTTACATAATATCATAACTCATGTCAGATGTCAACGCTGCGCGGGACAGGATTCGGTTCCATCTTGTGTTGGTCTGTCCCGCGCGCCGCCTCCCCATTCTGTCATGCTGAGCCGCAGGCGGTACGCCCTCGCCTGCCGGGAGAGGGCTGGGGCGAGGGCTATGCTCCCTCGCCCGCCGGG
>JBBIHX010000059.1:0-15152 GCA_037446815.1 Caldilineae bacterium | reverse complement strand
GAGTCGGTTTCATCTTGTGTTGGTGAACCGCAGGCGCACTCTGCCCGTGTGTCGTTGCGAGCGAAGCGAAGCAACCTCACGCATCAGAGATTGCTTCGGGCGCTCCGCGCCCTCGCAATGACAAAATGCCAACAGACTTTGAAACCGAGTCTGTGTCGGCGCGCGTTTCGCCCAGAAGGCGGATTGTGTTATAATCTCACGCAAACCATTCTGGCCGGAGCATGGAGAAAGTGAAACGAAGGCCCATCCTTGCCGCGTTGGTCGCGCTGACGGTACTGGCGCTCGCGTCGGGCGTGGCCATGGCCCAGCAGCCGGTGGTCCGCGCGCTGTTCTTCTACTCGCCCACATGTCCCCACTGCGAGGCGGTCATCAAGGAGTTCATCCCGCCGCTGATGCAGAAGTACGGCACCCAACTGGAGATCGCCTTTATAGACATCTCCAACCCCCAGAACTACGCGGGGCTGTTGCAGTTGGAGGCCGTCTACGGCTTGGACTCCACCAAGACCGGCGTGCCGGAGGTGTTCATCGGCGACAAGGTGCTCACCGGCGAGATTGCCATCCGCAACAACATGGAGGGCATCATCCAGGAGTACCTGGCCAAGGGCGGCGTGGACTACCCGTCCATCGCGCGCCTCAACCCGCAGGGGACGCCAGCACCCACCCCCACGCCCAACACCGCCGCCAAGCCCATCGCCCTGGCGTACTTCTACAAGCCCGGCTGCCAAGAGTGCAACCGCGTGGAGTATGACCTGCGGCTGCTGGAGAGCCGCGTGCCCGGGCTGAAGGTGTACCGGTTTGACATCGTGGAGCAAGCGCCGCTCAACGAGTGGCTGGCCCAGCGCAACGGAGTGCCCGAGGACAAGCGGTTGGTCGCGCCGGCGGTTTTCGTCGGCGATGACTTCCTGGTGGACGAGCAGGTTACCTACGACGCCCTGTCCAAACTGGTGGATGAGTACAAGGCCACAGGCGCGCCCGTGGTCTGGGAGGGCTGGGAGAAAGAGAATCCGCAGGCCAAGCAGGGCATCCTGGAGCGCTTCCGCTCCTTTGGCGCGCTGACGGTCGCCGCCGCCGGCCTGGTGGACGGGCTGAACCCGTGCGCGTTCGCCACGATTGTGTTCTTCATCTCGTACCTGGCGTTCACAGGGCGCAAGGGCAGGGACATCCTATTCGTGGGCGGGGCCTTCACGCTGGGCGTATTCCTCACGTACACGCTGGTGGGGTTCGGGTTGCTGAAGGCGGTGCAGGCGCTGCCGTTCATGGCTACGCTGGGGCGTTGGGTGTACATCGCCGCGGGCGTGTTGGCCTTTGTGCTGGCCGTGCTCAGCGTCAACGACTTCCTGGCGGCGCGGCGCGGGAAGCCCGACGAGATGCGCCTGAAACTGCCCACCACCTGGCGCAAGCAAATCAACAAGGTCATCCGCGAAGGCAGCAGGGTACGCGCCTTTGTCGCCGTCGCCTTTGCCACCGGGTTTATCGTGTCGCTCATTGAACTGGCCTGCACGGGCCAGGTGTACCTGCCCACCATCCTGTTCGTGATGAGCGTGCCTTCCATGCGGGCGCAGGCCATCTCGTACCTGATGCTGTACAACATCATGTTCATCCTGCCGCTCATTGCGGTCTTCGGCCTCGCCTATGCCGGCACATCCTCGCAGAAGATGGCCATGTTCGTGAACAAGCAGACGGCCACGGTGAAACTGCTGACCGCTGTCATCTTCTTCGTCCTGGCCGTCTGGCTGCTGTATTCGGTGGTGTAGCGATGGAAACGGTGCGAGCGTACTACGAGGATCCCTATTGCCGCGAGTGGACGGCCACGGTTCTGCGTCGGGTGGAGGGCGAGGGGCGCGTTGGGCTGGTGCTGGACCGCACGTGCTTCTACCCTGGGGGTGGAGGTCAGCCCGCCGACACGGGAACCATTGGCGGTCAGCGGCTGCTGGAAATCACCGAGGACGGCGACCCCGTCCACTGGGTGGCCGCCGACCCGGGTGGAGATGTGGTATCCTGCGCGCTGGACTGGCCGCGGCGGCTGGATCACATGCAGCAGCACACGGGCCAGCACATCCTGTCGGCGGCCTTTGAGCGTGTGCTGGACGCCGACACCGTGTCCTTCCACCTGGGCGAGGACACCGTCTCCATTGACATCGCGCGCGTCGGCCTTACCGACGAGGATTTGCGCCGCGTGGAGCAGGCGGCCAACGACGTGGTGATGAGCGACGCGCCGGTGCGGGTGCACTACTTCGCGCCCGGCGAGCCGATTCCCCTGCCGCTGCGCAAGCCGCCTGCCGTGGAGGGCCGCGTGCGCATCGTGGCGGTGGAGGGGGTGGACTACTCGCCGTGCGGGGGAACCCATTGCGCGCGCGCCGGCGAGGTGGGCCCCATCAAAATCGTGCGCGCCGAGCGGCGGGGGCAAGAGACGCGCATCTACTTCCTGTGCGGGGGGCGCGCGCTGGCCGATTATCAGCGCAAGCACGCCATCGTCTCATCCCTGGCGGCGCATTTCACCGTCGCCGACGCCGAACTGGCCGACGCCGTGATGCGTCTGGAGGACGAGGCCCACGCGCTGCGCAAGGCGCTGGAGCACGCGGAGGCGCGCCTGTTTGAGATGGAGGCCGCTCGCCTGTTGGAGCAGGCCGAGACCATCGGCGACGTGCGCGTGGTGGCCCGCGTCTTTGACGACCGCAACGGCGAGGCGGTCAAACGCCTGGCGCTCCACCTGACGGCGCAAGGGCGCTGCGTGGCGCTTCTGGCGGCCCGCGGCGAGCGGGTGCAGGTGGCATTTGCGCGCTCCGACGATGTAGGCTACGATATGGCGGCGCTGCTGCGGCAGGTGGCCCCGATTTTCGGCGGGCGCGGGGGCGGCCAGCCGCAGATCGCCCAGGGCGGCGGCGCCGACGCCTCGCGCATAGAGGAAGCACTGCGCCAGGCCGTAAACCTGTTGAAAGAAGGGTAACGCGAATGCGGCAACTCGCTCAAAACGTGTACATCCACACCACCTCTACCGGCGTCAACGTGGGGGCCATCGTCACGGCGGCCGGCCTGGTGTACATAGACGCCCCCATGATGCCCGACGAAGCGCGGGCATGGCGTGAGAACCTGGCCGAACTCACCGGCGCCGAGCCTGTCTACCTCATCAACACCGACTACCACGGGGGGCACGCCGTGGGCGATCCCCTGCTCGGCGGCACCATCGTGGCCCACGAGGCCATGTGGGAGCACCTCACGCGCATGAGCGAGTCGTACCGCCAGAAGATCCTGGACAAGTGGCAGAAGGACTATCCCGCCCTCTTCGGTGAAATCAAGGCGCTGGCCTTCGCCCGTCCAGAACTCACCTTCCAGGGCCGCATGACGCTGTACTGCGACGACACGACGCTGCAGTTGATTCACGTGGGCGGGCACACGCCGGCCACGTCCATGGTCTTTCTCCCGGAATCTCGCATCCTGTTCACGGGCGACATCCTGGTGCTGGACCGGTATCCTTACCTGGGCGACGCCAACACCAAGGAGTGGCTGGAGGCCCTCACCCTCATCCGTCGGCTGGACCCCGTCGCCATCGTCCCTGGCCATGGCGAGGTGTGCGACGCCAAGGCGACGGAACCCCTCTCGGCCTACATTCGCGCCATACGGTCGGGCGTGCGGCAGTTCTTCAAGAGCGGCAAGAGCAAGTCCGAGACCATCAGCAAACTGCGCAAGCAGGAGTGGGTTCAGTATCCGGCGTCGGACAAATCGGGGCTGGACACGCTCGTCAAGACCAACATCAGCCGCGTGTACGACGAGATGAAGGCCGAGACGCGCCAGAAGCAGGGCTAGGGTGCACACCCCGGCGGCCCGTGCACGGCAGGGTGTGCAAGCCGCCGGCAACAGCGTGCCCGCGCCGCGCGGAACAACTGCGCGATTAGCGAGATTGTCGGTTCGTTACCATGCGGAGGTTGCTATGAGTCCCAAGAAGACCACCCAGGAGTCCCCCGACAGCGCCGCCGGCCCAGCGGCCGAGGGGTTCTCGGACGAAGAACGGGCCGCGATGAGGGAGCGCGCTCAAGAACTGAAGGCCGCCCGCCGCCCATCCGCGGCGAAGGCCGACGGGGAAAGCGACGTGCTCGCGAAGATCGCCGAGATGCCCGAACCAGACCGCACCCTGGCCGAGCGGATTCATGCCCTCATCAAGGCCACCGCGCCCGACCTGGCGCCGAGGACCTGGTACGGGATGCCCGCATACGCCAAGGGCGGCAAGGTCGTCTGCTTCTTCCAGAGCGCGAAGAAGTTCAACACGCGGTACGCGACATTGGGCTTCAGCGACGCGGCCAACCTGGACGAGGGCAACATGTGGCCGGTCGCCTTCGCGCTAACGGAGTTGACGCCGGCCGAGGAGGAGAGGATTCGGGCGCTCGTGAAGAAGGCGGTCGGCTGAGGCTCTGTCGCCGGCCCCTTCGCCCCGTCGCGCGCCGTCCACAAACACAGACGCGAGAGGATCGCTCCTCCCGCGTCTGGCGTCGTCTGATGAGGGCCAGATGCATCAACCCAGGCCGACGGCCACGTCCCGCTTGCTCTGCCAGATGGCCCAGACCAAGACGGCCAGGAGCAGCACCAGCGCCACGTAAATCCCCGCCTTGCCCTGATTCTCCACAATCAGCGGGGCGGCCAGCAGGCTGATGAGGTTGACCACCTTGATCATCGGGTTGAGGGCCGGCCCGGCCGTGTCCTTGAGCGGATCGCCGCAGGTATCGCCCTCAACGCCGCACTTATGGGCGGGCGACCCCTTGCCGCCAAAATGCCCGTCCTCAATGTACTTCTTGGCGTTGTCCAGCGCGCCGCCGGCAATGGCCATGAAGACGGCCATCAACTGCCCGGTGAGGATGACGCCCGCCAGGAAGGCGCCCAGCGCCTTGACGTCAAAGATGATCCCCACCACCAGCGGCAGGGCAACGGAGAGCGCCACCAGGCTGATGAGTTCCTTCTGCGCCGCAGCCGTCGTGATTCCCACCACCTTGCCGTAGTCCGGCGCGACGGTGCCTTCCAGCACGCCCTTGACCTTGAACTGCTTGCGCACCTCGTGCACCACCAGGTTGGCCCCGCGCGCCACTGCGCGCAGCGAGAAGGACGAGAAGATGAACGGCAGCGCGCCGCCCAGCAGGAAGCCGATGGTCCCGGTCAGCGTGGAGACCGGAATGCCTTGCTCAAGCAGCGCGAGGAACTGCTCCGTTCCCATTCCTTGCAGCCCGCCAAAGGGCAGCGTCAGGGCGTCGGCCACGAAGGAGAAGAAGAGCGACGTGGCGGCAACCACGGCCGAGGCGATGGCCACCTGCTTCGTGATCGCCTTCGTCGTGTTGCCCACCGCGTCCAACTCGGCCAGGATCTTCCACGCCTTCTCGCCAACATGGGCCATCTCGCCGATGCCGTTGGCGTTGTCCGAAATCGGCCCGAAGGAATCCATGGCCACGTTGTTGCCCGTGTGTGAGAGCATGCCAATGCCGACCATGGCAACGCCGTAGAGGGTGTAAATCAGGCCCTCGTTGTGGAAGATGAGGTAACTGGATGCCAGCGCCACCACGATGGCCACAAGGCTCCACACGCTCGCTTCCATGCCCACTGCCAGACCCGAGAGAATGGTGGTGGCAGAGCCGGTCTGCGTGGATTCGGCGATCTCCTGCACCGGCTTTCTGCGGAGCGAGGTGAACAGCGAGGTCAGCGGGTTGAAGACCACCGCCAGCCCCACGCCGACGGCGTTCAGCGTGGCCAGTTGCCACTCCTGGGCGTAGAAGATGGAGAAGACGAAGGCCCAGATGACGGTGTTGATGGAGGACACCTCGTAGGAGCGGAACATCGCCTCTTCGGCATCCCGTGCGCGCAGGAACTTGATGGGGAACTTCTCCCAGATGGGAACCGTGAACGTGCCCAGGATGGAAGAGATGACGCCGATGGCCCGGACGATGAGCGGATAGACAATCCACTGGATATGCCCAGTCAGGCCGTACAGGAAGAGTCCCAGAATCAGGGTAGAGACGATGGTAACCTCGTAGGACTCAAAGATGTCGGCGGCCATACCGGCGCAGTCGCCCACGTTATCGCCCACCAGGTCGGCGACTACGGCCGCGTTGCGCGGGTCGTCTTCGGGCAGGCCCTGCTCCACCTTGCCCACCAGGTCGGCGCCCACATCGGCCGCTTTGGTGTAGATGCCGCCGCCGATTCGCATGAACAGGGCGACCAGGGTGCCCCCGAAGCCGAAGCCCAAGAGGGCATCGGGAGCCGCCTTGCCGAAGATCATGAAGATGATGGTGCCGCCCAACAGCCCCAGGCCGTCGGTCAGCATGCCGGTGAAGGTACCGGCGCGGTAGGCCACCGTCAACGCCCCGTTGTAGTTCTCCTTGACGGCCATGGCAGTAACGCGGATGTTGCCTTCAATGGCGACACGCATTCCCAGTTGGCCGACGAGGATGGAGAACGTGGCGCCGGCGATGAAGGCCAGCATGCGCCCGAAGCCGATGCCCAGCCTTGCGGCGTCCGCGTTGCCGCCGAACATCTCCAGCGCCTGGTGGCTCGGCTTGACCACATAGACGCTGAAGAAGAGCGCCACGGCAAGCGCGCCCAGGATGGGCAGCATGGTCCGCAACTGCCGCCAGAGATAGGCATTGGCGCCCACCTTGATGGCGCTCCACACCTGCTGCATGGCGGGGGTGCCCTTGTCGCGCCGCACCGTATCGCGCCACAGCCAGTAGGCGTAGAGCAGGCTCACAAAGGCCACGCCGATTACGCCGTAGAGCAAGCCTTGTTCCATTGGACTTAGTGCCGACACGATTGCCTCCTCCTTGAGAGTATAGAGTTTTCGCCCACGCGATCGCTGCAACGACGCTTCCCCTGGTGGGCCGGGGAGAAAGCGCCCTCGGGTCCGCTTTGGGATGAGGGACGATGTGCCGCCGTCCCGCGATCATTCTGAGCGGCGCAATGAGCCTCGCTTCCCCGCGCGTTTGCGGCGCGGCAACTCAGAATGACGGCTTATCACGCACGAGGCCCAGCACACGCATGTGTGCCGACGCTCGGCAATCCGTTGGGAATCCGAAAGGCAGGAGACTGCGCCCTTTCGGTGAACCGTACCCGCTCAGCCAGTGGGCAGGATTGTAACATACAGGCGCGGCGACTGTCAACAATCCGCATTTCGGGATTCGGTTCCAAAGTCTGTTGGTATTTGTCATTGCGAGGGCGCGGAGCGCCCGAAGCAATCTCTGGGGCGTGAGGTTGCTTCGCTTCGCTCGCAACGACACACGAGGAGAGTGTCCACGCGTTTCACCAACACAAGATGAAACCGACTCCATTTCAGTTCATACCTGCCCAGAATCCAGATTGAGAACGGCGGGAGTCTCCGACGGCACCCAGCATCGCTCCCCGTTCTCCCGCTCCAGGGCGACGCGCAGCCCAATGCTGGCCGCGTGGGTGACGCCCGCCGTGGCCAGGGGGATGGCCAGGGACACGTCATGCGTGCCTCGGCGCACCCGCACAACGCCCGCGCCCGAAGCGCCGGTAATGCGCGCCGTCCATGGCTCGCCGCTGCCGCTCGGCCAGATGTCCACAACAACGGCCTGATCATCCATCGGTTCGTAGGTCTCCAGGCGCAGGTGAAGGCTCTGCTCGTCGCGGTGCAGGCGCAGCCGCCGCACGGGGACGTATGCCCGCTGCGCCGCGCCCTGCGATGCCGATGGCACCAGCGTCAGGCTGCGATCCCAGGCCCATGCCTCGGGCCAACCGCTGGCCGCCGACTGAATGAACGGAATCACATCATCGGGCTTGCCCCATGCGGCATCCCACTCGGCCAGGTCGCGCGGCGGCGTCTCCCCGAGGATACGGTACACATCCAGCAACCGAGCGCGGTACAAGCGGTCAAACTCGCCTTGCATGGGCGAGCGGTTTCGGCTTGAGTACCACCAGAACCAGTCGCTCCCCTCGGCCTGGTAAATGCGCTCCCAGGCATCGGCCAGCAGTTGGGCGGGCGCGTCGGGATGGGCCGCCTGCCAGTCTACGAGCCGCTGGCGGGTCTGGGCCAGCCACGCCCACGCGCGGTTGTGCTTCTCCTCGCCGATCCACGTGTCCAGGTTCCCGTTGATCCACGAGCCGGTGAACAGGCGGTCAATCCGCGCGCGGGGCGGGTACCTGCGCAGGTACTCGCGCACCGTAACGGGTTTCAGCAACGGATCGTTGCTCAGCCTCTCATACAGCGCCCTGAGGAACGGGTTTCCATTTTGCTCGTAGTACTCCCATGCGTTTTCGCCGTCCAGGATGATGGACACGAGGTAGGGCAAGCCGTCCGGCTCCAGGCGTTCGCGGATGACGTGCAAGCGCTGGATCATGTCGTCCACGGCGGCGTGCGGGTTCATGCTCTGGTACACGAAGCCGATGCGGTCCGACAGCGCGTGGTCGCGGAAGACGGCGGCAACGGGTCGCCCGCCGCCATCCACCCAGTAGGGCTGGTACAGGATGGACGGGTTCTTCACGTGGCCCCCGCCATCTCGCTCTATCCGCACACCCAAACTGCGGGCCAGGATGGCCTCGTCCGAAGCGAACCACGCGAAGCCAGCCTCGGCGATGAGGGGCACAACCGCCGCCCCCACGGCCCCCTCGGAGGGCCACAGCCCCGCCGGCCGCTTGCCGAATCGGGCGGTGTGCGCCTCCACGGCGCGCGCCAGTTGTTCGCGCGCGTCTTCGGGCGCCACGAGGGCCGGGCTGGGCAGCGCGATGCCGGGCGTGGCGACGCGCGCCGAATCCGTGCTGACCAGCAAGGGGAGGATGGGGTGATAGTACGGCGATGTGGTGAGTTCCACCTGCCCGCGGGCGGCCAGCGCCCTGTACGCCGGAATGACCCCCGCGATGACCTCGCGCTGCTTGGCCAGGATGAGGCGGATGTCCTCCGGCGTGTACCCGGCGCCTTTCTGGGAGATGGCGATGAACTGCGGGTCCTGGGCCAGGTTGACCGAATCCATCCAGGCCAGGTTGAACAGCGCGATGAGGTCCAGGTAGTCGGCGTCGGAGAAGGCGTCCACGTCGCCGCGGGTGGCATCCCTGCGCGCCTTGAGTTGCAGGTAGCGCGCCGAACGCGCCATGACCTTGTGCTCGTTCACCGAGAAGAAGAGCGCGAGCATGTACGCCTTGTCTTCGCGGGACCAGGCGGTTTGGGCGCTCAATTTCATGGCGCGATCCTGGCCGGTGCCGTTGGCGTAGGCTTCAATCTGCGCCAGGAGCGAGGGGACGAAGTTCACCGTGGCGTGGACGTTGGGGTATTGCGCCTGCAATTCCGCCATGCGGAGGTAGTCCTTGACAGCGTGCAGGCGCACCCACGGGAGCGCGTACTCTCCCGTTCGCGGGTCCAGGTAGTCCGGTTGGTGCATGTGCCAGAAGATGGCAACGTGCAGCGGGTGGCTCACTCGCTCTCCCTGTCGCGAGGTCGCAGGTGCGGGAAGAGAATGACCTCGCGAATGTTCGCCTGATCCGCCAGCAACATCGTCAGGCGGTCAATGCCCATGCCGAACCCTCCGGTGGGCGGCATGCCGTAACTGAGCGCCGTGATGAAGTCCTCGTCCATCTGATGCGCTTCTTCATCCCCGGCGGCAAAGTCGCGCCCCTGCGCCAGGAACCGCTCGCGCTGGTCCAGCGGGTCGTTCAGTTCCGAGAAGGCGTTGCAAATCTCCATCCCGGCTATGAACCCTTCAAAGCGCTCCACGGTCGTTTCGGAGCCGGGCTTCTTCTTGGCGAGCGGCGATACGTCTATGGGGTAGTCTATTAGGAACGTGGGCTGAATGAGACGAGGCTCCACGTATGAACTCAGGAGCGAGTCAATCAACTTGCCGCGGCTGGATTTGGCCTCCACGTCCAACCCCTTGGCGACAATGGCCTTGAACAGGCTCTCGGCGTCGGGGTACGCCTCGTAGTCCACGCCGGTTGCCTCCAGGATGGCATCGCGCAGCCGAATCCTGGGCCACGGCGGGGTGAGGTCAATCTCCTGGCCCTGATAGGTGATCTTCGCGGAGCCGAGCACCTCCTGGGCCACGAAGGCGATCATCTCTTCGGCGGTGCGCATCACGTCGTTGTAGTCGGCATAGGCCTGGTAGAACTCCAACTGGGTGAACTCGGGGTTGTGCTTGAACGAGATGCCCTCGTTGCGGAAGTCGCGGCCGATTTCGTACACCCGCTCGTAGCCGCCGACGATGAGCCGCTTCAGGTACAACTCAAACGAGATGCGCAGGTACAGGTCTTGGTCCAGTTGGTTGTGGTGCGTGATGAACGGGCGAGCGGCCGCCCCCCCGTAGATGGGCTGCAGGATAGGCGTCTCCACTTCCAGGAAGCCGCGCTCGTCCAGGAAGCGCCGCAGCGCCGCCACCGCCTTTGCGCGAATTCGGAATATCTCGCGCACCTCGGGGTTGGCCAGCAGGTCCACATATCGCTGGCGGTGGCGCAGTTCGGTGTCCTTCAGGCCATGCCACTTGTCGGGCAAGGGGCGCAGCGTCTTGGCGGCCAGGGTGATGGAATTGGCCAGGACGGTGATTTCGCCCGTGCGCGTGCGGAACACCACCCCGGACACGGAGACAAAATCGCCGATGTCAAACAGCCTGCGGAAGTCCTCGTAGGCTTCCTCGCCCAGGCGATCCACGCGCAGGTAAATCTGAATGCGCCCCGAACCATCCTCTATGTGCGCGAAGGTGGACTTGCCCATTTCGCGAATGGTCATCAGGCGGCCCGCGACGGTTACCGCCACTTCGGCGCCTTCGGGCGCAGCCTCAAAGGCGCGTTTCGCCTCCTCGGCCGTGTGGGTGCGGGGCACGCGCGGGGGATACGGGTCCACGCCCTTTTGGCGCAATTTGGCGAGTTTCTCTCGCCGATACTGTTCTTGGTCGGTCAGTCGCTCGGTCATATTCCCTCTTCTGCCGCGGGGCTACTCCAGGGCGATGATGCGGACGCGGCGGACGCCACCCGGCGTCTGGACCTGCACGGTCTCGCCCACGCTGCGCATGAGCAGCGCCTTGCCCAGCGGCGACTCGTTGGAGATGCGACCGCTGGCGGGATCAGCCTCGGCGGACCCCACGATTTGGAAGGTCTCGGGAGACTCGCCGTCCTCCACGATGGTTACCTTTGACCCAAGGGTTACGCGGTCCGACGCACCGCCTTCCTCTATGAGCACGTAGTTGTTCAGGATCTGCTCCAGGGTCAGGATGCGGCCTTCCACAAAAGCCTGCTCGTTCTTGGCGTCGTCATATTCGGCGTTCTCGGTAACGTCGCCTTCCTCCTTGGCCGAATGAATGCGCGTGGCGACTTCGGGGCGGCGCACGTTCTTGTAGTACTCCAGTTCCTCTTGCAGTTTGCGAAGTCCGTCAGGGGTCAGAAAAACCGCTTTCTGTGACATCTGCCTTTCAACCTTGTGAAGAGTTTTTTGCACACATGAGGCAAATAGAAAAAGCGTCTGTCGCCTCCGTTACCGCGGAAGCATATCCAGAACGCATTTCCCCAACTCTAACAAAAACCGAGAGACGATTGCCGTGGCACACCGTTCTCTCTGGACACATTATACACAATTTTGCCGCGCCTGCCAAATCGCGCCGCGCGGGGTATGTTCATACGCGAATGGCACGAATCGGCACGAATGGCTGGATTCCACCGCGGAGAACGCAAAGCGCGCGGAGAAAATCCAAATTCCTGTGCGTTCTCTGCGCCTCCGCGGTGAGTTTCATCCATCCGCGTGGATTCGTGCCATCCGTGGATAGAATCCCCCAACGGCCCCGTTAGCAAGGGCGGCCATGGCGGCCTCCCGCGTGGCCTCACGCGCCTGCGGCCTCGCCCCGCGCCCAGTACTGCTCGGCGGGGAAGTCGCCGCCCACGCGGGTGGCATGCTCCCGCACGTGCCGCCGCATGTCCTCCTCGTCCTGCCAGAAGATACGAATCTGCGAACGGTAGCAGGCGATGGCATCGCACTTGGCAGCCACGTCCTCCTCCGCAAGGTGCACTATCTGCGGGCGCAATCCCGCAACAGCCAGCCGACTCACGGCCTGGCGCACCGCGTCCTGATCCTCGGCGTAGGGGTAGTCCTCGTACCATACGACGTCCGGCCCGCCGCGCCGCACCAGCCGAAGAATGGCCCTCTGCAGAATCTGGTGATCCACATGGTGGCCGGCCGCAAGCATGGCGTACAATCGGGGCCGACCGGCCTTCTTCCAGAATGCGCGTACCGCGGCGGCCAGGTCCCGCACCTTGACGGGGTCAAACCGGCGCACGTCGCCGAAGATGGCCTCGCGGTCGGCGTACACCGGCGCGCCCGTGCGCGTGTGCAGGCGATAGATGGCGTCTTCGTAGGCCCAGTGGATGGCCTCGGCGCCCAGGATGGCGAGCGCCTCGCGATCCTCCTGGCGGCGCATGGCGATGGCATCCCCTTGCGCGCCCCAACGCGACTCCAGGGCGCGGGCGAAGGGCGAGCGCACGTCGGTTCGCGCGCTGCCCGCGAAGATGGTGAGGACGCCCACCGACAGCCCCGCGCGGGTCTGTTCATGGATGAGTCCCCCGCAGGATAGGGCGGCATCGTCCAGGTGCGGCGAGAGATAGAGAACGTCCATGTCTCCTCCTTGCAGGGATGTGGCCAGGTGTTACGTCGGGCGAGGAGAGGCGAAGGGAGCGCCCGCGCCTCATGGCTCCGCCAACACTGTCTTGCGTGGCCTGTACTGCAATGCTTCGGCGATGTGATGCAGGCGGATGTCGGCGCAGGGCGTTGGGCTATGCGTCCGAAGCCGCGTCGGTGTCTCTCGGTGGAAGCCTACGACTAATGCGGACATAGCCTGGCTGAACGACAACAAAGCAGCCTACGAGTTCCCGCCCACGCTCCTCTACGAGGCGCATCACTTCCTGCACGAGACTCTGCCGAGCATTACCGGGGAAGCGCATCAGGATAACGCCATCCGCGTTCGCGTGGCTCACGAACACCAGCCAGCCGAAGTCTTTGTCCTCCGTCAGGAGAATGCGCTGCTCGCGGTGCGCACGTGCAATCACATCTCGGTCATCAGACCGAGATGCCTCCTCGCCGACGGCGGCGACATCGTAGCCAGCCGTTCGCAGGGCGCGAACGACAGCGAAATCGCAACTCTCGTCGGCCAGGAAGCGAATCGGCCTCATTCCGTGGCCCGCACCACGATGGTCTCGTGGGCCAAAGCATCCGCCGCGTAGGCCAGCGCCGCCTGGATATCCTCGCGGGTCAGGTTGGGATACGCATCTAGCAAATCACCCTCCGTCGCGCCTTCGCTGAGTTTGCGGAGGATGAGTTCCACGGTTATCCGCGTCCCGCGAATCACCGGTTTGCCCAGCATCACGTCAGGGTTGATCTCAATCCGGTCTGCCATCATGGTGAGAACCTCCCGCCTGTGCCATTTTAGCACGCCCGGGCATGTCCGGTCAAACCGTCCGCGCCCCTACACCGCCTTGCGCGGCCGGTACTGGAGCGCCTCGGCGATGTGATGCAGGCGGATGTCGGCGCTCCCCTCCAGGTCGGCGATGGTGCGCGCCAACTTCAGAATGCGATGGTAGGCGCGGGCACTCAACTGCAGCTGCTGCATGGCCGACTTCAGCAGGCTCTTGCCGCTGTCGTCAATCTTGCAGAACTCGCGCACCTCCGCGGGGCCCATGTCGGCATTGCAGGCCAGGGGCGTGCCCGCGAAGCGCTGCTGCTGGCGCTCGCGGGCGGCCTGCACCCGCTGGCGAATCACCGCGGACGGCTCGCCCCGTCGGTCGTCGGACAGTTTCTCGTAGTCTACGCGCGGCACCTCCACGTGGATGTCTATGCGATCCAGCAGCGGCCCGGAGATGCGCTTCTGGTAGCGGCTGATGGTGCTCATGGAGCACGTGCACTCGCGCACCGGGTCGCCGTAGTACCCGCACGGGCACGGGTTCATCGCGCCGACCAGCATGAAGTTGGCGGGGAACGTGAGGCTTCCCTGGGCCCGGGCGATGGTTACGATCTTGTCTTCCAGCGGCTGGCGGAGCACCTCCAGCGTCCGCTGCCCGAATTCGGGGAGTTCGTCCAGGAACAGGACGCCACGATGGGCCAGCGAGATTTCGCCCGGCCTGGGCCAGCGCCCGCCGCCCACCAGCCCGGCATGGCTGATGGTGTGATGCGGCGCGCGAAACGGCCGATGCCGAATCAGCGGAACATCGGACGGCAGGGCGTCGGCCACGCTGTAGATGCGCGTGGCGTCCAGCGCCTCGTCTATCGTCATCCTGGGCAGGATAGCAGGCAGGGCGCGGGCCAGCAGGGTCTTGCCTGCGCCAGGCGGCCCGACCATCAGGATATTGTGCCCGCCGGCCGCCGCCACCTCTATCGCCCGTTTGGCATGTTCCTGCCCCTTGATCTCCGAGAAGTCCACGCAGTAGGCTGGCAGGTCGGCGGTGTCTATGTCCGGCACATGGTGCGGGAACCGGGGAATCGGGGCCAGTCCCAGAAAATGCTTGACCAATGACACCAGGTCGTGCACGGGGATGACCGTGATGTCGGGCACCAACGCAGCCTCGGGCGCGTCGGCCTCCGGGACGAGGAGCGTGGTGAATCCCAGTTGCCGCGCCTGGCCCGCGATAGGCAACACGCCGTTGGTATGGCGCACCGTCCCCTCCAGCGACAGTTCGCCGAGGAGCAGCGTGTCGGGAGGGATCGGCGGCATCTGCTCGGTAGCGATGAGCACGCCCACCGCGATGGGCAAATCATAGGCGGGGCCTTCCTTGCGGATGTCGGCGGGGGCCAGGTTCACCGTGAGGCGCGTGCCGGGGAACATGAAGCCGGAGTTGCGGATGGCAGCCCGCACGCGCTCTTTGGATTCCTGCACGGCGGCGTCCGGAAGCCCCACGATGGTCTGCGACGGGAGGCCGCCAGAGATGTCCACTTCCACCTCAACCACCGCCCCGTCCAGCCCAACGACCGCGCAACTGTGCACTTTTGCCAGCATAGTGGCCTCCGCCAGGGGGTTGAAATGCGTCCTCGGTCGCGTGCAAGTGTAGCACAACTTGCCCGCGACGCGCAACCCCGATGTCGCCACGATTGTGGCTGTCATTCCGAGGGCGCGGAGCGGCCGAAGCAATCTCCGGGGAGTGGGATTGATTCGCTTCGCTCGCAATGACACACGAGGAGAGTGCGCCCACGGTTCACCAACACA
>JBBIHX010000058.1:0-15818 GCA_037446815.1 Caldilineae bacterium | reverse complement strand
GCGCCCTCGCAATGACAAATACCAACAGACTTTGGAACCGAATCCAGGCTCATCGGAGGCGATAGACGGCCATGTTGTCGCCGCCCGCCTGAACCGTCCACGGCGAGCGCGTCTGATAGATGAGCACCACGTCGGGCCGCGCCGTCATCTGCGGGTACCACGAGGGGAAGGTTACCAGATACGACGCGCCGCGCGACATGATATAGTCGTACAGGCGCCCCTCGTCGCGGATGAACGGCACGACCTCCGGGCTGACGAGTCCGGCCAAGTCCAGCAGCCGCCGCCGCGTGAAGTACCCCACCGCTCCGATGTCGTGCACCGCGATGACGGCATCGCGGGGCGTGTTGCGATCCAGCCACTGCGCCACATCCACCATCTCGGTGTCAATGATGCGAACGTCGGACAGGTACGCCCGCGCGCCCACGAGCACAAACGCCGCGAACACCGCGCAAGCCGCCAGCGCCAGCGCGCGCGACAGGATGCGTCCCGCCGCGCCCCGCGCCGCCTTCACGAGCAGGGCCGTCCCAGGCGCGCCGTACAGCAGCAGCGCGGGAATCACCGGCATCTCGTAGCGCCCGTGCTGGTACGTTACCGGCAGGCGCGTCGCGTACAGCACGACGGTGGCCGCCCACCAGGCGAGGGGGAGGAACCCCACCCAATCGCGCCGCCTGCCGATGTCCCGCCACGCCGCGAGCATGCCCGGAACCAGCAGCGCCGCGCCTCCCACCAACTGCACGCCCGCCACCCGCGCCAGTCGCACCAGCCACGGCACCCCCGCCACGACCTCGCGATACTCGGCCTGTTTGGCGTAGAACGTATTGGGAAAGAGCGCGCCCGACGCCTTCCAGTTGAAGAGAAGATAGGGGACGGCGAGCAGGAGGAAGCCGCCCGCCGCCAGTCCGTAGCGTTTCAGGGCCGCGCCGCGCCTGCCGTGCGTCCAGTCGCCGCGCCGAACGGCCAACAGGCACACCCCGCTCAGCCCAAGCGGTAGCAGCCCTTCGGGCCGCGTCAGGAAGGCCGCGCCGCCCAGCAGCCCCCAGCCCAGCCACGCCCGCGGGCGATCATCCCGCGACAAGGCCATCGCGCCGCCCAGAACGGCTAACGCCAGCGCCGCGAACAGCGCCGTCTCCATGCCCGACGCTCCCGCCCACAGCATGTGCCATTCCAGCGCGCATGCCAGCGCCGCAACGACGGCGGCAGGCGCATCGGGGAACAGGCGCCGCGCAACCCGGCCGGCAACCACCGCCACAGCCGCCACCGACAACGCCCCGACAGCCGCCGTCCACGCCCGGAAGGGCGCTCCGAGCGCATACCCCAGCGCCAGAATCAGCGTCCACAGCGGCGACGTGGACCCCGCGCTGACTTCGCCCGGGACGTAGGCCCACGCGCCCGTCTCCACCAGGTTGCGCGCGTAGGTCTGGTGAATCCACCCGTCGTCCAGCGGGAAGCCCGCGTATCCCTGCGCCGCCGCATAGACGACATAGGCCAGCGCCCCGATGGCGCCGACTGCCGCCGCGGCGAGGATGCCGCTATCGCGCCCCTTCACCCATCTCATAGAGTACTACCTTCTGCCCTGTGGTGTCGTAGAATACCTGCCGAGGGATCCAGTCCGGCGGTGCGTTGTCCGCGTCGTACACCTCATCCAAGAATCGCGGATGATTATACTCTAGCACAAGCCAGCGGACGCGATACCTGGCCTGCACAAAGCGCAGACCATCCATGCCGTCGGATGGAATGGCAGCGCATTCTCGCCCGCTATAGTAGTAGAACGCGGGCGGGTCGTTCACCAGCACCCGGTCGGCGGGCGCGGCGTGCTCATCCAGCCAGCGGGCCACGGTGGGGTATACCCCGTACCGCGCGTTCCACGGCCCGATGGCGACGCCTCTGCTCCCCATGGCTCGCGCGTACAGCGCCCCGCTGACCGGCAATGCCATGACCACCAGCGCCACAGCAAAGACGCGGTAGGCCTGCGTCGCGTTCCAGGATGAGCGGCGCGCGCTGGCCCAGGCGACGCCCGCGCGCAGCCCCGGGAACACCGCCGCGAACAGGAACGGCAGCAGCGCCCCTGCCGAGTGGAAGAAACTGCCGCGGATGCCCGGAAACGTGAAGGCAAGGCTCATCGCCAGGTACAGCAGCACCCCGAACGTCAGCGGAGGCCACAGCCATCCGTCCCGCCGCGCCGCCCAAAGCCCCCAGGCCGCCGGCACGGCGAGCACGACGAGAAGCGCCCCCACCAGCGTGATGAGATTGGACACCAGCGCGCCCGCCTTGGATGCAACGATATTGCCCGCGCCCCATGCGAGGTAGTCTGTGAGCGTGGGGATGTGGCGCGCGGCGTACAGTTCGTTGTACTCGCGCAGGAACAGGCTGCTCAACCCGCCCCCCGCCAGGGGCGAACCGGCAACCGCCCAGTTGCGCGCATACCAGGGCCCCATGACGACGGCGTACCCCGCCAGCATCGCCAGCGCGGCCCAGAGCGCGCGGGCGCGAGGCGCGCGTCCCTTCGCCCATACCCACGCCACCCACAGCAACCCCGTCGCGATGAGCAGGATGCCGTCGGGCCGCGCCAGGTGCCCCAGGCCGGCGCACACCCCTGCCGCCAGCGCGCGCCATCGGCTCTCGTGCGCCCGCGCCATCAACCCAAGCGCGGCGCATCCGGCCACGGCGAACGGCGCGAAACTGTCGGGCGAGGTCCAGTACGCGGCGTAGAACCCGGCCAGCGGCACCAGCAGGCCCGACGCCACAGCCTCGCGCACGGTCGCGCCCAGCCGCCGCGCCAAGCCGAAGGTCAGCAATGGCAGCGCAGCCGTGCACAGGATGAAGGGCAGGCTCACTGCATGGTACGACTTGCCCAAGAGACGGATGGCGCCCGCCGCCAGGATGCTCGGCAACGGCGCCCAGTACAGGTGGCTTGGGTGCGGGATGTCATCCGGCGCGTCCAGGTAATTCCACACGAACGGTTCGGTGAAGCCTTGCCCGCCCGCGATGCGCTCGGCAATCGTCAGGTGGTAGTAGGCATCCATGTAGCCCGGGGCGCGCTTGGGCGCGTGAATCAGCAGCGCCAGGACGATACCGGCGACGCCCAGCGCCACGTGGCCCCACCGCTTGCCCCGCACAGCACGTGCGCTCATCGCTGTGTCCCTCCTTGCATCCCGCGCGCCTTGCGCCGCCCGCGCGCGACGAGGAGTGCCCCCGCCGCGACAAGCGCAAGCGCCGACACGCCGCACCCGACCGTCCACGAGGTCGGCGCGAATCGCATTTCAACGAGGTGTTCGCCGCCCTCCGCCATCGGCACGGCCATGAATGCGTAGTCGGCCCGCAGCACCGGCACCGGCGCGCCGTTGTCCCACGCGCGCCAACCCGCATGGTACGTCTCGCTCAACACCAGGTACGCCGGCCCGTCCGTCCGCGCCCGAACCGACAGCGCGTTGACCGATGCGGCCCATGAGAGCACCTTTCCCGATGTCGCGCCCCCGGACGCGAGCGCGGGCGGGGTCTCCAGCCAGACGCAGTCGGCGCGGAAATCGCCCTCGCGCAGAATGCGCTCCCAGTCGGCGGGCGACGGCACGCGCCGAGCGCAGGATGCCACGCGCACGCGCGGGAACACCGCGTCGTTCTCGGCAATCGCCATCCCAGGCGCATCGCGCACGATACGCCATCCCTCGGGTGCCGCGCGCGCCACCAGGTACCGCACGCTCATCAGGCCAAGCAGGCGCTTCTGCGCGTCGCCGGTCGCCGACTCGGCGCGGGTTCGCAACTCCGAGTAGCGCGCGAGGAGCAGCGGGTCGTAATTCGCGGCGGTCTCAATGCCCTCAAGGGCGCACAGGTTGGGCAGCAGGCTTGCCCGCAGGCCCCTGACGATCGCCTCGTCCTGCGGCCCGAAGTCGGCAAACCGCGTGTAGCCGGAGAACATGGTGTTGTACTCGTAGGCCTCGGTCGTGAGAATCCGCGACGTGCCGGACGCCTGGCGCAGGAGGGTCGGGATGGTGGCGTCGCCCGCGAAGGCAGCCTGTGGCGCGGTTGGGACAAGGGGCCGCCCGAAGGTTGCCAAGTCCACCAGCGCGATGGACACCGCCGCCCACCGCCACGCGGCCACCCGTCGCGCGTCGCCCCTCATGGGGCAGGCGGCCCCCCACGCGCCGATGGCCGCGCCGGTTGCGGCCAATCGCAACAGCGCCGCGGGGAAGGTGCTCTCGCTAAACGGAGGCACGGCTTGGAGCGCGAGGAGCATGGCCGCGGCCGCCAGCCCGCCCACCAGCGTTAGCCGCCCCCAGAAGACCCATGCGCGCGATGGCGCAAGGCGCTCGGCCCCGAACCCGGCCAGCATCGCCGCGGCGAAGGTGTACAGGAACAGGAACCGGGCAGGCGCTTGGAACCAGGCGATGCCGGGAAACCACCGGTAGGCCAGCAGGTAAAGCGGGCTATGCCGTCCGAGTGCCAAGATGAGCGACAGAAGGGCCGCGACCGCGAGGAAGCCGGTGGCGTCGGGCCGCGACGGATTCCCCTCGCGCGCCGCCGTCTTGGCCCTGCCGACGACGCGTCGCACCGCGCCGACGCACGCCGCCAGCGCGAGCAGAAGCGGCAACACGCCGATGAAGCCACAATCCTCCCAGTAGTTGGCGTAGCCCCAGTAGTTGCCCTGGGCGGGGTTGCCGAACAGGTCGGGCGCGAGGAACGTCAGGAAGTGCCACGGCCAGAACGAGTAGGTCATGGCAAAGTCGTAGTTGGGGCCCCCCGGCCGCTGCGATTGGAGCAGCAGTTCGGCGGTGGGCAGCGCCTGAGCCGCGGCGAAGAGGAGCGATAGCGCGACTGCCAGCGCCAGCCAGCCCGCCGCGAGCGCGCTTCCCCGTGCCCGCCGCGCGCGCCAGGCCCCCGCCCACCCCTGCCACAGCGCATACGCGCCGAGGAACAGGAGCGCGTAGTAGAACATCTGCGCGTGACCGGCGCACAGGAACAGCGCCAACACCAATCCCAGCCCGATGGCCCGCCGGAGCGATGGCGCGCGGAGCAGCCGCTCGGCCATCAGGACGCTGGCCGGGAGCCACGGGTACGCGCTCGTCATGCTGCCGAACTGCGACCTCGAGACCACAAACCCCGCCAGCCCGTAGGCCAGCGCGGCCACGAGCGCCGACGCGGGCCGCATCCCCCAGGCGCGCGCCAGGAGGTACGCGAACGCGCCCGCCAACACCAGGTGCATCGCGAACAGCAGACCTATCGCCTGGGCGGGCGGCAGGGCAAGGTACAACAGGTTCGGTGGGTACAACGCAGCCGATTGCAAGTTCGCCAGGAGCGGCGCGCCGTTGCCCAGGGCGTGCGTCCACAGCGGCGCGTGCCCGCTGCGGATGGCGTCGGCGACGAGGCGGTGCCACGGCAGGAACTGGAGCGACGCCGTGCCCCAATAGAGCACGCGGCCCCGGAACAACACGTCCCAGGACACCAGCGCCGCGCCCAGGGTCAGAATCCCCGCACTTGCCACGTTGTGCCAAGCGACTCGCCTCACCGCTTCCTCCCGACGGCCAGCAGGATGCCGTATGCCAGAACCGTGGCGGCGGAGATTGCCGCGCCCGCGTAGAACCACCTCGGCGCATACGCCAGGCGAACCGTGTGCCGCCCCGATTCGGCGATGGGGACGGCGCGGAGCAGGAAATCGGCCCGTATCACCGGCGCCGGCTCGCCGTCAACCCAGCCCCGCCACCCGGGATGCCAGACCTCGCTTATCACAAGCAGCCCAGGCGCCGAAGCCTGCACCTCCAGTTCCAGCGTGTTCGCCGACCGTGCCGCAGTCCGCACCGCGTCCGCGACGCTGTCCCCGCCTGCGGCCACCGCGTGCGCCGCGTGCTCGGGCGGAATCAACGCCTGGCGCTCCAGGTCTGCGTCGGCAAGTCTCCGCAACGCCCCGTCGTCGCTCACTACCTGCACCTCATGGGCCAGCCACGCCCTGGGCATTGCCCGCGCGTTGCGATACACGTACACGCCCGCCGTCTGCCCCATCGGTTCCCAGTCGCCCGCCTGCACCGGAAAGGCCGCGACCAGATGCGTTACGTTCAGCAGCCCGAGCAGGCGGGCGTTGGGCGTTGTGCTGCGCCATGCCGATTGCGGCGGCTCATCGGGTGGGAACGGCGGGATGGTAACGGTGTACTGCGCATCCTCATAACCCCCGGCAACCGCCATGAACTGCCGGTACAGCCGCAGTTGCGTCGGATCCACCCCGTCGGCGGTCTCCAGCCCGTAGAACCAGGCGGCCTGCTGCGGAACGCTGTAACTGGGCGAGTACACGCGCCCGCGGTCGGGCAGGTTGGCGAGATAGGCCGCGACCTCTCGCCCGGGCGCGATCACCTCCTCCACCGTCGCCAATCGCCACCAGACCCGCGATGCGATGGCGGCGTCGGCAAACACGGCGCACAGCAGGAGGACGACCGCAACACGCGCGGTCATCCCCCGCATCGCCAACGCCAGAAGCGCCATGCCCATGGCGGCGATGCCGAGGCGGAGGTAGGCGGCCCCGCTGCCGAGGTGGGCCAGGGCCATGAATCCGCCCAGACCGCCCATCACCACGAGCATCGCGGCCAGCGCCACGGTCGCCCGCTGCCTTGTCTTGGAGTCGCGCCCCATGACGGCCAGCGCGTCCACCCCCATGCCCGCCAGCGCCGCGACGCACCCCAGCGCCAGGATCCAGAACCGCGCCGGCACCCGCAACAGGTCCAGCCCAGGGAGCACGCGGAGCGCCACGCCGTACAGCGGCGTATGCGCGCCCAGGGCCAGCGCCGCCGAGACGATAGCGCCGACCCACAGCGCCCAGGCCGCCTTGCGGCGCGCGCCCCAGAATGCCGCGACGGCCGCCGCGATGACGGGAAGCCCCAGATACGTAACCCACTCGTGGGTGGCAGGCTCCAGCGGCAACACCGCGCCGAGCAGGGCAGCGGGCGGGAGCGATAGGGCCATCGCTTCGTGCGGCGACAGCCCCGCGCGTGTGGCCTGGCCCAGCAGTTCCAGCAGAGGCAGGGCCAGGAATGCCGCGCCGCCCGCGAATGCCAGCGCCACGGCGATGACCGTCGCGCCCCACCGCCGCCACGAGCGCGATGGCCGCCGCGACAGGCTCGCGATCCCGCGCGCCAGCCCGATGGCCGCCGCGGCCCCCGCAGCGTAGTATCCCATGCGCACGTCGGCGAGAAAGGCCGCCGCGAGCAGGAGGCCCAGCCGCCAGCCATCCCGCCACGCGCGCGCCGTCAACGCTGCCCACGCTGCCCACGGCAGCCACGCCCACCCGTACACGATGCTCACATGCCCCGCGCCCAGATGGGCGGCCAGCCTCGGCCCAAAGGCGAACACCACCGCCGACAGCATCGCCGCGGGCGCCGACAGTCCCGCGCCCTTCCTCATCAGCGCGTACATGCCCAGCGCGCCAAACCACACGTGCAGCAGCGCCAGCACGGCGAAGGCCGTCTCCGTGGGCAGTGCAGCATGGAGCCAGTTCGGGGGGTAGTGAAATCCCGCCAGCGGGTTGCCCGCCAGCGGTTGCCCGCTGAAGTACGTCGGCATCCAGAAGGGCCACGCGCCCGACTCCCGAACCGATTCCCGCCACAACGACTGCATGGGCCAGTGGCTGATGGCCAGGTCGGAGAACGCTCCCCGCGACGGCATGATGAGGCAATCCACGCGCAGGGGCAATGGCCACAGGCTGATGAGCGTTAGGACGCCGAGGAGAAGCGCCGGTCCCACCCACTCACGCCGCGCTGCGCTCATGGCCGCTCCTCGGTAGCCCATACCTCAACCGTCCCGCATCGCGCGATGAGGCGCAGGTTTAGGTCGGATGGCGCGAAGGCCGACGCCATCGCCCGTTCCCGCGGGCCCCAGACGACGAACGCGACGCGGTGCTCGGCGAGGAAGCGGCGGCGAGCGCCTTCGTCGGCCTGTGCGAAGAATCGCTCCAGCGCGGCTTTCTTGGCGTCGGCGCGGATGGTCTCGTACGGGTGGCCGTACACCACGGGGTTGCCCGCCAGGCCGGGGATCATGGCGCTCAGCGACGGCGAGGCGGCCACGACGCCGCGCCCGCCGCTTGCCTCCTGAAGCGCGTCCAGCGCCCGCGCCTCATCGGCGCTGACGAACACCCGCGGCTCCCCGCCCAGAGCGCCGACTACGCCCAGCACCAACAGAAACGCGGATGACAGGCTCACCACGCCCTGGAGGATGGCGAACCCCGCGCCCCGGAGACGCGGCCTTGCCCTATCGGCCAGCGCCCCGAATCCAGCGGCGGCCAGAATCGCCACGGGAATCACCAGCCCGATGGAGAATCGCCGCTGCAGTGCGAAGGGGACGTACATGCCCACGGCGGCGACGCCAAGCCACACGGCGGCGAAATCCAGCGGCGACGGCGACCGCCGCAAGGCCGCGCATACGCCCGCGCCCGCCAGCGCCGCCATCAGGCCGTAGCCCGCCAGCCAGTGCCACGCGGGGGGCGACGCGGTAACGTTTTGCGCCGACCACGCCGCCAGCGCCCAATTAGCGCGGTACACCCACACGTCGTACCCCAGCACCGGCGCGCCCGCAACCCCCGCCGCAACGGCGACGCCGAGCGGCCTCCGCCAACCCAGACCTCGCGCCGCCTGGGCCAGCGCATGGGCGACCAGCACGGTGAGGATCACCGGCGCGGCCAGCGGCTGCACGATGGCGATCGCCAGGCCGCACGCCGCGGCGCACGCGGGCCATTCGCGCCCGCCGCCCCCTAGGGCCATGTCCGCCAGCGCCGCCATCAGGCCGATGGCCAAGGGGAAGTGCGGATTGGAGAGCGCGCTGTAGAACGCGAACGCTTCGGGAATCCACAAATCGGGCAAAAGCGGCTCCGCCATCGGGAACAGCCAGCCAAACCCCGCGCCCAGCGCCGCGAGCAAGAAGGCGCGGCGGCGCGCCGTCCCGTCAAAGAACCGCCCCAGCAAGCGCCACAACATCCCGAACATGAACGCCGACGCGAGGAGCCGCGCCAGGTGGAAGGTCAGCGGGAGCGACAACCCCAGCGCCCGCGCCGCGTGTCCGAGCAAGAGGTAGAACGTGAAGATGAACGCGCCGTCGTGGGCCTCCTCGGTGAAGGGGAGATGGAACAGCCATTGCCCCTCCCAGCCTTGCCGCATCTTCGCCAGGTACGAGTGGCCGTCCCACGGGTTGTACAGGACGCCAGTGAACACCAGCCTGTTCGGGGCGGCGAGCCACGCGACGGCATAGGGGACGAGGGTCAGTGCCAGCAGGGCGCCGATGCAGAGCGCGATCCAGAGTTGGTCTTTCCGCTCGTGGATGGGCATACGGTTCTCCGTCGCAAGATCGCGCGTGCATTCTACCACGATCCGCCCTTGCGTCAATGCGCATATCCGTCATTCTTCGGCGCGTCGCGCCTCAGAATCTCGTTTCCCCATTTCTTCGTTCGGGTGGGTTCACGTTCATTCGCGGTTGCGGCCCCGTCATTACCACGCTTGGGGGCCGAGTCCTCCGGCCGAGTCGGTTTCATCTTGTGTTGGTCTGCCCCGCGCGCCGCCTCCCCACTCTGTCATGCTGAGCGGAAGGCGAAGCATCTCCATGGGTGTATCCACGGATAGCACGGATTGTGCGGATAGGGGCGAGAGATTCTTCGCGGCTTCGCCGCTCAGAATGACAGTTTGCGGCGGGCGAGGGAGCGGGGTTTGGCCCTGTCACCCTGAGCGAAGCGAAGGGTCTCGGGTTGTGAGATTCTTCGCGGCTTCGCCGCTCAGAATGACGGTACATGCCAACAGACTTTGGGGCCGAGTCCTCCGGCGCCTGCAATTGCCTCTCCGCCACCCCCGTGTTATAATGGGCCGCGCAATCGCGCCAACACTCACGCGAGGGGCCCAATGGAAATCGCGCCGACCCTGTACCGCCTCCAGCAGGCCGAACTGGAGCGGGCCGACTGCGCCCAGCGGCTCGCGCAGGCCATCGCAATCCTGGGCGACGCCTCCCAAGTGGACGCCGCCGCAGCCCAGGCCAAAGCCGCCCAGTCCGCCCTGACCAAGGCGCAGACGGCCGTCCGCGAACTGGAACTGGAAATCCAGAGCGTGAAGTCCAAGAAGGCCAACACCGAAACGCGCATGTTCAGCGGCAAGGTTACCAATCCCAAGGAGGTGGCCAGCCTCCAGGCCGAGAGCGAAGCGCTGCAGCGCCGAATCGCCAAGTTGGAGGACGACCTGCTGGAAGCCCTCATCATCCTGGAGGAGGCCCAGGCGCAGCACGCTGCTGCCGATGCTCAACTTGCCCAGGCAACCGCGGAGCGCGAAGCCCAGGTCGCAGACCTCACGAAGCAGCGGGGAGAACTGGAGCAGCGCATTGCCGCGCTGGACAAGGCCATCGCCGAAACCCGTGCGTCCCTCAATCCCGAAACCTTGAGCCTCTACGAGTACCTGGCCAAGCGCAAGGGCAACCGCCCCGTGGCGCTCCTGACGCGCGCCAACGTCTGCGGCGCGTGCGGCGTCTCGGTGCCCATCGCCGTTGCCCAGCAGGCCCGCGACCGCGCTCAGGTCGCCTTCTGCCCCTCGTGCGAGCGCATCCTACACGTTGAGGGATAAGACCCAAGCCATGCATTCACAAAGGAGTGATGCGATGCCTACCGATACCCACGTTCAACGCGCCTACGAGGAATTGCACGCCATTTTCCGCGAGAGGGCGTCCATTTCGCCCATGCACCGAATGGCCTACAGCCGCGACTGGAGCCCCCGCCACCGCTCCGCGCAAGACCTGCCCGACATCGTCGTCATCCCGCATACCACGGATGAGGTCGTGCAGTTGGTGGAGGTGGCGCTGCGCTACAATCTGCCGGTCGTCCCCTTCGCTGGCGGGACCGGCATGGGGGGCGGGGTGGCGGCGTGGCGCGGCGGCATCATGGTGGAAACCAAGGGCCTCAATCAGATTCTGGAATTGGACTTGCAGAACCTCTCGGTAACCGTGGGGGCGGGCATCACCATCTGGACGCTCAACGAGCACCTGGCCCGCCACAACCTGTGGTTTCCGCACCAGCCCGAAAGCAAGCGCGCCTGCACCATCGGCGCGTGCATCGGCTGCGACAACGACTCCACCTTCGGCATCCGCTACGGCAAAATCCTGGAGAACCTGACCAACCTGGTGCTTGTTACGGGCAGGGGCGAGGCCGTCCGCCTGGGCCGGCGCAAGGCCTCGTTCACATCCACAGGCTACAAACTCTTGGAACTCGTCGTCGGGTCCGAGGGCACGCTGGGCATCGTAACCGAGGCCACGCTGCGCGTCTTCCCCTTGCCCCAGACCCGCCAGGTGCGCGGGTATCTGCTCCGCAGCCTGAACGAGGGGGCCAAGGCCCTGGAGCGCGTGCTGGCGGCGGGCCTGGCCATTGACAGCGCCCACATGAACGACCGCGAGCGCCTGCACTTCTACACCCACTCGTACCGCGAGAAGTACCACCGCGAACCCGAGGTGCCCGACTGGGCCGAGGCGATTCTGTTCATCTCCTGGGCGGGCGACCCCGACGTGGTGGAGTTCAGCATGGACAAGACGACGCGCATCCTGCGGGAGGAGTTCGGCGCGGAGATGGTGCGCGAGCAGGAGATGGTGGACGGGTGGTGGGACTCCAAGCACCGCCTGGAGTTCATCCCGTTCAAGCAGAAGTGGCCCGATAGCCAGCGGGTCAAGAAGTTCGGGGCGGCAGACCTGGGCCTCCCCATCGGCAGGCTGGACGAAGCCTATGCCCGCTTCCGCGAAATCGCCGCCAAGTGGCACCAGGACGTGCTGGGCATGACCGTGTACAATGAGTCGCCCAACAAGTCCACGGCCAGCATCAGTTTCGCCGTGTTCGTGGACGACTCCACGGAGGAAAGCGTCCGCAACTTCTACGAATACGTGCGCGAGATGAGCGAGATGGCGGTAGAACTGGAAGGCACCATGAGTTCGTACATCGGCGACGGCGACCGCCTGGGCGGTTTCAACATCCTGGAGCATGGGCCTAGCCTGGAGTACATGAAACAGGTCAAGGCCCTCTTTGACCCGATGGGAATCATGAACCCAGGCAAGAAATTTGACACGAGGTGGCTGCGATGAACCCCTTGCAAGCCCTTGAGCAGTACATAGATGACATCTACACCTGCAACCGCACCCGCTGCGGCTTCTGCCGCGAGGAGTGCCCGGTGTACCGCGTGGAGGGGTACGAGACCTACTCGTGCCGGGGCAAGATGCTGGTGGCGCGGGGCCTGCTGGAAGGCACGCTGGCGCCCGACGAGGAGATGGCGCGGATGGCCGACGAATGCCTGCTGTGCGGCTACTGCGCGGCCCGCTGCGCCCTGCACAACGTGGAGATCATCACCGCGCTGCGCGAGGCGCTGGCCCAGGCCGGGTTCCGCGCCGCCAAGCATGAGGCCAACAGCGTGCAGATACTGACCGAAGGCTACCTTTTCCCCCGCGCGACGGCCATTCGCCGCGAAGGCACAACGCCGCTGTACCTGGGGTGTTTATACCAGAGCAAGCCCGCCGAAGTGAAGACCATCCTCTCGGTGCTGGAGAAGGCGGGGTTTGACCCGCTCATCGCCGACGAGGTCTGCTGCGGGTATGTGGTGGAGGCCACGGGCGACGCCGAGGGGTTCGCCCGCGCGCAGGAGCGGTTCCGGCAGGTGTACGCGCCATACGCCGAACAAGAGATTCTCACCCTGTGCCCGACGTGCACCATCACGCTGCGCGACAAGTACGGCCTGCGGGTGAAGCCGGCCATCGTCGCCGTGGCCGAGCGCATCGGCGACCTGCGGTTGGAGCCGACGCCGATGACGGCCACGTATCACGACCCGTGCCACCTGGGGCGCATGTTGGGCGTGTTTGAGGAGCCCCGCGACATCATCCGCGCGCTGGGCATCCACCTGGTGGAGATGGAGCACAATCGCACGTTCAGTACATGCTGCGGCGGTGGGGGCGGCGTAACCGCCGTGAACCCGAAACTGTCCGCGGAGATCGCCAAGAATCGCGTGCGCGACGCGCTGGCCGTAGGCGCGGAGACCATCATCACCGTGTGCCCGACCTGCACGCCGACGCTCTTGCGAGGCGCGGGCCGCCTCGCCAACGAAGTGGACAAATTCGTGGACGTCCTGGACCTGTGGCAACTCCTGGACAAGGCGCTGGGCGGATAGGGTTCGGCCCCGCACCCACGGCACACGACACACGTTGTAGCAAGAAACGGGCCGGTTCCATCTTGTGTTGGTGAATCGTAGGCGCACTCTCCTCGGGTGTCATTGCGAGCGAAGCGAAGCAATCCCGCGCCCCGGAGATTGCTTCGGGCACTGCGTGCCCTCGCAATGACGGGCACCAACAGACTTTGGGACCGACTCCAAGAAACGGGCCGGCGGCTCTGCGCTCTCGGCCCGCTGTGGCAGCACATCCCAATCACGGACGGAGACATCATGACGAAACCGAACACCACCCGCATCGCCATTGCCTTTATCATCTTCGCCTCGGGCCTGATGGTGGCGCTCCTGGCCGCGTCTGCCGCGCCGTCCGTCGGCGAATCGTGGTGGCAGGACACCTTCGCGGACGCAACGGGTCTTCAGACCATGACCGATACGCTCGTGGCCGAAGGCAACCTGGTGCTCGCGCAAGAACCTGCGACGTGGACGCAGACTACCGCCGCCGACTTCGGGGCCGGCACCCTCAGCGGGACGCGGGTCGTTACGGCGGAAGGGGCGATTGAACTGGCGATGGCCGGCTTCTCCGCGCCGACGCGCGTCTACTCGCCCACGCGGCAGGCCGCGCAGAAATCGCCCGACCTCGCCCGCGACTCGGCGGGGGGCGTCCATCTCGTCTGGCAGGATGTGCTGGCCTCTCCCCTGTGGGATGTCTTCTACGCCTATTCGTCGGACGGCGGCGTTACCTGGACGACTCCCCTTACGATCCCGCACCCGTCCCAGGCGTATCGCTACCCTGCCCGCATCGCCGTGGCAAGCCCCACGGAGATTCACGCCGCGTGGCGCGAGTCCAAGGATGGCGAGAACGGCGATAGCATCGTGTACGGGCGGAGCACCAACGGGGGCACGTCCTGGACGCTCACGGCGCTGGCCGCATTCCCAAGCGCCGGCAACAAGTCTCCGGCCATCGCGCGGTCGGCGTCGGGCAAGGTTCACGTCGCCTGGACGAGGGATTTTGCGGGCGTGTTCTACGCCAACAGCGCCAACTGGAGCGCCGTTGCCCGCATCAGCGATGTGAGCGCCGTGCAGTTCAGCGATGCCCCTCGCATCGTCGCGGGCGCGCCGAATGTCCTGTACGCCATCTGGGCAGATAACCGCAGCGGCACGTGGAATGTCTATGTGGACCGCAGCACCAACGACGGCGCGTCGTGGGGCACGGACATCCGCATTGACGGCGTGGCGGGGGCGCAGGATACGCCATCCCTGGCCGTCGTCGCCGATGGCACGGTCATCGCCGCATGGCGGGACGACCGCAACCGCGCCACCAGCGGCTACGACGTCCTCGTGTCCAGGAGCACCGATGGCGGCGCTTCGTGGTCCGCCCCCGCCCCCATCGTTTCGCCGCAAGCCTCTGCAGACCAGCACGATCCTGTCCTGGCGGTGGGCGGCTCGCTCGTGCATCTCCTCTGCCGCCAGGCGGAAGGCGGGAAACTGAACGTGTTCCATGCCTATTCGGCCGACGGCGGACTGACGTGGTCTGCGCTCGCCCCCGTGGACTCGGGCGGCGCAGGCATTGAGCACGGCATTCCCGCTGCGGTGGGGCAGGCCTCGGGCGAGGTGCTCCTTGCGTGGGAGGATCGCCGGGACGGCGCCGGCATGATTTACGCCGCTCGCTACGACCCGAACTATGTCTATCAGGGCACGTATCTGTCGCCGGTGTACGATACGGGCGGGGTTGCGGCGTGGGGCGCGCTGGACTGGGATGCCCAGACGCCGACAGGCACGTCGCTGCTGTTCCACGTGCGGAGCGGCAACACTCCCGCCCCCGACGTTTCATGGAGCGACTGGTCGCCCCCGATAGGCGCGCCGGGCTTGCCCGTCCCCGCGCCCGTGGCGCGCTTTGTCCAGGTGCGCGCCGACCTGTCCACGGCCGATCACCTCGTGTCCCCGCGCTTGGACGCGGTGCGGCTGGTGTACCGGCGCTACAAGACCGCCGGCGCGGCCGTTTCCGTGCTCGTCGCGCCCAACCCGCTGGCCCAGTGGGGGCAACTGACCTACACGGCTACCGTCCCGGCGGGCGCGTCGCTCCATGTGGATGTGTGCGATGGCTCGGGCGAGGTTGTCCTGTCGGATGTGGCCAGCGGCGCCAGCCTGGCGGGGTTGAGCGTCCAGGCGTACCCTGGGCTTCGGCTGGCGGCGCGGATGGAGTCCGCGGACGGTGGGGCCACGCCTCGCCTGGACGCCTGGGCGATCTCGTGGCAGGCCGACGCCACGGCCACACCCACGCCGACGGCGACCGCTACGGTCAGCGCAACGGCCTCGGCCACGCCGACCGTGACGGAGACGCCCACCGCGACGCCGACGGCCACGCCCACGGCGACGCCGAAGATGACGCCGAAGATCACGCCTTTGCCCCACGGGCGGCTGCACTTGCCTCTCATCATGCGCAGCGTGACGCGGTAGCGCCGACGGCGGACGGCCGGAAGGCGAGGCCCTCACCCCGGCCCTCTCCCGAAGGGCGCGGGAGCGGGGCCTGGCCCTGTCGCCCTGAGCGAAGCGAAGGGTCTCGGGTTGCGAGATTCTTCGCCGCTTCGCGGCTCAGAATGACAGTTTGCGGCGGGCGCGGGAGCGGGGCCTGGCCCTGTCACCCTGAGCGAAGCGAAGGGTCTCGGGTTGCGAGATTCTTCGCCG
>JBBIHX010000057.1:0-16440 GCA_037446815.1 Caldilineae bacterium | reverse complement strand
CCGAGTGTCAAGCCCCGCCTCACCGCGGGGGCGGTTCCGAAGTCTGTTGGCATCTACCGTCATTCTGAGCGGCGGAGAGCGAAGAATCTCGCCCCTCACCCCAGCCCTCTCCCGAAGGGCGAGGGCGTATCGCCTTCGGCTCAGCATGACAGAGTGGACAGGCGGCGCGCGGGGCAGACCACCACAAGATGGAACCGAGTCGCACCGCGGGAGGCTGAAGGCCGGGGGTGAGGTTTTCCCCCGCGCGGCCCTCACCCTCACCCTCTCCCGGTGGGCGAGGGAACTGGGGGTGCCCCCCGCGCGGCGGCTCTAACCCCGCTACGAGCCTCTGGCCGGCGAGGCGTTGGGGCCGGTCGCCCAGGGCACGTACACCTCCCAGCGCTCGCGGAGGTACGGGCGCTGGCGGATGAAGGCGTCCGCCTGCCGCGCCACGACGCGCTCGCTCTCCTCAACCGACATCCCCTGCGTTTCCTGCAGGAAGGCCAGTTGCCGCGCGCAGCAGAGGGGGATAAGAGCCTCCACCACCCGGTCGGGGTCGGCCTCGCCCTTGTTGTACACGACGATGAAGTCGTACACGCACCGCGCCCACAGGTCGTCGGGGAAGCAGAACCCCTCGTTCGGCCGGTCGAGGATGTCGCGTATCTCGTCCAGGTGCTCGGGTGTGAGGGCCACCTGCCACAGGCGGCGGTGGCGCTTGGATGCCTGGCGGAATCGCTCGCTCAAGTACATCTCGGTAAGGATGCCCCGATCCGCCTGTTGAAGCGGGACGCTGCCGACGATGGGCGTGGGTTGCACCTGCGGGAACGTGAGCCACGTCTTGCGGAGGATATAGGCCATGCGGAACAGCGTGCCAACCATCTGCGAGAACGCCTGGTCTGTGGTTGTGGACGGTTCCCGCGACTCATGTCGGCGGGTGCCGAGGGCCGCCTGCCCGATGCGCCGCCCCTCCTGGATGGCGATGGCTGTCATCCACACGCCCACGCCGGCCCGCGCCACCTCGGTCTCCCACACGTCCTTGTCGGCGAAATGCCCCGCCAGTTCCCCGGACACGCCAAACACGTCGGCGGTGGGCTGGCGCACATCCCGGCCCACCAGCGCCCGAAGCAGCGGGTAGGCGAGGAGGTCTATGGGCCCGCTTTCCGTGCGCGGATAGGTGTAGTAGGGCGTAACGTACTCGTAGTCGCCCGACAGGACCGGGCCCGCGAGCGCCTGTACCCACCAGGGCGGCATGGCCTTCAGGTCGCCGTCCAGGACGATGCATGCGTCGGCCTCCAGCGCCGTCGCCATTTGGAATATGGCGCGCACGGCGCTGCCACGCCCTGTAACGCCGTGGTAGCCCGTTACGATGCGCCTGACGGTGTCGGGCATGGGCGGGGCCGAGGCCGCCTCTACCGTGTCGTCGGTGGATCCCCCATCGGCCACCACCAGCACCATCCGCAAATCGGGATAATGCGCCGCGAGGCCCATGGACACCTGTTGCACCAGCGCGGCGATGGTCTTGGCGTTGCGGTAGGTGGGGATGCCGGCGACGAGGTCCGCCCTGCCGATCTGTCGGATACGCCGCCTGGCATCAGCCTTGAGGGCTGTCTCAAACATAACGGTTCCTCCTCGGTGCGTCGGGTATTTCAACCCACCAGGACAAACGCGAGGTCGTTCACGTTTGTTCCCGTGGGGCCGGTCATCACGTGATCTCCTAGCGCCTGGAAGAAGGCATACGAATCGTTGTTAGTCAAGTAGTCCCTGGCCGCGAGGCCCAGAGCGCGGGCGCGCGCCACGGTCTCGCCGGTTACGAAGGCGCCTGCCGTGTCGGTGGGGCCGTCGCCGCCATCGGTCGCCAGGGTCGCCAACGCCACATCCTGCCAGCCTTCCAGTGCGATGGCGGCTGCCAGGGCCAGTTCCTGATTACGCCCGCCTGCGCCGCTGCCGGTTACGGTAACGGTCGTTTCGCCGCCGGCCACGATGCACGCGGGCGGCGCCGCGGGATTGCCGCTGTGCGCGCACTCCTTGGCGATGGCGGCCAGCGCCCGCGCCACGTGCCGCGCCTCGCCCTCCAGGTACGTGGTGAGCAGAAGCGTGTTGTACCCCCGGTTGCGCGCCTCGGCCACCGCTGCCGCCGCCGCGAGTTCGTTGCTGCCGATGATGACGTTGTGCACATTGCGAAACGCCGCATCGCCTTCCTTGGGCGTCTCGGGAACGGCGCCTGCCATCCCGGCCTGCAATCGCCCGCGGATGTTGGGGTTCAGCCCCCGGATGAGGTTGTACCGTTCCAGGATGCGCCACGCATCCTCAAAGGTGGTGGGGTCGGGAACCGTCGGGCCGGAGGCGACGACATCCAGCGGGCTGCCCACCACGTCGGACAGGATGAGCGAGATGACCGTGGCCGGATGGGCCAGCCTGGCCAGTTGCCCGCCCTTGACCAGCGACAGGTGCTTCCGCACGCAGTTGATTTCATTGATGGTTGCGCCCGATTTCAGCAGGGCCTGGGTCAGTTCCTGCAAATCGGCCAGGCGGATGCCATGGGCGGGAAGCGTGAGGAGCGCCGAGCCGCCTCCGGAGAACAGGCCGATAACCAAATCGTGCGGCCCCAGCGGTTCCAGCATGTCCGCGATCCGCTGCGCGCCCTGAAGACCGGCTTCGTCGGGCGTGGGATGGCTCCCCTCCACAACCTGAATGCGATGACCCACGTAGCCGGCCAGCTGCCCGCGCTTGGCGATCACCAGGCCCTCGGCGATGCGGTCGCCCAGAATCTCCTCCACCGCCGACGCCATCGCGGGAGCCGCCTTGCCCGCCCCCACAACCACGACCCTGCGATAGCGCCCCAAGTCGTAGGTCTTGCCCCGCACGTGGAGCACACCCTCCGAGAGGCGCAGCATCCTGTGGATGGCGAGGCGCGGGTCCACCGCTTCCAGCGCCGCCCGCATCAGCGCGGCGGCATCCTCGCGGTGGCGAGTCTCCACGGGGTTCTCCGGTATGTTGCGCACGAAGCCCAATGGGTACGCCACGTCCACCTCACTGTTGACGGATCTTGGCCAAAGCCTGGTCGGCGGCCTGGCGCGGAGAGAGTTGCCCTGCAAGGACCTGCGCAAGCGCCGTGCGCAGCGCCGACGAAACGGCGCCGGTCCGCAGCGCGGGGGGATACGGAGTCGCCGCCTGCGCCAGGCTCAACAGGAACTCGCTGTGCGTCGGGGATAGTCGCGCAAGAGGCCAGGCCGACGGCTGCGTGGGCACAAACCCCGCGGCATCGCACCAGGCCGATTGCTGCGCGGGCTGAAGGACCCACTCCAGGAATCGGGCGGCGGCCTGCTGCCTTTCCGGGGCGCGCGACACAACCGCCCACGCCCACACGCGCGCCAGGGTGGCGGGGCGACCGTCGGGCGCGGGAAACGCCAACAGCGCCGTGTCGCCCAGGGCCGCCGCGTTCCGCCGAACCTGCGACACCAAGACGGCGGCGAAGTTGACGCGCCCCGCTTCGTACAGGTCCCACACCTCGCCCACGTTGTCCAGCGATGCCGCTTCCGGGGCGAGAACCCCCCACGTGTCCAAATCGCGGTAGATTTCCAGCGCACGGGTCAGGAGGCGGCTATCCAGCGACGGCTCGCCTTCAGCGTCCACCAGCGAGCCGCCCAACGCAAGGTACTGTACCAGCAGCGCCTGCACCGACGCGTCCTCGTTGCCCGCGGCGAACGCATAGCGCCCCCCGCCGGCCGCAATGGCATCCCACGACAGGGGCAACGTGATGGGCGGGCGATAGGCCAGGAGCGGGAAATCCATCGCAAAGGGGATGCCCAGACGGGCCGCGCTCCCAATGTTGGGGAAGAGCGCATCGCGCGCGGTGGGCAGGAGCGCGTCGGCGGGCTGAAGCAAGCCGAGCGCGGCGATCTCCGCCAGGCTGTCCTCGGTCGTCAAGACCAGGTCGGGCAAGTATAGCGGGGCCACCCGACTGGCGCCCGCCAGCAAATCCGTCAGGCCGCCCTTGCCGTAGGCTTCCTTGACGGCGACGTGCACGCGAACGCCCGGATACATCTCGTTGAACCCTTGCACAGCCGCGCCGTTGGCCCCGACCGCAGCCGCGAAGTCCGACGACACCCAGACGTAGAGCGTCATGGGAGACGCGGCAGGCGTGGGCGAAGTCTGGGGGGCCGGGGAAGTCGCCACGGCGCTGGCCGTAGGGACGGCCACAGGCGTCTGCGTGGGCACAGGGGCCGTCGCACCGCGACACGCAGCCAGCGCCAAGCCCGCCGCCAGGGTCGCAGCCGCGATCCCCACCCTCACGCGCGCGACCCGCCCCGCCGGCGCAGCGCAAGGCAAGGACGGGGCTTCAGGCATGTTGTGCGTCGCGCGATCTCGGGTCATACCCTTGCCTTCGTTCAAGCGAGTGATGTGCGAGAGAACACCGGAGAAGGCCCATCAGTGCGGCGGGCGCGAACGCCCTCGCAGAGTCCATGATACGCGGCTTCCTCAGAAGCGACCCCTGCCGCAATGGCGCCGACGCGGGCGCGAAACCGACTCCACGCCGCGCTCCCTGCGGTATCGGGGTCGCCGCCCCAATACCCCGCGGGCGCGGACGGGTCAATGACCGTGGCCCGAAGGTTCGTCAAGAGCCCTGCACCCATTATATCACACATTTTGGGTTCTGGAACAAGGAATTTGCACCAATTGGGCTTTGCCTCATGTCGCGGCGCGCCGGGCACGCTGCCCGCTCATCATGACAGATGGGGCCACAACGTGCGACGCACTTCCGAAGTGCGTCGCACGTAACCAACGGCCCCGCCATTCTGAGCGGCGAAGCCGCGAAGAATCTCCCGCCCCTGTCCGCGCCAATCCGTGCTATCCGCGGATACCAGACGCCGATTCGGTTCCAAAGTCTGTTGGTATTTGTCATTGCGAGGGCGCGGAGCGCCCGAAGCAATCTCTGGAGCGTGAGGTTGCTTCGCTTCGCTCGCAACGACACACGAGGAGAGTGCCCATGCGTCTCACCAACACAAGATGAAACCTAGTCCAGACACCCCGGCATTTGCCGCCCTGCCTCGCACCTGCTACAATTGGCCCCAAAGTCCCTGTACAGCGAGGCAGCCTATGCAAAAGAAACCCAACATCCGATTCGTTACCACCGTGCCCACCGAAGGAGGAAAAATGTCCCGCAGACTCGGCCCACTCGCCATCGTGTTGCTCGTGCTGGTGATCATCCTGGCGTCCACCGGGTTCGCCCGCGTGGTGGATGCTGGCGAGGCGTGCGCCGTAACCACGTTCGGCGAGGTAACCGGCGTCGCCGGCCCGGGCTTCCACCTGCGCATCCCCATCGCGCAGCAATTCAACTGCTTCAGCACGCGCGGCATGGTCTATGAGACCTCGCGCGAGCCCGGGGAAAGCCGCGCCGACTTCCGCGATGTCTTCGTGGACGCCCAGACCTCCGACGGCCAGCCCATCACCGTAACCTTCAGCGTGCGCTTCTACGTGCCGAAGGAGAACATCCGCGACGTCTATGCCAAGGTGGGCGAGAACATGACCATGGTTACGGAGCGCGTCGTGAAGTTCCACTCGCGCAGCGTGGTGCGCCTGACCATGCAACGCTATCCCGCCCAGCAACTGTACAGCGGCGACGTCTTCAACGTGGAGGCCGACATCGGGCAGCGGCTTCACACGTTGTTCGCCGAGAAGGGCGTAATCCTGGACAGTTTCGCCCTCCGCAAAATCGCCTTTGACGACGATTACATCGCCGCCATTGAGCAGCAGCAGATCGCCCAGGAGCAGATAGAGACCGCCCGCTACCAGGCCCAGGCCGCCACCTATCAGGCCGAGAAGACCGTGGAGTTGGCCAAAGGCGAAGCGCAAGCCGAGATTGAACGCGCTAAAGGCGACGCCCAAGCCGAGATTGAGCGCGCCCGCGGCGATGCCCAGGCCATTGAGGAGCGCGGCAAGGCGCTGGAGAAGTACCCGCAGGTGCTGCAACTGGAGTTTATCAAGCAGTTGACCGGGGTCAGTTGGGGCATCCTGCCCAGCGAGGGCCTCACGCCGCTCATCGCGCTGCCAACGCCGCCCGCGCCGTAGAGGATTCGCCGCCAAGCGTCGGGGAGGACAATCGGGCGGGCCCCGCCTGCGCCCCACAGGGCGGGTTGGGGAACGGGGGCCGTCATCTACGAATAGCGCGGATGGGGCAAAGTTGGGCAAATTGGCAATTTGCCCAACGAAATTCGTCGCGGTTGCGCGCATGTGCGGGCGACCGGCCGGTCGCCCTACACGACCGCGCCGCCGACGCCCTTCGCAACCGCACCTCGCTGCACAATCCTTGACGGGGCGGGCATTCCGTCGTATAATGCGCTCACTTCATCATCCTGTTGGAGAGAAGCCGCCATGTTGTGCAATGTAGCCGACATGATGCCCGAGAGCCATCCACGCCCTCTCGGTGCCTCTCCAGCAATCCCCAGCGTGTCGCATCCGACCATCCGGCGCTCGCGCCGCGAAACCGCGCCCGAAAGGAGGCCACGTTGAACGATAAACTCCGAGAGGTCCTGCAAGCGCCCGTAACCGGCAAGGGAGACCTCATCCCCCTCCTGCAAAAGGCCCAGGAGGCCGAAGGATACGTCTCCGAGGACGCCATCTACGCCATCGCCGACAAACTGCGCATCCCCGCCAGCGAGGTCTTTGGCGTCCTGTCGTTCTACGCCCAGTTTCGGCTGCGGCCCATGGGCAAGCACAACGTGAAGATATGCCGGGGCACCGCATGCCATGTGCGTGGGTCGCCGCTCATCGTTACGGCGGTGGAGAGCGAACTGCGCTTGGGGAGTGGCGAGGACACCACCCCCGATGGCCTGTTCACGGTGGAGAAAATCGCCTGTTTCGGTGCATGTAGCCTGGCGCCCGTGATGGTCGTGGACGGGCGCACCTATGGCAACTTGAGTCCGGACAAGGCGCGCCGCCTCATACGCAAGACTGCGGAGGAAGAACATGCATAGCGATTACGCTTCCCTGCGCGCATGGGCCGAGAGCGAGGTCGCGCGGACACGGCCGCCCGACAAGACCCGCATTCTCGTCGGGCTGGGCACGTGCGGGATCGCCGCCGGCGGCCTGGACGTCCTGGCGGCCCTGCGCGAGAAACTGGCCGACATGCCCGTGTCCGCCGAGATTGTCCCCGTGGGCTGCATCGGCATGTGCTTTGAAGAGCCGCTGGTGGACATCGTCAAGCCGGGCGCGCCTCGTATCTGCTACGCCAAGGTAACCCCCAAGAGCATCCCGACGATTCTTGAAGAGCACCTGCTTCACGACAACGTGCGCAAAGATTTGGCCTTCGCGGTCATCGGCGACGAGCCGTATGATGGCGTTCCATCGTGGAAGCAGTTGCCGTTCTTCGCCACGCAGCGGCGCACGGTTCTCCGCAACTGCGGCTTCATTGACCCCGAATCGGTGGCCGAATACATCGTCCGCGACGGGTATGCCGCGCTGGCCAAAGCGCTGTTTGAGATGACCCCCGAGGCGGTGATTGACGAGGTGAAGCGATCGGGATTGCGCGGCAGGGGCGGCGCCGGGTTCCCCACGGGCATGAAGTGGGGCTTCTGCCGCCAATCGCCGGGCGAGCACAAGTACGTCATCTGCAACGCCGACGAGGGCGACCCGGGTGCGTTCATGAACCGCAGCGTCCTGGAGGGCGACCCGCACAGCGTCCTGGAGGGATTGCTCATCGCGGCCTACGCCATCGGCGCCGACCACGGCTACATCTACTGCCGCGCCGAGTACCCACTGGCCATCGTGCGGCTGCGCAAGGCGCTGGAGCAGGCGCGGGCCCTGGGCCTCCTGGGCGAACACATCTTCGGCACCGACTTCAGTTTTGACGTTACCATCAAGGAAGGCGCGGGGGCATTCGTGTGCGGCGAAGAGACGGCGCTGATGGCGTCCATTGAAGGCAAACGCGGCATGCCTCGCCCGCGCCCGCCATTCCCCGCCCAGAAGGGCCTGTGGGGACAGCCGACCAACATCAACAACGTGGAGACGCTCAACAACATCCCTCCGATTATCCTCAACGGCGCCGATTGGTTCGCCGCCGTGGGCACCGAGAAGAGCAAAGGCACCAAGACCTTCGCCCTCACCGGCAAGGTGGTGCACAGCAGCCTGATAGAAGTGCCCTTTGGGATGACCCTGCGCGAAGTCATCTTCGGCGTGGGGGGCGGCATCGCCAACGGCAGGCAGTTCAAAGCCGCGCAGACGGGTGGCCCATCTGGCGGTTGCCTGTCCAGCGAGCACCTGGATTGGCCGATTGACTACGAGACGCTCACGAAGGCGGGTTCCATCATGGGCTCCGGCGGCCTCGTCGTCATGGACGACTCCACGTGCATGGTGGACGTGGCGCGCTTCTTCCTGAACTTCACCCAGAGCGAATCGTGCGGGAAGTGCATCCCATGTCGCCTGGGAACCAAGCGCATGTTGGAAATCCTGGAGCGCATCGTGGCCGGCCAGGGGAAGATGGAAGACATTGACCTGCTCCTGGAACTCGGCGAGACGGTGAAACTCGGGTCGCTGTGCGGGCTGGGCCAGACCGCGCCAAACCCGGTGTTGAGCACCATCCGCTATTTCCGCGACGAGTACGAGGCGCACATCAAGGAGCATCGCTGCCCGGCCAAGGTGTGCAAGGCCCTCATCACGTACCGCATTTCCGAGGAGAAGTGCACCGGCTGCACCCTGTGCGCCCGCAACTGCCCTGTGGGCGCCATCAGCGGCGAGCGCAAGAAGGTGCATGTCATAGATCCGGCCCTGTGCACCCGCTGCGACACATGCCGCCAGGTGTGCAACTTTGACGCGGTCCTCGTGGAATAGCCACGGTTCTCGGACGGAAGGAGACGCAGACATGACCATTTCGCTGACCATTGACGGCAAGACGGTAAGCGTTGAGGACGGAGCCACCATCCTAGACGCCGCGCGGAAGGCCGGCGTGTACATCCCCACCCTGTGCGCCGACGAGGACTTGCTCCCCTTCGGCGCGTGCCGCCTGTGCCTGGTGGAAGTGCAGGGCGACCGCAGGCCCATGTTGCCCTCGTGCACCACGCCCGCCACCGACGGCATGGTAGTACGCACCTCCAGCCCCATCATTGACAAAACGCGCCGCAATGTCGTGGAACTGCTCCTCTCGGACCACCCGGAGGATTGCCTGACCTGCCCCCAGAACAACCGCTGCGACCTCCAGCGCGTGGCGGCCTACGTGGGCGTTCGCACCAACCGCTTCCGCGGCGAAAAGCACGCCTACCCGATTGACGACTCCAACCCGTTCTACCACCGCGACCTGGACCGCTGCATCTTGTGCGGCAAGTGCGTGCGCACCTGCGACGAGGTTCAGCAACTGGGCGCCATCAACTTCGCCTACCGCGGCTTCCGCACCAAGATCGCGACGGTGCTGGATCGCCCCGTGGCCACATCCACGTGCGAGTCGTGCGGGCAGTGCGTGGAGAAATGCCCCGTGGGTGCGCTGTATCCGGCGGCGTGGCTGCGCTACGGCCTGCCCACGGCAGAGACCAAGACCATTTGCCCCTACTGTGGCGTGGGCTGCGGCCTGATTCTCCAGACGCGCGGCAACACCGTCGTCGGCGTCCGCGGCGACCCGGAGAACCCCGTGAACCGAGGCCGCACCTGCGTCAAGGGCAGGTTCGGGTACGAGTTCATCAATCACTCCGAGCGCCTGAAGAAGCCGCTTATCAAGAAGGATGGCGCCTTCGTGGAGGCTACCTGGGACGAGGCGCTGGACCTCGTGGCCGAGCGGCTGGCCGCCATTGTGCGGGACAGCGGCCCCGACGCCGTCGCGCTCCTCACATCGGCCAAGTGCACCAACGAGGAAAACTACCTGCTCCAAAAGTATGCAAGGGGGGTGCTGGGGACGCACAATGTAGACCATTGTGCGCGTCTCTGACACAGTAGCACCGTGACCGGTCTGGTCACAGCATTCGGCTCCGGAGCCATGACCAACTCCATTGAGGACATGAAGGAGGCGAAAGCCTTCCTCATCATCGGCTCCAACACGACGGAACAGCACCCAATTATCGGCCTCAATATCCGCAAGGCGGTGCGGGAGGGGGCCAGGCTCATCGTCGTGGACCCGCGCAGGACCGACCTGGCGCAGCGGGCCGACATCCACCTGCCCATTGAGCCCGGCGGCAACATCGCCCTGGTCAACGGCCTGGCGCATATCATCCTGAAAGAGGGCTGGGAAGACAAGGAGTTCATCGCTTCCCGCACCGAAGGGTTTGACGAGTGGCGGGCGGTGGTGGAGAAGTACACGCCCGAACGGGTGAGCGAAATCACCGGCGTGCCCGTGGCGAAACTGTACGAGGCGGCGCGCCTGTACGCGACGGCGAAGCCCGCCGCCCTGGTGTACGCCATGGGCGTTACCCAGCACACGTCGGGGCACCAGGGCGTGCAAGCGTGCGCCAACCTGCAAATGCTCACGGGCAACATGGGCATCCGTGGCGGCGGCGTCAACCCGCTGCGCGGCCAGAACAACGTGCAGGGCGCGTGCGACATGGGCTGCCTCCCCGACTTCTTCCCCGGCTACCAGCGCGTCGCCGACGAGAAGGCCCGCGAGAAGTTCGCCCAGGCGTGGGGTGCTACCTTCGGCGACAAGCCCGGCCTCACCATCGTGGAGATGCTCAATGCCGCCGCGCAGGGTCGGCTGAAGGCCCTCTACGTTACCGGCGAGAACCCGGTCATGAGCGATCCCGACAGCCAGCATGTGATCCATGCGCTGGAAAGCCTGGACTTCCTCGTGGTGCAGGACATTTTCCTGTCCGAGACGGCGCGCCTGGCCGATGTGGTGCTGCCCGCCGCGTCGTTCGCCGAGAAATCCGGCACGTTCACCAACACGGAGCGGCGCGTCCAGTTGATTCGGCCCGCTATTGACCCGCCCGGCGAGGCGCGCCCCGACTGGGAGATCGTCGTGGACCTGGCGCGCCGCACGCTGAAGGCGCTCGGCCAGGCGCCCAACGGCCCCTACGCGGGCTGGGACTACGCATCCCCGGCCCAAATCATGGACGAGGTCGCGGCGCTGGCGCCCATCTACGGCGGCATTCGCCACAGTCGGCTGGAAAACGGCGGCATCCAGTGGCCGTGCCCGTCGCTTGACCATCCGGGCACGCCCATCCTGCACGTGGGCAAGTTCTCGCGCGGCCTGGGCAAGTTCAATCCGGTGGATTACGTGCCGCCCACCGAGACGCCGGACGAGACCTATCCGCTCATCCTCACCACCGGGCGCAGGCTGGAGCACTACCATACCGGCACCATGACGCGCCGCGTGGCCGGGCTGAACAAACTGGCCCCTGAGGAGCGCGTGGAAATCAACGCCGAGGACGCGGCCCGCCTGGGCGTTGCCGACGGCGATTGGGTTGTGGTGGAATCCCGACGCGGGCGGGTGAAGGCGCGGGCCGCGGTGGGGCAGCGGTGCAGGCCCGGCGTCGTGTTCATGACGTTCCACTTCGCGGAGGCGCTGGGCAACGTGCTGACCCATGCGGCGCTGGACCCGGTTTCCAAGATTCCGGAATTCAAAGTGGCCGCCGTGCGGGTGCAGAAGGCGTAGGCGCGAGGCGCGGCCAAATAGCGCGAAGGTAAACGTGCGACGCACCTCCCAGGTGCATCGCACGTAACGCTGTCCGCGCAATCCGTGCCATCTGTGGCTGCTGTGCCCCGAGATTGCCTCACTTCGCCGCGCTTGGCGCAGTCAGGGCAGCGCCACAAGGGCGACCGGCCGGTCGCCCCTACGTGCTCGCCCCCGTCATTACTCCGCGGCGGAGCGGCGGAACATCTCGGACGGACCGGCGCGGGGCGTTTTGCATCTCGGCCGCCGCGGGTATAATACGGGCCGGAGGGAACGCATGCCCGAAGGTTTATCGCCGGCGGTTTCCGTCATAGTCCCCGCCCGCAACGCCGCGGCGACGCTGCCCGCGTGCCTGGACGCCTTGCGCAGCCAGGCGGGAGCCCCGCCCGACTACGAGGTCATCGTGGTGGATGACGGCTCGGCGGACGACACGGCAGCCATCGCCGAAGCGGCGGGGGCGAGAGTTGTGCGCATCCCCCACGCCGGACGCGCGGCGGCCCGAAACCGAGGCGCGGAGGCCGCCCGTGGCGCGCTGCTCCTGTTCACCGATGCCGACTGTGTGCCCAATCCCGACTGGATAGCCCGCCTGGCCGCGCCGTTCGCGGATGGGTCGGTGGCCGGCGCGCGGGGCGTCTACCGCACGCGCCAACGGTCGCTGATGGCCCGCTTCGTCCAGTTGGAGTACGAGGACAAATACCGCCTCCTCACGCCGCTACAGGACATTGACTTCGTGGACACGTATTCCGCCGCCTATCGCCGCGACGTGTTTCTGGCCAACGACGGGTTTGACCCCACGCTCCCCTTTGACGAAGATCAAGACTTCTCGTTCCGCCTTGCGAACCGAGGATATCGCCTGGTGTTCGTCCCCGACGCCATTGTCTACCACCGCCACACGGAATCGCTGCGGGCGTATATGTCCAAGAAGTTCCGCATCGGTTTCTGGAAGGCGAGGATTGTGCGAACCCACCCCAACAAACTGGCGCGCGACACGCACACGCCCCTGTCGCAGCGCGCGCAGTTGGTGCTGTTCTACCTGACGTTGGCGTTGTGCGTGCCTGCGGGGGCGGGGCTGGTATCCTTCTGGTGGCCCGCGGGCGCGGCCCTGGCGCTGACGGCGACGACCCTCCCGTTCGCGTGGCGGGCCGCGGGCAAGGACTTGGCCGTGGCGCTGGCGTCGCCGATGCTGCTGTGGGCGCGGACGACGGCGCTGGGCGTCGGCTTCGCGCTGGGCATGGCGCGATTTCTGCTGCGGAGGGCGCTGGGGAGATGAAACGCAGCGTGCGTAGCCCATCCTCCCCCCGCGCGTTGAGGGCGGCGGCGATTGCGGCCTTCGCCGTCCCGTTGGCCGTGTACGTGGCGACGCTCCCGCCCGGCCTTACGTGGGCGCACGACGGCGCCGACGGCGGCGACCTGATTGCCGCGGCCCGCACCCTGGGGATTCCGCACCCGCCCGGCTACCCGCTGTACACCCTGCTGGCACGGCTGTTCCTGGCGGTGGGTTGGGGCACCCCGGCCCATCGCGTGGCGCTCCTCTCGGCCGTGGCGGGCGCGGCAGCGGCCTGGGCGCTGTTCCGTTTGTGCGCGGCGCTCATCGGGGAATCGCGGTGGCCGGCGGCGCTGTCGGCGGCGCTCCTGTGGGCCTTCGCGCCCATACCCTGGGGGCAGGCGGTCATCGCCGAGGTGTACGCCCTGGGCAGCCTGCTCGCGGTGGGATTCCTGGCCGCGATCCTCCACTGGCGCAACACGGGAAGCAGACGCGCCTGGCGGATCGCCTGGCTGCTGTTCGGGTTGGGCATGGCGCATCATCTGCTCATCGCCGCCTGCCTGATTCCCGTGGCGGTCTGGGCCTGGGAACAGCGCCGTCGCGCCGAGCGGCGGGATTGGGGCGAGGCCGCCGGACTTGTGGCGCTGGGGCTGTGCTTCTACCTGTACGTGCCGTTGCGGGCGGCGGCTTCTCCCGCCATCAACTGGGGCGACCCGCGCACGCCCTCGCGGTTCTGGTGGGTGGTCTCCGCCGCGCCGTACCGTCAGTACGTCTTCGCGCTGCCCCTCGCCGAATGGCCCTCCCGCATGGGCGCGTGGGCCGCGCTGCTGGTGGGCCAGTTCAAGGTCTGGGGCATCGCGCTGGGCCTGTGGGGGGCCATCGCGCTCCACGAGCGGGACACGCGCGCGTCGTGGGGACTGCTGGGGCTGTTTGTAGCCATCACCGTGTACGCCATCGGCTACGACACAACGGATTCCTACGTGTACCTCTTGCCCGCGCTGGCCGTGTTCGCGGCGTGGATCGCGGCGGGCCTGGCCGACATCGCCGACCGCATGCGGGCGCAGCGAAAGGGCCTCACGCGGCTGGCACAGGCGGGCATCGCGGCGGCGCTGGTGGCCCTGCCCGCGCTCTCGCTGGCGATGGACTGGGCGGCCTGCGATCTGCGCGGCGACCGCGAGGCCCAGCAGTACGTGGACGCGTCGCTCGCCGCGCTCCCCTCCGATGCCATCGTCCTCGCCGACGGCGACCGCCACACCTTCGCCCTGTGGTATGCCCGTTGGGGGCTGGACGGCGCCTTCCAGGGCGAGCCGATTTCCGTGGGCCTGCTCCAGTTTGGCTGGTACCGGGCTCAGGTGCAGCGCCGCAACCCCGACCTTGCGCTGCCAGATGCTGCCCTGCCGCATGAGGAGTGGCTGGCCCGCTTCATCGCCGACAATCTCGCGCGCCGCCCCATCTTCGTAACGGGCGAGCATCTTGTCCCTGCCGGGTTCACACAGGAACCCGCGGGGCCTCTCACGAGGGTACAACGATGAGCATTGAGGCCACGTCGCGCCGCTTCTATCGCACACCGCTGTTTTGGGTCGTCGCCGCGCTTCTGGCCGCGCTCCTTGTCTTCCTGGGGCCGCGAGTGGCGCGCCTTCCGGGCCTGATCGGGCAGGCGAGGGCCGAGGCGGCCTACTGGCGCGCGGTGCAAGCAGAGGGGCTTCGCGGGTTGAGCCGCGCGGGCGCCGCCGATGAACTGGGCGCGCACCTGGACGCGGCCCGGCGACTGGCGGCGTCGGCGCGTCGCGACTGGGGATTCCTCGCCCAGGCCGCAGCGTGGTTCGGCTGGGTGCCCGGCGTCGGGGGCGACCTGGCCGCGCTGCCCCATCTGATGGACATGGCGCAGCACCTGCTGGACGGCGGCGTGCTGCTGTACGGCGAGGTGCGGCCCGCCGTGGCGGCCCTGCCCGATGGCATGGGCGCAGCGATGGCTGCCCTGGCAACGCGCCCGTCGGGCAATGCGCAAGCCGTGGCGGACGCGGAGCAGGCCCTGCGCCGGGCGCTGGAGGCGTGGCGCAGGGTGGACACCCGCCGCCTGTCGCCCAGGCTGGCGCGTTTCGCGCCTCTGCTGGATCGGGCATTGCCCGTCCTGGCCTCCACACCGGATTTCCTGAGGGCCGCGCCGGAACTGCTAGGGGCCACGGAACCGCGCAGGTATCTCATTCTCGCCCAGAACAGCGACGAAATTCGCGCCACGGGCGGGTTCATCAGCGGCGTGGGGATCGTGGAGGTGGACAAAGGCGCGGTTACATCCATCACGTTCGCCGACAGTTATTCGGTCATAGACCTGACCAAGCCGCACCCCATCCCGCCCATCGCGCTGGAGACCCACATGTGGGCGCAGATTCTCCTACTGCGCGACGCCAACTGGTGGGCCGATTTCCCGACGTCGGCCCGCAAAGCATGGGAACTGTACGAACAAGACACCGGCGAAAAGGTGCACGGCGTCGTTGCCATGGACACGCCCGCGCTGCAACTGCTGGTGGCCGCCGCAGACCCCATCCGCCTGGACGAGTACGACGACACCATCACCGCCGATAACCTCATGGATCGCATCCAGCACTACTGGGCGTCGCCGGTGGGCGGGCCGAGCATCACCAGCGACGACCCCAAATGGTGGAACCTCCGCAAGAACTTCATGGGCGTCCTGGCCAAGTCGGTCATGCAGCGCCTGCTGAAGGACACGGCCAAACTGGACTTGGCCGAACTCGGGCAGACGGCCCTCCGCCTGCTGGACGAACGCCACCTGTTGCTGTACCTGCCGCCCGCGCAGGACGCGCTCCGCGAACGGAAGTGGGACGGCAGCATCGTCCCCACCCAGGGCGACTACCTGTTCGTCGTGGACAGCAATGCGGGGTTCAACAAGGTGAACCCCATGATTCGGCAGGCCATCACGTACACGGTGGACCTGGCCGATGCCACGGCGACGCTCCAAATTCGCTACAGCCATGCGTCGCAGGCCCGCCTGGACGTGTGCGTGCACGAGTCGCGCTACGGCGACACGTACCAGGACATGATGGATCGGTGCTACTGGGACTACGTGCGCGTATTTGTGCCCGCCGGGGCCGAACTGCTGGGCCGCGAGGGGCTGGAGGACGGCGACCTGGCCGAGGCGGAGGCTGGGCTGGCGGTGTGGGATGGCCTGCTGGTGCTCAAGCCCGGCGAGGCGCAGGAGGTTGTCTTTCGCTATCGGTTGCCCGCGCCTGCCGTGGGAAGTCCGTACCGCCTGTACGTGCAGAAGCAGCCAGGGACGTGGGGCACCCCGCTGCGGGTCGTCATCCGGGGCGCGGATGGCGCGGTGCGCGAGTTCCAGACCGATTTGACCATGGACAGGACATTCGCCGTCGGCCCATAGGCGCTGGGGATTCGCCATCCGTCCTTGCGAGCGAGGCGATTGCTCTCCACGGTATATCCCCGGATGTCACGGATTGGGCAGAGTAGAGCAAGTTGGCAACTTGCTCTACGAGGTTCCTCACGGCCTCCGCCGTTCAGAACGACACCAGCGCCCCCTCGCCCGCCACGGCGATACGGTATTCCTTCAGCGCGGGCAAGGGGTAGGCGAACCGCA
>JBBIHX010000056.1:0-16592 GCA_037446815.1 Caldilineae bacterium | reverse complement strand
AGCGAAGGGTCTCGGGTTGCGAGATTCTTCGCGGCTTCGCCGCTCAGAATGACGGTTGTGAGGGCGGGGCCCGCGTCCAGACATGCTGAGAGCCGAGGTGGGCCGCCTCGGCTCTCTATGTAAAAAGGAGGAGAAGAAGAGATACCCTATGTAGGCATGGTTCCTGACGCACGCTTTCGGGGGAAGCTCTGGGTCAGGCCACCAGCCATCCTGACGATATGGCCAAGAACCATGCCTTTGTTCTGTATGCAGAATAGCACAAGTCCGCACGTGCTGCTTGACGCTTTCCCTACGTTTTCCCTACGATTGGCGTGCGCTCGCCGAAGGAACGGGGCCTCCCATTTGGCCCGGAGGCCGGTTCCCGCTATACTCGTGCCATGGACCAGGAACCCGACTACTACGCCATTCTGCAGGTGCACCCCAACGCCGAGCCGGAGGTCATAGACGCGGCCTATCGGCGGTTGGCGGCCAAGTATCATCCCGACGTAAACCCCAGCCCCGACGCCACGGCGCGGATGCAGCAAATCAACGAGGCGCACCGCATTCTGAGCGATCCGGCCCGCCGCGCCGCCTATGATGCCCGTCGCGCCCGCGCCGTCGCCGAACCCGTCCGGCATTCGGCCCCGCGCGCCGACCCGTGGCGGCAGGTGCGCGGCTATGTGGGCTGGCTGCTGACCCTGATTCTCCTCGGGGAAATCTGGGTGCGCGTGGGCAGTCGGGGCCTTCTCGTCCTCCTTGCTCTGGGCAGTGTGCTCTACCTGTTGTGGCGATCGCGTCGCGTCTTCTAGCCACCCCTACGCCCAGAATCGCACCGCGTCCACCAGGAACGTCTCAAAGTTGATGGTGCCACGGTAGAATTGCAGGGAGTAGTAGGCGATGTCGGCCGCGCGCAACCCTGGCGAGGCGTCGGCGGGCAGGTTGACGAACCCCGCGCCCCACGGCGTGCCCCATTGCCAGGTCAGATAATCGCCCGTGGGGTGGTTGCCCAAGATGAGGAAGTAGTACGTGGGGTAGATGGGCACCGTGTTCCCCACCTGCGAGCGGACGCCGCCGATGCATTTGTACGCCTTGATGCCCGCGCTGGACATCTCAAACTCGGTGTAGTTGTCGGCGTCCTTGACGGAGCGGAGGACGAGTTTGGCGCTGGTGGCCGGGTAGAAGAACAGGAGCGCCATCTTGTAGCGCGGCAACTTGCCCGGGTCGGTGCACCGCAATTCGGCGGGGTTGGGGTTGGCGGTGGTGGACTGCCACACATACAGCCAGTGCGGATACCAGGATAGGTTCCAACCGGAGCCGGTGGCCGTCCCGGGTTCCGCCGCCCATGCCCAGCCGTTCGCGCCGATGGGGCTGGCCGTGAACTCGGCGTCGTGGGCATTGGGGGATGTGGGCGCGGCCACGCGGTTGTACCAGCGGGACGCCAGCGACGCCGGGCCGAACAGGTTATCCAGGCGGTCGTGGGCGTGCATGATGGTCTGGTCGGGGCTTGCGGGGTTGGCGCGCGAGGCCACGATGAGGGCCTGGTCCGGCGGGTCGGCGGGGTTGGCCCAGACCTCCACCAGCGCGCCCGGCGACAGCATGTCGGCGTCCAGGTGCGTGGCGACTCGCACCGACTCGGTGCGCCGGTCGGCGTCGCCCCAGTACTCCACAACGGCGACGCGAGATTCGGCATCAAACGAGCGAACGATGGCCCTGCGCAACATAGCAGCCTCCCGACACGGCGTTGCTGCCGAAGACTAGCGCAGGGTCCGGCGGTTGATAAGGGCGACTTGCAGGTTGTGTTTGATTCGGTTCCAGAGTCTGTTGGTGGCTGTCATTGCGAGGGCGCGAGCACCCGAAGCAATCCCCGGGGCGTGCGATTGCTTCGCTTCGCTCGCAATGACACGCGAGGAGAGTGTGTCTTCGTTTCACCAACACAGTTTGGAACCGACTCTGGTGTTTTTCGTGTGCGCAAGAACACACCGTAGAGAGAGGCACAGAGGGCACAGAGTTTGTACCATTCTCCGCGTCCTCTCTGTCTCCGCGGTGAGCGAATCGGTTGCCCCGCGCGGCCATGCCCCCACGCCCGCCGCAATCTGTCTTTCTGAGCGGCGGAGCCGCGAAGAATCTCGCAAAGCGAGACCCTTCGCTGCGCTCAGGGTGACAGGACTGGGCTGCGTCCCCTCCAACGTCCCGCCCGACGCTTTAACGTTGGGCTGCGTGCACAAAGCCCTGCGGGCTGGGTCTACCCACTCAGCGCGGCGGCTTTAGCCCCGCGCGGCCATCCGCCCACCCCACGCCCCCGTGGAGCAAATTGCCAATTTGCTCCACACCCTCATCACGGCGGCTCCAGCCTCGCGCGGCCATGCGCCGCCCCCTCATCTCCCGCCTTGACAAATCGCCGCGCCGACGGTATCCTACGCACAACCACCTTCGGAGGACGCACATGGATGACAAAGGACTGTTGGAAGCCGTGCAGATGGCCATAGAGGCCGAACGCGCCGCGCGTCAATTCTACCTCTCGGCCGCCGAGAAGACCGCCAATCCCCAGGGCAAGGCGCTGCTTCTGCAACTGGCCGACTTTGAGGCCTACCACGAGCAGAAACTGCTTGACCTTGTGCAGTCGCTGGGCGCGGGCCGGTATATCGCCTACGAGGGCAAGGACTTCGCCGCGCCCAAGCCGGAGGGCGGGCGCGCTCCGCAGCAGGAGACCAACCTGCGCGAAGTGGTAGATGTGCTCAACCTCGCCATGGACGCCGAGCGCAAGGCCGAGGATCGCTACCGGCGGCTCGCCGAATCCACGACCGACCCGCTGGGCAAAGCCATGTTCCAGCGCCTGGCCCAGGAGGAATCGGTGCACTACCGCATCCTGTCGGATGAATTCTACACCCTGTCCAACAAGGGCCTGTGGGTCTGGGCCGAGTAGTCGGCGGAGGGCGAACCCCTCTCCCCTGCGGCCGCATCTAAATTGTGTACTACGGTTGGTAGTTTGCTAAGCACAAGGAGAACGCGAATATGGACAAAGCAACCCGGCAGCGTCCCCTGATGTACGGTTTGAGCACGTGTGGCTGGTGTCGGAAGGCAAGGACATGGCTTGAGGAGCGATTCGGCGAGGGCGGGTTTGACCTCATCTACGTGGACTTGCTGCCCGGCGATGAGAAGGCGCGCGTCATGGAGGAACTGCGCAAGCACACGCCTAACCCCGCCTTCCCCATGGTGTTTGCCGACGGCGAGTGCATCATAGGTTACCGCGAGGACGAGTACAGGAGGGTTTTCGGCGCATGACGGTGGACCCCGAACGGGTGCGGAAGACCTACGAGCAACTCAAGGCCGACGCCGAGGCGGGAGGGTACCATCTGAACCCCGACGAGGCATGGACGCTCGGGCTGATAGAGGGCCTGCTGACCAACGAGGACCGCTACGGCTACTGGGCATGCCCGTGCCGCCTTGCCTCGGGCAACAAGGATGAGGACCTGGACATCATCTGCCCGTGCGACTATCGGGACCCCGACCTGTACGACTGGGGCGCGTGCTACTGCGCGCTGTACGTCTCGGACGAGGTGCTGGAGGGCAAGCGCCCGCTGCAATCCGTTCCGGAGCGCCGCCCCGCCCAACGGGGCAAGCGCGCCCCCGCCCCCGAACCCGCCGGCGGCATTCGGCTTTGGCGGTGTCGCGTGTGCGGCTATCTGTGCGCGCGCGAGCATCCGCCTGGCGTCTGCCCGGTGTGCAAGGCCAAGCGGGAGCGGTTTGAGCCGTTCGTCCTGCCGCCCAGCGCCATGCCCGGCCCCTAGCCCCGCCCCTGGGATACGGCGGCGTGCGGCCCGGCGCGGGACCCTGGCCCGCTGCCCTGCCTCCGTTACAGCATGATGAGCGGTAAGATGATCCTGTAGGGCTGGAGGGGCCAGACGGGTGTGGGAGTCGGCGTCAGCGTCGGCGTGGGCGTGGCCGTCGGCGTGGCAGTGAGCGTCGGGGTAGGGGTGGCGGTGGCTGTCGGCGTCCACGTTGGCTCGCCCAAGCGCTGGGCCAACACGGCGATGGTGCCCAAACTGGCGCGGGCCATGGCCGCGTAGTAGGGCACGTTGAAGGCGCTCACGCGGTCGCCCGTGGTGTGGTAGTGGGCGTTGAAGTCCTGAAAGTCCTCAATGGCCAGCACGGCGGGATAGCCATATGTCCAGAACGAGGAGTGGTCGCTGGCGCTGATGGAGGCGGCCCGCTTGATCTCCGGCTCCAACGGCAGGCCGTAGTCGGCGATGACCCCCGCGAACGCTAGGGCTATCGGATAACTGTCTTGGCGCATCCCCGCGTGAAGTTCCATGATGGGCGCGGCGTCGCTATTCCACGCCAGCATGTCCAGGTTCAGCACGCCCACGATGTCCGCATTGGATGCTCGCTGAAGTTGCGCATACGCCAGGCTGCCCAGCATCCCCTGCTCCTCGCCCGAGAAGTGGGCGAAGCGAATGGTGTAGGCGAAGGTGTAGTGGCGCAGGATTTCGGCGGCGGCCATGACGACGGCGGTGCCGCTGGCGTTGTCGTCGGCGCCGGGCGCCCAGGTCATGGGCTGCTCGGACACGTCGTCAAAATGGGCGCAGAGGACGATGACCTTGTCGGGCTGCGTCGCGCCCGGCAGCGTGGCGATGACGTTGGGCCAGTTGTAGTCGCCGAAGCGCTGCACCTCCACGGGCAGGCCGATGCGACGGTAGAACTCCACCAGATACTGCGCCGCCTTGTCTATCATCTGCGGCGAACGCGAGTAGCGGGTCATGAGGGTCTCCGGCACGGGCGGGTCGCCCAGGTGGATGACCGTCTCGCCGCTGAGTTCGGACACGTAGCGGATGAGCGTGGCGTCGGTCATCTGGGCCATCATGTCGGCGATGGCGGGGTCGTAGGCCGATGGCTGCTGTGCGGCCGCGGGGACGAGCAGGGCCAGGACGAGCGCCAGGGCAAGCACGCGAAGGGGCCAGCGGCGGGTGTCGGCGAGTGCATGAAGCAGGGACGAGCGGATGTTCATCATGGCGCGGGCCTCCTTTGTGCGGGGATTGTAGCACCGCAGCAGCGCGCGGGCAAATCGCGATTCGGTTTCAGGGTCTGCTGGGGCTGTCATTCCGAGGCGCGAGCCGCCGGAGAACTCACACCTATTCGTGCAATCCGTGTTATCCGTGGATACGGTTGCTCCATTCGCGTAGGTTCATGTTATTCGCATATACGGGCGACCGGCCGGTGGCCCGTACATGTGCAGCGGGGAACCTTCCCGCCCTCGGTTGCTTCCCCTTCGCTCGCCATGACGGATGGCGCCAACGTGCGACGCACCTCCGAGGTGCGTCGCACGTTATGCCGCGAGCCTAGCAAAGCAGTCTCCTGGAACTTCATCCACCAGTGACACGAATCTACACGAATGGGGATGAGAGATCGCTTCGGGCATCGCATGCTCTTGTTGTGCGATGGCCGACTGCTAATCGAGAGCGAGAGTCGGTTTCATCTTGTGTTGGTCTGCCCCGCACGCCGCCTACCCGCTCTGTCATGCTGAGCCGAAGGCGATACGCCCTCGCCCTTTGGGAGAGGGTTGGGGTGAGGGGCGAGATTCTTCGCGGCTTCGCCGCTCAGAATGACGGTGGGTGCCAACAGACCTTGGAACCGAATCGGGAGCGAGTCGCCCTTGACACCTCGCCCCGCTGCCCATACAATCCTCCGCAGCAAATCCCGTCGGAGAGGCGCAGGTGAGGTTCCCGCGCACGCAAACCCTCACGGTGGCATCGTATCTGGCGTTGGGCGTGGCCCTCGCGCCGTGGGTGGGCGCCTACAGCCGCCCCGTGAACGCGGCGCTGGGCAAGGTGTCGTGGGCATGCACCCTGTCGGCGACGCCTGTGCTGGCCCTGGCGCTGGCCGTCGCCGCCGCGCTCGGCACGCACGACATCATCGCGGCGCACCCCAAGGCCGCGCGCGGCGAGTTAAGCCACACGGCCCACTATTGGCCCACGCCCGCCCTTTTCGCGGCTGCCGCCGTGGGCCACGCGGCGCGTTTGCGGTCGGGGGCTTCGGTCGCGGGCCTGGCCGTTGCGGTGGGCGCGCTCATGGTGGGTATCCTGTACCTGGAGTGGGCCACGGTGGACGCTGCCGGCGGCTCATACCCTCGCGCGCGGTGGCTGCTCACCGTTGCCGACTACGGCGTGGCGCTGGCGGCCTTCATGGCGGTCCTGACGGGCGATCCTACGCCCATCCAGGCCGGCGCGCTGTGTGGCTTTGCGGCGGCGCTCATCACGGTTGACCTGTTGCGGCAGCCCGAGCGCACGCCCGATTCGGTCGCGCTCCATGCGCTCCTCGTCGGCGCCGTGGTCGGCGGCGCGGCGAGTCGCCTGGCGCAGTGGGGCATCACGCCTGCCGGGGCGGCGCTCATCCTGCTGCTCACCGCCTACGCGCTCACGGGCGTCCTGCAACATCACCTGCGCGGACGGCTCACCTGGCGGGTGCGGTTGGAGTACCTGGCGCTGTGGGGACTTGGGACGCTGGCGCTGCTCCGATGGGTCGCCTGATCAGATGAGCGGCCGCGCCGAGGCGAGATTGGCGCGCAGGAATGGCTCCTCGGCCCGCAGGTCGCCGTAGCACACCTGCGCCGCGGCCTTGCACCCGCCCTGACACGCGGCGCGCATGCGGCACGCCTCGCAGAACGGCGGGATCGCCGCCGCGAACTCCGCCATCGCTTGCCCCGCGATGATGTCCGCGAATGGCCGCTCCCACACGTTGCCCAGCGCGGTGCCGCTGTGATTGCAGGGGCGAACGTTGCCGGCCCGATCCAGCGTGTAGTAGGCGCGGTCGGTCCCGGCGGCGCAGAAGCCGAAGTTCAGGTTCGGGTATGCGTCCACGTCTACGAGGCAGGGCTGGATGGGGATGGAGATGGCCACGGTCAGGCCCAGTTCGGCGGCGGTCGCATCGGCGACGGCGAGGGCCTCCCGCACCTGCTCCAGCGTCGGCAAGAGGTCTAGGTGAGCAGCGCCGCGCCCGCCTGGGTTGAAGCGGTTGAACTGGATGCCGCGCACGCCAAAGGCAAAGGCCAGGCGCAGGGTATCGCGCAGGTCTGCGATGTTGAGTCGGGTGGCGACAAAGGCGACCGTGGCCCTGCCGCTGTGGGCGCGGATGCGGGCAAGGGCGGCCAGCGCGGCGTCAAAAGCGCCTGGGGCGCCGCACAGGGCATCGTGCACCTCGCGGCGGTGGCTCAGCAGCGGCACGGCGAACAGGCTCACGCCGCTTTGTATGAGTTCGGCGGCGAGGGCATCGGTCAGACGGTGGCCGTTGGTGATGAGGTTGACGCGCACGCCTCGGCCCGACAGGAAGCCGACCGTCTCGGCCAGGTCGCCGCACAGGAGCGGCTCGCCGCCCGTCAGCGTTACGTGCCCGCAGTGCACCTGCGCCAGCACATGGGCCAGCAGCGCGGGCGCGTCGGTCGGGGGGCGTGCGGGCGCAGGCTCTGCGCCGTCGCGTCGCCACGGGTTGTAGCAGTATAGGCAGGCGTGATCGCAGTCCTGGGTCATCTCCAGGATGAGCGTCTGGAGCCGCGGCTTGTCCATGGCGCGCTACTTCTTGCCCAGCAGGATGTCCACCAACAGCGTGGCGGCGGTCATCGCCTCGGGCGGAATGTCCAGTTGCAGTTCCTCCAGCGACGGGAACGACGCGCTGTCGCCGGCGGTCTGCCGCAGGGCCTCAATCAGGGCTTTCTCGTCCTCGCTGGTCAGCAGCAGGACGGCCATGTCGCGCTGGATGGACGCCTGGGCCTGGGCGACGGTGGCGGGGTCAATGGCGCTGCGCGCGGCCATGTCGGCCAGGATGTCGGCCTGCTCGGCCAGGTCGCTGGCGCTCATGATGCGATACTGCGGATACGGGGCGGGGATGTAGCATGTGATGGGGGCGTTGGCGCGCCAGACGTGCTGGGCGGCGGCCTGGAATGCCACGTGGATGTCGTCGGCCTCGCCCGCGCCGACCAGCCCCGCCTGCACAAGGCTGTCCAGCGCGGCCAGGTGTTCGGCGATGAGTTTGTCGCGGGTCTTCTGGCCTCGCTCCAAGTCCACGGCGTCCTTGGCCAGTTGATCCAGGCCATACCAGGCGTCGCGCACGCGATCCCAGGCATCCTTCTTTCCGGGCGGCTTGCACCGCGACAGGACAATGGCCGACAGGACAATGCCCAACCCTTCCAGGAACTCGCGCCGACTGCATTTCATCGCGCACACCTCCTCGCGGGGGCGATTGCGCGCTCCCCGCGGACTTATGATAGCGGCGGGTGCGCGGGTTGTCCAATACCGCGAACAAGCGCGAATCCATGCGGAGAAACGATTCGGTTCCAAAGTCTGTTGGTATTTGTCATTGCGAGGGCGCGGAGCGCCCGAAGCAATCTCTGGGGCGTGAGGTTGCTTCGCTTCGCTCGCAACGACACGCGAGGAGAGTGTCCATGCGTTTCACCAACACGAGACGAAACCGACTCGGAGAAGCGGTATCCATGGCTGGCGTGGGCTGCGTGGATGGTACGGATGGCGCGGGCGCCCGCCCGACGCTAAAGCATCGGGCCGAGCGGTTTCACCGCTCAGAGGCAAGGCTAGGCTCCCTCGCCCGTCGGGAGAGGGCTGGGGTGAGGGGGAGACTGCCGAAAGCATCGTAGCGCCCCGGCCAGGCTTGACGGCGGCGGCTTTGCGTGCCATACTGGTATTCGGAGCCAGACCCACAGGGGGTAACGCGCATGGGCATATTGCCGATTTGGGGCATCGCGGCGCTGGTTGTCGTGGCCTACATGACCGCCATCTGGATCGCCAGCCTTGTCAAGCGGGACGCCAGCATCGTGGACATCTTCTGGGGGCTGGGGTTCGTCGTCGTTGGTTGGGTGTATTTCGCCCTCACCGATGGCTACATCGCGCGCAAGGCGCTGCTGATGACGCTGGTAACCATCTGGGGCCTGCGGCTGTCGGGCTACATCCTGTGGCGCAACTGGGGCAAGGGCGAGGACTTTCGGTATCGCAAGTGGCGCGAGGAAGCGGGCGCGAGTTTCTGGTGGAAGAGTTACTTCCGCGTGTTCCTGACCCAGGGCGCGCTCATGTGGATCATCTCCGCGCCGCTGCTGGCCGCCCAATACACGGGCGCGCCCGCCCGCCTGACGGTGCTGGATGGGCTGGGGCTAATCGTGTGGGTCATCGGGTTCTTCTTTGAGGCGGTGGGCGATTGGCAACTCGCCCGGTTCAAAGCCGACCCCGCCAACAGGGGCAAGGTGATGGACAGGGGCGTGTGGCGGTATACCCGCCATCCGAACTACTTCGGCGATTCGGCGCAGTGGTGGGGCTACTACCTCATCGCGGTGGCGGCGGGCGGCTGGTGGACGGTATTCAGCCCGGTCATCATGACGTTGCTGCTCCTTCGGGTGTCGGGCGTGGCGCTGTTGGAGAAGACGCTGGTGGAGACGAAGCCGCAGTACAAGGAGTACGTGGAACGGACGAGCGCCTTCCTGCCCTTGCCGCCGCGCGGGAAGAAGGCGGAATAGGTCGGAGGAATGGGATGCAGGTTCCGGTTGAAGCGGCAGCGCAGGCCATTCAAACGATTCTCGCGCCGGCGGTGATGATTTCGGCCAGCGGCCTGTTGCTGCTCGGGATGCAGAACCGCTACGGGCGCATCAACGACCGCCTGCGGGCGCTGGGCCGCGAGCGGCTTGACTTGCTGCCGCGGCGCGAGACGCCCCAGGCCAGGGCGCGCCTGGAAGCGATTGAGCGCCAGATACCCGACCTGCTGGCCCGCCTGCGCATCCAGCGCAACGCCGTGTACAACCTGTTCGCGGCCGTCATCGCATTCGTCGTGGACGCGTTTGTCATCGCGGCGAGCCTGTTTGTCGCGAGCGGGTTCCTGAACATCCTGGCGCTGGGGGTATTCCTCGCCGGGATGGGCCTGGTGCTCTGGGCGATGGTATTGGCGGCGCGGGAAATCGCCATCTCTGCCCGCGCTGTAACGCTGGAGGTGGAGGAAATCATGAAGGTGTAGGGCCGCCCGACGGGCATCGGCGAAGGCGCGGCCCGGTCTGCAACTGCGCAGGCGCGTAAGGAGGTGGACATGAAGCGATTGGCGGATGTGTTGACCTTCTCGCGGCTGATTGCGGGATTTGTGCTGGTGGTTATGGGCCTGGTCTGGGGTAGGCAGGCGCTGGTGCCGGCGGTGGTGCTCGGCCTGCTGGCGTGGAGCACCGACAGCGTGGACGGGGCACTGGCCCGCCGCGACCCAAACTGGCGCCCGACCTGGGTGGGCGAACAGGACATCACCTTTGACGCGGCGCTGGCGCTGGGCATCCTGGCCTACTTCGTGCTGAGCGGCCTGTTCCCCGCGGGGTTTGCCCTGGCGTGGGTGGCGGTGTGGGCGGTGTTGTTCGCCTGGACGCGGGAGCGGTCGGTGCTCCTGCTGGGCTTGGGCGGCGTGGACGGGATGACGCTCTACGCGCTGTTTCGGGTGAATGCCGACCTGGGCTGGGTCGTGATCCTGTGGATGGTTGTGGTGGGGTTCACGGATCGGCGGCGGTTCCGGCAGGTGCTGGCCATCTTCTTTGGGAGCGCGGGGCGGCTGCTGGGGCTGTCGCACGCGCCCAAGAACGACCGCCCGACGGAGAAGCCTGCCAACGGCCAGATGAAGTGAACATTTGGGCGAAGGCGCTCGGAGCGCCACGCCCAAATGAAGTCGCCTTTTCGTTTCGGTCGGCGCCACGATGGCTGCCGGTGGCCCGTGGCATGGAGTCGCCTGCGCCTCCCGCTTGACCGTGGCCGCGACGATGCCGTGCGATGTCGGTGGGATGCCCGGGCAGACATATCGGGAGGGCGGTATGGGCAGGTTGAGACCGCGCGGGGTTCTCCTTCTGGTGGCGATTGCCGGCGTGCTGCTCGCCTCGTGCGGAGCCGACGTGGCTACCCCCACGCCCGTGGGCGAGACGATTACCGTCATGACCTACAACATAGAGAATGGCGGCGGCGCAGGCCCCACCGATCCCAGCGGCGACTGGTGCTGCGGCCCGCCGCGCCGTGGCTGCTGCGGCGCTGAGGGCGGCAATCGCTTGCCCCGGATTCTAGCGGTCATCCGGGCGGCCAACCCCGACATCCTGGGTATTCAAGAGGCTTTCCTGTGGCAGAGGGATGACGACGCCATTGCGCGGCAGGTGGCTCGGGAACTGGGCATGAACTACTTCATCGGCCAATCCAGCGACCCCGATGGCGCGCATGTGGCCCTCTTCACGCGATTCCAGATTGTGCAGGCCACGAACTACCCGGGCAGTTTTGAGACGGGCGACGAACCCGGCCGCACGCGCGCGGGGATGCACGCAGAGATCCTCACCCCCAGCGGCCTGACCCTCCACGTGTTTGTCGTGCACCTGCGGCCCTATGCTGCCGAAGTCTCATTCCTCGTGCAGGCGATGGGCCCCTACCTGGACGGCTACACGCTCCTGCTGGGGGACATGAACTTCCGCGACCCAAGCCCACAGGCGATTGCGCTGTACGATGCCGGGTGGCGGCACCCTCTGGTATGGCAACAGTCCATTGACCAGATTTGGGTGTCTCCTGCCCTGGAGCCTTACGTTCGGGCCGCGCCGCTCATCCCGTTTGACCTCACCCGCGGCGCTTCGGATCACAGTCCCTATGTCGTGAAGATCACGATTCCTCCGGCGCCGTAGGCGACCCGCGCCGAACTGTTTCGCCGCGCTCGCGGCGTGAAGTCTTGTGCGAGGCGCGGGCGGAGGCTACTTCGCCTGCTCCAGCGCCTGCTTCACCTGCGCCAGCACTTCCGCGGAGTAGTAACCGCAGGCGCCCTTCTTGGTCGTGGGTTCAATCCCTAATTCCTTGAGGGCTTTCTTTACCTTGGACTCCGGAACGCCCAGAGCCTCGGCGATCTTGCGCGCGGTGAAAAGGCCGGTGCTCTCTGTGCTCATGTGTTCCCCTCCCGAAGGTATTCATGCGCGTGGCGATGCCGAGGTATACCCGTTGACCGCGCCCGTTACCCTAGCGGCTGGCGTTGGCGGCGGCGCGCACCTCGTCCAGAAACGCCGACAGCGGCCGGTCGCCCACCGTGCCGTCCGATGCCACGTATACGCCCTGCGGCCCACCCAGCACCGCCGTGCCCTTCAGAAACAGCACTACCTGCTGTCCCTCGCGGAATGACAGGCCGCCGCTCACCGCCTGGGCGATGTCGCCCACCTGGCCGCCCTCCACGCGTAGCAAGACCTCGCGCGGCTTGGAGCCTTTCACGGCGTCGCTCACGCGCAAGCGCACCGTCGTGAAGATGGCGGTCCTGTCGACGTTCCACGCGCTCTCGGTCAGGACGACGGTCCCCACGAGAATGCGGTCGGCGTCGCGCGCCAGTTGTTCCATCGGCGCGAATTCCCGGATGGGCGCGCCGCCCGCCAGGTCCACGGTCAGCGTCGCGGGGGCCTGCGCCGCGCAGCCCGCAAGGAGCAGGGCGATTAGGTTCCATAGAATCCAGTGCCTTTTCATAAGTTTCCCGTCCTTGGCGATACGACTTGCACGTGAGTTCAGTTTCATCTGATTCGGCCAATCTCCCGCTCGCTGGCCGAGGGTTCAGAGCACGGGTCCGCCCTGCCCCTTCGCGGCTCGCGACGGCGGGTAACGACCGGCGTCGGACCCGAATCTGCCCGTGTATCGCGGGCGCCAACATGAAGTCTGCGATTGTATCAGAGACGTTTGGTGTGCGCAAGGGGTTCCCGATGTTCTTCGGCTCGATGCCATAGATAACGGGTGGGAAGCAGTCCCGCACAGGCCCAGCCGGGAGTCCGGCCTCTGGGTCGCCCACGCATTGCGGTTCTGGCGCGAGAAGGGCCGGGTTTCAACAGGTCTGCCGGGAGAGGATGGGTGAGGTAACCGAGCCTCAAATCCCTCCCTTATGCGCCGCGCGCAACGCTCACCGTTTCTCCTCGCGGGCGTAGGGCAAGCCCAAAGCCCCGGGAGCGCCCACGCGCTTGCGGATGCCCTCCCACCAGGTGATGAGCACCAGCACCACGATGGTGAACGCGTAGGGCAGCATGTTCAGAAAGGCCGCGGGGATGGTGGTGCCTGCCGCCTGCATGCGGAACTGCACCGCGTTGATGCCGCCGAACAGGATGGCGCCCACCACGGCGCGGACGGGATCCCACGTGGCGAAGATGACCAGGGCGACGGCGATCCACCCGCGGCCCGCCGTCAGGCCCTCTGTCCAGCCGGGGGTGTAGGCCAGGGACAGGTGCGCGCCGCCCAAGGCGATGAGCATGCCGCCCACGATGGTGTAGAAGTAGCGGATGCCGGCCACGTGCACGCCCATGGCGTCGGCGGTCTGGGGATTCTCGCCCACGGCGCGCAGGTGCAACCCGGGCCGCGTGCGGTTCACAAAGTACCACAGAAGGGGCACGAGGAGGTAGGTCGCGTAGGTCAGGACATCCTGATTGAACACCGACTTGCCCAGAATCGGGATGTCGGCCAGGCCGGGCAGGGACACGGGGGTGAACTTGGGGCCGACCATGCCGACGAGAGGCGCGCCGTTGGGGCCCAGGCGCTGGCCCAGGTAGTTGGCCAGGCCGGTGCCGAAGATGGTCAGCGCCAGGCCGCTCACCACCTGCTCGGCGCGCAAACTCACGGACAGGAAGGCGTGGATGGACGCCATTACCGCGCCCGCCAGCATGGCCACGCCGACGCCCACCCACACCTGCTTGGTGTGGAACGCGGCGGCGAAGCCCGTAACCGCGCCAACAATCATGATGCCCTCAACGCCCAGGTTCAGGATGCCGGCGCGCTCGGTCAGGATTTCGCCGATGGTCGCGTACAGGAGCGATGTGCCTGCGCGAATGGTAACCCACAGAATGGATGTGATGAGCGCGATGGTCATGATTCGCCTCCCTCCGCGGGCAAAGTCGGTCGGACGGGGCGCCTGCGCAGGCCCACGTCCACCCGCAGGCGGTACTGGTTGAACAGGACGCCGCCCAACATGAAGAACAGGATGGCCCCCTGGAGCACCAGGGCCACCGCCGCGGGCAGCCGCATGGTGATCTGAATCTGGTCGCCGCCTACCAGCAGGCCCGCCAGCAATATGCCCACCAGCACCACGCCCCACGGGTTCAGTTGCCCCATCCACGCCACGATGATGGCGGTGTAGCCGTAGCCGACGGTCAGCCCCTTCTGGAGCCGATGGGAGATTCCGGCCACCTCGCCCACGCCGGCCAGCCCCGCCAGCGCGCCGCTCACGAGCATCACCAGCAGGAAGTTGCGCCACAGGCTGATGCCGGCGTAGCGAGCGGCACGCGGGTTCTCGCCGATGACCCGCACCTCGTAGCCCCACTTGGTGCGCGTGAGCACCAACCACAGAACGATGGCCGCGACGATGGCGAACACCAGTCCCAGATGGACGCGCGTTCCCGGATAGCGAGGGAGCCACGCCTCCTGCGGGAAGGGCGCGGTGCCCGGAAACCCGTACCCTTTGGGGTCGCGCCACGGGCCATAGAACAGGTACTCAATCCACAGGATGGCGATGTAGTTCATCATCAGCGTCGTGATGACCTCGTTGACGCCGACGAAGGCCCGAAGCAGCGCCGGGATGAGTCCCCACACCGCCCCGGCCAGCATTCCGGCCACAATCATGAGCGGCAGGAGCCATTTCGGCGGCAGGTCGGGCAGGAGGCCGGGCAGGAACAGGGCAACCCAGGCGGCGGCGAACCCGCCCATGGCCAGTTGTCCCTCCGCGCCGATGTTCCAGAATCGCATGCGGAACGCGACGGCGACGCCCAGCCCGCACAAGATGAGAGGAATGGCCTTGACCAGCGTCTCGGAGATGGCGTATCTGCTGCCGAAGGCACCCACCGCCATGGCCTTGTAGGTAACGAGAGGGTTGGCGCCCGTGGCCAGCAGAATGAGACCCCCGAAGGCCAACGCCAGGATGAGCGAGATCAAGGGCACGAGAATGCCGGCTGCCCTGGAGGGTTTGAGGCGGCGTTCCAGTCGGATTCTCATGCGGGCCTCCTTTCCGTGTCCGTCGCGGGCTGCGCGCCCGGCTTGACGCCGGCCATCATCAGGCCGATGGCGGCCACGTCCGCGTCCTTGGCGGGCACGATGCCCTGCACCTCGCCCTCGTAGAGCACCAGGATGCGGTCGGCGAGTTCCAGAATCTCGTCCAGGTCCTCGCTGATGAGCAGGAGCGCCGCGCCCTGTTTGCGCTGTTCCAGGAGCAGACGGCGCACCGCCTCGGTGGCGCCCACGTCCAGCCCGCGCGTCGGGTGCATGGCGATCATGAGCCGCGGGCTGATGGATATCTCCCGCGCCAGGAGCGTCTTTTGCAGGTTGCCCCCCGACAGGAGCCGCACGGGTGTTTGGACGCTGGGCGTGGCGATCTTGAACTGCTCCACCAGCCGCCGCGCGAATTGCCGAACGGCGCTGCTGCTCAGGAACGGGCCGGCGGAGAGGGGGCGCTCCTTGTAACTCTTCATGATGACGTTGTCGGATACGGAGAGATTGGGGACGAGGCCCATGCCCAGGCGGTCTTCGGGGACGTGGCCGACCTTTTCGCCGATGATTTTGCGCGGCGAGCAGTTGGTTACATCGCACTGAAGAACGGTAACGGTGCCCGCGGTGGCCTTGCGCAGGCCGGTGAGAACCTCGGCCAGTTCGCGCTGGCCGTTGCCCGCCACGCCGGCCACGCCCAGAATCTCGCCCTCTCGGATGGCGAACGAGACGTTCCGGAGGGCGGGGAGGCCCTTGTCGTTGTTGGCGCACAGGCCGGAGACCTCAAGCACGATCTCGCCTGGCTCGCGCGCCTCCTTTTCCAGGCGGAATAGCACCTCGCGCCCCACCATCATGCGCGCCAGTTCGGCGGGCGAGGTCTCGGCCTTGTGGACGGTGGCCACGGCCTTGCCGCCCCGCAGGACGGTGATGCGATCCGAGATGGCCATCACCTCCTCCAGTTTGTGGCTGATGAAGATGACCGTCTTGCCGTCGGCGGTCATGCGGCGCAGGGTGGCGAACAGGTCATCCACCTCCTGGGGGGTGAGGACGGCCGTCGGCTCGTCCAGAATGAGGATGCGCGCGCCGCGGTACAGCATCTTGAGGATTTCCACGCGCTGCTGCTCGCCGACGGACAGTTGCCAGATGCGCGCGCGAGGATCCACGTGCAGCCCGTACTGCGCCGAGAGTTGCGCCACCTCGCGCTCAATGCGGCGCAGGTTCAGGAAGAAGCGCGGCTTGCTGAGGCCCAGCACCATGTTCTCGGCGACGGTGTGCATCTCCACCAGCATGAAGTGCTGGTGCACCATGCCGATGCCGTGGGCGATGGCGTCGCGCGGCGAGCGAAAAACCACCGGCTTGCCGAAGATGCGGATTTCGCCCTCATCGGGCACATACAGCCCGCTCAGGATGTTCATGAGGGTGCTCTTGCCCGCGCCGTTTTCGCCGAGCAGGCTGTGCACTTCGCCCGGGAGCGCCTCAAAGTCCACGTGGTCGTTGGCGAGGACGCCCGGGAATCGTTTGACGATCCCGCGCATGGAGACGGCGGGTATGGGTTGGTGTTCGGTCATCATTCTCCCTCTGTTGGTGATGGCTGTCCAGCCGCGCTGCAAGGGCGAGCCTGCGTGTCCGCCCGGAGCCTGC
>JBBIHX010000055.1:0-17040 GCA_037446815.1 Caldilineae bacterium | reverse complement strand
ACCGACTCGCGAGATTATTCGGGTTGTATCCACGGATTGCACGGATTTGACAGAATGGCGCGGGAGATGCGAACGTGCGACGCACCTCGGAGGTGCGTCGCACGTTGCTCCCCATCTGTCCTTGCGAGCGCAGCGGAGCAGCCTCCACGGTTGTATCCACCCGCCTACGGGGTCTTGCGGCTCCGCAGTTGGGCCACCAGGCTATCGCACACGTGCTTCAGGTGCTGCGCGACGAGTTCCGCCGCGCGATTGGCATCGCCCGCGCGGCAGGCCTCCAGAATCTCGCGGTGCTCCTTCATGGCGGCGCGAGCCCGGGTCGGATGAGAAACGTCCCGCGCCACGTAGGGCTGCACCGTGTTGCGCAGGCTCTCAATGATGCCGCAGAGGCGGGCGCGGCCGGACAGGGCATACAGTTCCTTGTGGAACCGATAGTTCAGCGTCGCCCAGGCGGGCGGATCGTCGGCGACCTCTTCCATCTCCTGCAACAGCGCCGAGAGCCGTTGGTCCGCCTCCTCGGTGAAATGCGGCACGGCCAGTTGCACCGCCATACCCTCCAGGACGCCGCGAATCTGGTAGATTTCCTCTATCTCCTCCGGCGAGAGATCGCACACCTCCACGCCGCGGTGCGGGTAGAACTTCACCAGCCCCTCGGCCTCCAGCGTGCGCAGCGCCTCACGCACCGGCATTCGGCTGACCTGGAACTTGTCCGCGATCTCGGCCTGGTCCAGCCGCTCGCCGGGCTTTAGCCAGCCCCGAAGGATGGCCTCGCGGATGCGATCGGTTACCAGTTCCTGAAGGGTCCGATAGGATGGCGCTGCCCAGTCGTGCGGTCCTTCCATCGCTTACCTCCCCGCTCGGTTGGCGGTGTGTCGTCGCGGCGTACCTACGCTATCCAAGAAGCAGCGGGTTGTCAAATGCGGGCGCCCGGCTCCGTCGCGTGTTGGCCGGCCCATGCCCTGCCTCTCTCTGCCAGGCCGAGCCGAAGGCGAAACGCCCTCGCCCTTTGGGAGAGGGCTTGGGTGAGGGGCGAGATTCTTCGGCGGTTCGCGCCTCGGAATGACGATGGGCGCCAACAGACTCTGAACCGAATCCATGCGGCGGCGCGCCTGGTTGCGGGTGTCCTACGCGCTCTTTTCGCGCCGCACCAGCCCCACAACGCCCAGCGTCAGGGCGAACACCAGGGCCAGGTCGGTCAGGAAAAACATGTTGTCCACCACGCCATGCGCCAGCGCAGCCACCATGCTGGCAGCCAGCCCAAGCATCAGCGCGCGCGTGGTGCGGTCGGTGCGGGTGCGGTACACGCGCGCGGTGGTGGCAAAGAAGGCGCCCAGCAGCCAGCCCAGCACCGCAAGACCGGGGATTCCCAGGCGCGTCCACCAGTCCAGAATGAAGTTGTGCGGGTGCGACAGGTTGCGCTCCTCCCACGCGGCGGGCAGGATGAACCGCGAGCGATAGGCGTACAGGAAATTATCCAGCCCCACGCCGCGCCACGGGTACTCGCGAATCATGTTCCAGGCCGACCGCCACAGGTTCACCCGCAGAAATGCGGTCCCCTCGCCGGTTCGGAGGAGCGATGCCACCCGCTCTGTCCCCGCCAGGGGAATCAGGCTTGCCATCACGGCCACGGCGCTTGCCAGCATGGCCCACAGCGTCCGCCCCCGCTTCACGATGCCGACGAAGACGAGGGCCGCCGGCAGGCCCACCAGGAGCGCGCCTCGCGAAAAGGTGAGGAACAGCGCCGCGAGTTGTGGCACGGCGGCCAGGCCGTAGCCAATGCGCCGCCTGCGCCCGAAGGCCGCCAAGCACAGTGCCACAGGCAGCGTGCGCACGAGGAACAGCGCCAGGTTGTTGGGCGACCCGTACAGCCCGCGCACGCGTTGGACGCCCTCGGCGGTGATGAGGTTGCTGCCGGTGATGAACTGCGCGATGGCCAGCAGCGAGACGGCGACCGCACCCGCCGTGAGCCAGTCCACCAGAATCCACGCGGGCCGGCTCCCCTTCTGCGCGTGGATGAGGGAATAGAACGCGGCGGCGGCCAGGATGACCTGAATCCATTCGCGCAGGGCAACGTCGGCGCGTTGCGCTGTGGAGACCGATAGCCCGCCCGCCACGACCAGCGCCACAACGGCGAAATCCATGGCGTCCAGATTGCGCCACCAGCCGGCGAACCGATCCTGCACCCGCTTCCAGGTGTACCGCAGGCCGTACACGCGCCGCCCCAGCGATCCCTCCACCACCCACACCAGGTAGCCGTCGCAGATGGCAGCGATGACGGCGGTTGCCAGCAGCACCAGCGTCAGGGAGGCGTGCCGCCCCAGCACCGTGCCGTAGACCTGGTAGAACGGCAGGGATGCGGCCACGGTGCCGAGCGCGATGTCGCGGCGCACAATGCCGCAGACGATGAGCACGGCCATGCCCACGAAGGGCAGCCAGGCCGGGCGAGGGAGCAGGAACAGCGCCACGCCCACGGCCATGCCCACCGCAAACTCCTTGCCGTGGAGCCACCTGGCCCGCTCCACCCATCGGTACACGACGCGGGCCCACCACAACGCGCTCCCGAACAGCACAAACGCGAGCACCGCCGCCGGTATGGCCAGCAGCAGGATGGGCAGCCGTTTGTGCTCCTCGCGCAGGACCGACCACCCGGCGATGGCCCACTGTCCCCAGCCGCCTTCGGCTTCCAAGCGCAGGACGTGAGGGCCGTCGGGCAGGTGGCGCGCGACGGTAACAGTGGCGGGCTTGTTCGCCGGGTCGTACAACACAACATACGTCCTGCCATCCGCCGTGATGGGCAGGGCGTTGGCAGGTGCACCGTCCACCGTGGCGTACAGAACGGCCCAGTAGTCGCCAGGCCGCACGTGCAGGTCAATCCGCGTGCCGGTGAAGGGAATCTCCACAGCGTCGCCCGTCTTGCCGATGTCGGCGCCCAGGGGGGAGAATCGCCAGTCGCCTGCCCACGTCGCCGCGGGTGGGGTGGCATCGTAGCGGCCGGGGCCGGTGTAGTGGAGATCCGACAGGGCGCCCAGTTCCTGCGCAAAGGGTCGCGCTTCGCCGTCGGCGGATGCGAGGGCGAATCCCCAGACGGGGTCATCGTCGGCGGCCTGCGGGCGGAACGCGGCCCACATCATCGGTCCCATCCACGGCCATCGGCCCCGCGCCTGCCGCACGGCCAGCAGCGAACGCGCCTCTTGGCGGTAGGCCAGGTCCGTGCCCCAGGGCGAGGGACGCCCTGTCCAGCCCTCGGGGAGGGCATTCCAGCCGAACTCCACGGCCCAGATGCCCTTGTCGCCGTCGCCGTGTTCGCACATGATGCCGTAGGCGAGCTCCGCGCGGGCGAAATTGGTAACGCGCGGGTCTGCGGGGGCGTCGGGGTCGCTCCAGAAGCCGTAGGGCTTGTAAGCCAGGGCGTCAAAGAACGGCGCAGCGCCCGCCACATACATGCCGCGGAGGAAATCCAGGTCGTTGAGGTTGGCCGGGCTGCGCTCGGTGGTGGGGGCCAGTCCGGCCGCCAGCACCACGGCGTCGGCGTCGCCGCGACGGATGCCGCGGTGCGCCGCGCTGAGCAACGCCGCGTAGGCCGCGGGGTTCACGCCGTCGCTGCCCCAGTGCGCGCCGAGATTCGGCTCGTCCCAGACCTGGTAGGCGGCACCCTTGCCCCGATAGCGGGCCGCGACGCGCTCCGCGAATCGCGCGAACGTCTCCGGGTCGCGGGGCGGCGCGCCCGGGACGGGCACATCCTTCGGAGCCTTGGCCCACGCGGGCGCTTCCTCCAGGACGAGGACGATTGCCAAGCCCCTGCCGGCCGCCGCGTCCACGATGGCGTCCCACTCGGCCCAGTTCAATTGCCCAGGCGCGGGTTCAGTGCGCGCCCACGACACCCGCTGGCGAATCCACGCGAAGCCCGCCGCCTTGACCTGGTCCAACTGTCGGCCCATGGCCTCGGCGGAGAGACCTTGCAATTGGACGTTGACGCCGACGCCCGATGGGATGGCGTGGCGGTTTGGCAAGCAGGCCGGCTCCCCTTCGCGCGGGGGCATCGTAACGGCCAGGATGACCGCGAGCAGGGCGATGGCTCCCAGCGCGATGACGCCGACAAGTCGCTCGGTGCGCGATATGCCTCTCATGGTGGATGTCCTACCTTGCCCAGCGCACGTGGCTGCTGTTTCCGTCCGCGGTCAGTTGCTGCGCTTGGCCCGATTGGGGGTCCAGCAGGTAGAGGTCGCCTTGGAACACCAAGGCGGCGGCCGTGCCGTCGGGCGCCCAGGCCATCTCCACCGTGTCCACGCCGCGCTCGCCCGCAGGCGGGAAGACCTTGCGACGGTTGCTGCCATCGCGGTCCATCACATGCAGTTCGTACAGCGACAATTGCGAGTGCGCGGGGTTCTCCGCCACGCCAAACAGGATGCCGTTCAGCGGCCCCTCGGCCGCCGGCGACCACACCGGATTGGCCCACATGCCCACATCGCGCGCCACGGGCAACACCATGGCGCCGTCCGCCGACAGAATCCACAGGTCAAACAGCGGGCTCTCTTCGGGGATGCCGATACCGGTGTACCCGTGCACGACCGTAACGAGGAAGCGGCTATCGGGCGACCACGAGACCCCGGGCACCCACACCCATGTGCTCCCGGTGTCAAAAGGCGCGAACTGGACGAGCCGCCTGCGGGTGCCGGCTTCCACGTCCACCACCCCCACCTCGCCGGCGTTGGCGTAGGCCAGTTTGGTGCCGTCGGGCGCCCAGGTGTACGTCGTCCCCCACCAGGGGTAGTAGATGTTGGCCGTGGGTGACAGGACTTCCGTCGGCGTGAACGTCGGCGATCGGGCAATCCACAGGTCGTTGCGGGCCTTCCATCCCGGGATGCCGGCGGCGCGCTCGCCCGTTGAGAATGCGATGGCGTCTCCGGCGGGCGACCATTCGGCCCACAGGACGTTTTCAATCCCCAGGGGCACAGGAGCCTCGCCCCGCACGGTTGTGGTGATGACCCATAGGGAGTTGAACACGGGATCGTCGGCCTTCGGGTTCTCCCGCGAGAACAGGAGCAATCGCCCGTCCCGCGACAGGCTGAACACCTGGCGGTCCAGGTCGCCCTCGGATGTCAGGGGTCTGCGCCCCTCGCTGTTCTCGCGCATGGCCCAGGCGTTGCGACTGGAGATGTACGCGATGGTGCCCGGGAACGCCACCGGCGGCAGCGAGCCCTTGGAACCGATCACGAGAATCTCGTCCACCGGCGCGACAGCCGTGGCGCGCTTGATGAGGTTGCGGCTCACTTCTACCCCATCTTCGCGCACGATGCGGTAGGTCAGTTCTTCCACGCCCTCCTTGCCCGCCTGAATCAGGCGATGTTCGCCCGCGGGCAGGGCCTCGTCATGGATGATCTTGCGCGAATAGGGGATGGGCTGCGTCTGGGTAATCATCTCCTCGGCGACGCGCACCACGACGATGCGGAGGCCGGGCGTGAGGGATGTCCACGACGGCGGCGACACGCGGTCCAGCGGGCCAAGCGCGATGCCGGCCTCTTTCAGCGCCTGGTTCACGGTCGCGGCGGTCGTGCTGAAGGCGCGCTCGTCGCCATCGGCGACGATGGTAACGGTCGTGGCGCTGGGCCCGGCGCAGGCGGAGAGCAAGGCCAGGGCCACGACGACGAGCGCGCAGGCCGCGGCGGCAAGGGTTCGTGCGGTCAAGGGTCGGCGTGCAGGGTTCGGTTTCATGGGTCCTTGCGGCTACCGTCAGGCGGGGTTCGCGCTATCGGGGCCGCCCGGCCCGCCTTTGCGCCGCCCCAGTCGGTCCAGCCATTCGGCCATGCGCTGGCCAATGCCCGCAACAGGCCCGCCCGGATTGCCGGGGCCGCCTGGCGCGCCGGAATCATCCTTCGCCTGCAGGCGCGGGGCCAGGAGCAGAATCCCGCCCCCGACCAGCAGCAGCCCCAGGAAGACGCCTACGACTACGGAGATAACGCCCCAGGGCGTCTCGGATTCGCCGGCGGGCGGGGTCGGGGATGGCGTAGCAGAAACCTTCGTCGGCGAACCCTGCGGGCGCAGGGGAGTCCGTGTGGGCGTCTCCGTAACGATCCCCGCGACAGTGGGGGTGGCTGTCGGCGTGTCGGTTGGCATCTCAAACGGGAACGTGGGCGACGGCAAGACCTCCCGTGTCGGCGTCGGCGGCATGGTGGGGGTTGCCGTAGGCGTGCGGGTGGGCGTGGCCGTGCGCGACGGCGTTACCGTGGCCGTGTCGGTGGGCGTGGGCGTTCGCGATGGCGTGAACGTGATGGTCGGCGTGGGCGTGGATGTCGGCGGCGGCAGGACGCGCACGTAGATAAAGTCGCGGTTGTTGTCCTCGTTGGACTCCGCCAGGGCGTTGGTGGCATCGGCCTTCACAAAGAGGTAATGATAGCCTGCCTGATCGGGCGACGCGAAGGTCAGAGTGAACGACACGATTTGCGTGGCGTTGACCGCGATGGGGTACACGGGCATCTGCTGGTAGGGGGTGGTCTCCGAGTTCTTGTACAGCGCCACCCAGGTGATGCCGTACGATGGGGCGGTGCCCTTGTTGGTGATGTTGACGATGACGGTGCACGGCTCGTTCAGATACGGGATCGCGGGATCCGTTCGGATGCCCGTGATGACGTAGTCGGGAAGGCGCAGGGGTGTCGCCGTGGCCGACGGTATCGGCGTTCGCGTGCGGGTTGGCGTCGCAGAAGGTGCGCCGGTGTTCGTGGCCGTTGGCGTTCGCGTGGGCGTGGATGTGGGCGCGGCCGTGGCCGTGGCAGTCGGCGCGACGGTGTTGGTCGGCGTCGCCGTGGCCGTGGGTTCGGGAGAGGCCGTCTCCGTGGCCGTAGGCGTCTCCGTAGGGGTTTCGGTGGCCGTCTCGGTGGGCGTCGGCGTCTCGGTGTCCTGCGCCGCGGCGTGGACCGGGGAGATGGCCCCGCCGGCCAGCCCAGGGACAGCAGCAAACACCAGCACCAGCACAATCCACAAGTCCAGGCATGCGGAGAATCGCAACCTTCTCATCGGCATCTGACTCCTCAACGACTTGCGCACGGGCTCGGTGCTTACCGAGCGCGTCTCTACGGCCTGGCCGCAGAGGCCCTTTGTATTGTGGCCCATTATACTCCAGGCCATGCAATTATGCAATGTCCATTTGGCCCAAGATTCGGTTTCATCTTGTGTTGGTGAAACGCAAGGGCACTCTCCTCGTGTGTCGTTGCGAGCGAAGCGAAGCAACCTCACGCCCCAGAGATTGCTTCGGGCGCTCCGCGCCCTCGCAATGACAAATACCAACAGACTTTGGAACCGAATCTGGCCCAAGATTCGGTTCCATATTGTGTTGGTTCTGCCCCGCGCGCCGCCTTCCCACCCTGTCATGCTGAGCCGAAGGCGATACGCCCTCGCCCTTCGGGAGAGGGCCGGGGTGAGGGGCGAGATTCTTCGCTCTCCGCCGCTCAGAATGACGGTAGGTGCCAACCGGCTTTGGAGCCGAATCTGGCCCAAACTCGCGTTCGCACACGCCGAATCTCTGCTATAATACCCACACCCAATCGTTGGAGGAAGACGTGAGCGAGACGCATCCTAGGCGAACGCCCGCCATCGCGGTGCCCACTTTCCCGCAGGGGGTGCCGCTGGCGTGGGCCGTGCTGTGCGGCGCGGTCTCTGCCGTCGGCCTGCGCTGGGCGCTGCCCCTGGCGGGCCGGTTGCTGGTTGCTATCCTGCTGGTGGAGTTCGTGTATCGCTGGGTCGTGTGGCTGCTCCTCCAGGGCGAGGGGCGCGGGGCATCGGCGGCGTCGCGCGCCCCGCTGTTCACCCTCCCCTACGCCCGGCCCGACTCGCCCGCGCATCGGTTTGCGGCATGGGCATCGGGAGCGGCGCGGTTCCTGCGGAGCGCGTGGTCATCGCCGCGAGGGTTGCGGGCGCGCACGCTGGGGTTTCTCGTGCTCGCGGGCGCGCTCCTGTCGGTGGGGTTGGGGCGACCTGCGGGCTGGATTGGCGCGTCGGTCGTGGCGCTGTCGGTGGCCGGCGGCTTTTGGCTTAGGGTGTCGCCGGAGCGGGCGGGCATCTGGACGTCGGCCCTGCTCGTCGCGCTGGCGTGGGCCTGCGGAGCCATAACCGCCGCCGGGCACGCAGGCGCCTCGCTCGCCATGGCGCCGGCCTACGGCCTGGCCGCGACGGGGCTTATGGCGCTGGATGGCGGCGAGGGTTGGGGCAGGGGCGCTTTCCTCGCCGGGCTCACGGCCCCTGTGGCGGCGCTGGTTGTCCTGCGGATGGCTGTGCCGGCGGGGGTGCTGGCCTTCGTCGCCGTGCCGGCCTACGCCATCCTGCTCGCAGGCGACGCATCGCCCAAGATGGCGAAGGCCGCCCGCCCGCTCTTATGGGTCAGCATGGCGGTGGCTGCGCTGGCGCTGGGGGTGTAGCCGGGCCGACCGCCCTCTGCCCCCGCTCCCCTACATCTTCTCCGGCGCGGCCACGCCCATCAGCCGAAGCACCCGCGCCAGCACAATCTTGGCCGCCAGCACCAACTTCAGCCGCGCGCGGCTCAGTTCGCGATCCTCGGGCAGCGATGAAATGACACGGCACTCCTTGTAGAACGAATGGAACGTAGCCGCCAGGCTCTGGGCGTAGTGCGGCAGCAGGTGCGGGGCCAGTTTCGTCGCCGCCTGCTCCAGCACCTCCGGCAGTTCCAACATCTTGCGGATGAGGGCCTGCTCCGGCGGCGTCGTCAGCAGGCTCACGTCCCCGCCCACGTAGTCGGCCATCCCCTGCTCCTCGGCGTAGCGCAGGATGCTGGCGATGCGCGCGTGGCCGTATTGCACGTAGTACACCGGGTTTTCCTGCGATTGCTCCTTGGCCAGTTCCAGGTCAAAATCCATCTGCGAGTCGGCGGTGCGGGCCAGCAGGAAGAAGCGCACCGCGTCGGGGCCGACCTCGTCCAGCACCTCGCGCAGGGTGATGATGTCGCCCGTGCGCTTGGAGATGCGGACGATTTCGCCCCCGCGCCGCAGCGTTACCAACTGGTACAGGATGATGGTCAGTTGTTCGGGGTCAAGCCCCAGCGCGGGCATCATCGCCTTCATCCCTGGCACATGCCCCTGATGGTCGGCCCCCCACACGTCAATGACCCAGTCAAACCCGCGTAGAATGAACTTGTTGTAGTGGTACGAGATGTCCGACGCGAAATACAGCGGCGTCCCGTCGGAGCGGATGAGCACCTCGTCGTCGGGGAGATTGGGCGACGTGAACCAGATGGCGCCCTCCTTCTCTATCACGTAGCCGCCCTCGCGCAGCAGGGTCATCACGCGGCCAAAGGTGCCGTCGTCGTACAGGCTCTGCTCCGAGAACCAGTTGTCGTAGTGAATGCCCATGCGCGCCAGGTCTTCTTTGGCCTGCCGAAGGATCAACTCCAGGCCCAACTTGCCCAGTTCGGGCAGCGCCTGCTCCTTCGGCATGTCCAGAAAGCGCGCCCCCTCGCGGGACACGATTTCGGCGGCCATGTCCACCATGTACTGCCCGTGGTAGCCGTCCTCGGGCACCGGCACATCGCGCCCCAGCGCCTGAGCATAGCGTGCGTACAGCGTCTCGTAGAAGGCGCGCATTCGGCTGCCCGCGTCGTTGACGTAGTACTCGCGGTGGACGCGGTAGCCCGCTGCGTCCAGGACGTTGGCCAGCGTGTCGCCGATGACCACGTTACGCCCCGTGCCCATGTGGAGCGGGCCGGTGGGGTTGGCGCTGCCGTACTCCACCTGCACCCGCTTGCCCCGCCCGATGTCCAGCCGCGCGAAGTTCTCGCCCGCCCGCAGAATCTCGTCCACCTGGCGACAAACCCAGCCCTGATCCAGCGTGAAGTTGATGTAGCCCGGGTGGGCCACCTCCACTTTGCCGACGAAATCGGCCCTGGGTAGATGCCCCACGACGATTTCGGCGATCTTCACCGGCGCCATGCGCGCGTACTTCGCCAGGCCCATGCACACGGCGGTAGAGTAGTCGCCATGCGCCTCTTGTTTGGGCCGCTCCACGACGATCTCCGGGATGTCAAAGGCGGGCAGGTGGCCCTTCTTCTGCGCCTTCTTGATGGCTTTGGTAACCAGGGCGATGATCTGTTGGCTAATCAACTCCGTCATTCCATTTCTCCCCAATTGCGTCCGTGTTTTATATCTACTTTCAGGGGCGCGTCCAGTTGCAGCGCACCCTCCATGGTGCTCTTCACCAGGGCCGATGTCTCCTCAAGTTCGGCCTCGGGAGCCTCCAGCACCAACTCGTCGTGCACCTGCAAGATGAGTTTGGCGCGGAGTCCCCGCTCGTCCAGCGCCTTCTGGAGCCGCACCATGGCGATCTTGATGATGTCGGCGGCGGTGCCCTGAATCGGCATGTTGATGGCCATGCGCTCGGCGGCGGCGCGGGCCTGCGCGTGCATGGGCGCGGTGGACTTGAGTTCGGGGAAGTAGCGCCTGCGCCCCAGCAGCGTCTCCACCCACCCGCGCTCGGCCGCCGTCTTCTTCGTGCGATCCAGGTACTCTTTGACCTTTGGGAAGCGGGCGAAGTAGTTGCGGATGAACTGCTCGGCCTCCTCTTGGGCCATGCCCGTGCTCTGCGCCAGGCCGTAGCCTGTAACGCCGTAGGTTACGGCGAAGTTGGCCGTCTTGGCGACGCGGCGCAGTTCCGGCGTTACCTCGGACAGGGGTACGCCGTAGACCGCCGCTGCGGTCGTGGCGTGGATGTCCTCGCCCCGCGCGAATGCCTCCAGCATAGCCGGGTCCTGCGACACATGCGCCAGGATGCGCAGTTCCACCTGCGAGTAGTCGGCTTTGATGAGCGCCCACCCAGGCTCGGCGATGAAGGCATTGCGCACGCGCCGCCCCACATCGGTGCGGATGGGGATGTTCTGCAGGTTGGGGTCGCTGGACGACAGGCGTCCGGTAACGGTGCCGGTCTGATTGTACGACGTGTGCACGCGCCCTGTCTTCGGGTTCACCAGTTTGGGCAGCGCGTCCACGTAGGTGGACTTGATCTTGGACAGTTGGCGATGCTCCAGGATGAGATTCACCACCGGGTGCTTATCCTTGAGGGCCTCCAGCGTGTCCACGGCGGTGGAGTAGGAGCCGGACGTGGTCTTGCGCAACCCGTTGGTGGGCAGGCCCAGTTTCCCGAAGAGCGCATCGCTCAACTGCTGGGTAGAGTTGATGTTGAACTCGTACCCCACCCATGCGTAGATTTCCTTCTCCAACTCGCCCAGCCGCTGCGCCAACTCCCACGACATCTCCGCCAGCAGCGCCACATCCAGCGCGACGCCGTTCTGTTCCATCCGCGCCAGCACCGGCACGAGGGGCATCTCCACCTCGTCAAACAGCCGCCACAGTTCCCGCGCGCGGAGTTCCGGTTCCAGCGCCGACACCAAGCGCAGCGTGATATCCGCATCGGCGGCGGCGTAGGGGGCCACCTGCTCCACGCCCACCGCCGCCATGCTCATCTGGCCCTTGCCCGAGCCGATGAGGTCGGTGATGGGCGTCATGTCCACGCGCAGGCGCGCCCAGGCCAGGTTCTTGAGGCCCAGGTTGCGACTGGCCGGGTCCACAAGCCATTCGGCGATCATGGTGTCAAAGACGAGAGGCGACAAATCCAGGCCGTGATTCTGGAGCACCATGAGGTCAAACTTGCCGTTGTGCGCGCACTTGGGTATGGCCGGGGCCGCCAGGATGGGGCCTAACGCCTTGCGAACGGCGGCAAGGCGCACGTTGCGCGCGGCGGCGGAACTGTGCCCCACGGGCACGTAGTAGCCCCTGCCGGGCTGGTCGCTCAACGCGATGCCGACCAGTTCCGCGGTCATGGCGTCCGTGGAACTGGTCTCCACGTCCACGGCCAGGCGCGCCGCCTTCTGCAACTGCTCCGCCAGGTCGCGCAAGGCCTCGGGCGTGTCCACGATGCGGTAATCGCCGGCGGGCGGCGCGGCGGTTTTCGGTGCAACGGCCTCGGCCTGCACGTCGGTGGCGTCAAAGAGCGACATCTGCATCGGCGCCGACGGCTGGGCTGGGGGCGGTTCCGCGCCCGGGAGCCGCCCGATGAGCGTGCGGAACTCCAAATCGCGGAACAGCGCCACCACCTTCTCGCGGTTGTAGTTGGCGACGCGGCACGCCTTCAGGTCCAGTTTCACGGGGGCGTCGCGCACGATTTGCACCAGTTTGCGGCTCTGGAACGCGGCCTCGCGGCCCTGCTCCAGGGCGTTGCGCACGCGCTTGTTGTCAATCTCGTCCAGATGCGCGTAGATGCCCTCCAGCGTCCCGTACTTCTGCAGGAGTTGCGCCGCCGTCTTCTCTCCGATGCCCGCGACGCCTGGGATGTTGTCCGACTTGTCGCCCGTGAGGCTCTTGAAGTCCACCAGCTGCGCGGGCCGCAAGCCGTACCGCTCCACGATGGCCGCCTCGTCGTACAGTTTGGTATCCGAGAACTGGCGGCCCGACGTGTACACCTTCGTGTGCTCGTCAATGAGTTGGAATGCGTCGGTGTCGCCGGTAACGATGATGGTCTCAATCCCCTGCTCGGCCGCCTGGCGCGACAGGGTGCCCAAGATGTCGTCGGCCTCGTACCCCTCCAGTTCAAAGACCGGGATGTTGAAGGCGGAGACCAGTTCCTTGATGCGGCTCATCTGGATGGCCAGTTCGTCGGGCATCTTGGCGCGGGTAGCCTTGTACTCCGCCGACAGGTCGTGGCGAAACGTGCGCCCCACATCAAAGGTAACGGCGATGTAGTCGGGCTTGAACTCTTGCAGCACCTTGAGCAGCATGGACGCGAACCCGAAGGTCCCGCTGGTCAACTCGCCGTCGCGGGTGCTCAGGTTCGGGGGCAGCGCGAAGTAGGCCCGATAGGCGAGGGCGTGGCCGTCCAACAAGACCAGTCTCGGTTGGGTCATGGTTTGTCCTCCCGTCCGTAGGGCAAGCTGACAACTTGCCTGTGGGGCAGTTGTCGTGGGGCGAGTTGACAACTTGCCCCACGCTGCGGGCTTCATTCTATCGCAACGGGGCGAAAAGTCAACCGCAAAGAAAGCCGGGTTGGGTTCCGTGGCCCGTCGGTAACCGTCCTTGCGAGGGCGCGGAGCCGAAGCCCCTCATCCCAGCCCTGTCCCAGCGGGCGAGGGAGCGATGCCCTCACCCCAGCGCCTGGCCTTTCCCTCATCCGCCCGGGGAGAAGGGGAAACGAGTAGGTGAGGTTTGTGGGCGCGGGAACGCAGCCCGATCCTGTCACCCTGAGCGGAGCGAAGGGTCTCGGCTTGCGAGATTCTTCGCTCTTCGGCGCTCAGAATGACGGTAATGGCCCAGGCGCAGCCCTTCCATGTGCCCTGTCATGCTGAACCGAAGGCGAAGCATCTCGGAGGATCGTAACCGCGAATGGCGCGGATCCACGCGAAGGGGGCACGTGCGACGCCCCTGCGAAGTTGCGTCGCACGCGCTGGCTCATCTGTACGTGATCTCCAGTATCGGTTCCTTCCCGGCGCGGCTGCGCGACGAGAATTCGTACACCGTGCTCGCGCTGCTGGCATACACCAGAAGCAGCCCGTGATTTGCCGTCCCGCTCGCCCACGCCCGCAAGGCCGACGTTACGTCTATGCTTACCCACACCCCCGTTGCATTCAGCGGCGCGCTCCCGTCCGCAGTCGCTTCCACGTCTGTGGGGTCTGTCGCGCCAGGGCCAACCCAGGGCGTGTTCCATGTTACCGTATCTTCGCTCCATGCCCGTTTCAGGCGGTAGGCACTCAAGGTTCCCGTTCCCGTGTTGTTGCGCGTTTCCACGTATATCTTGAGGGCGGCACTCACAATCAGCCGCCCCATCACCTGCGGCGGAAGGTTGGCTCTCACCAGCGCCTTGTAGACGCCGCCGGTTCGAACTTTGAGGGTCATGTCGGAGCCGTGTGTGTCCGTTGGATGCCACTGGTCAATCCAGGCATCGGCGATAATGGGCGCAGTGAGCGTCTGCGGCTCCGATGGCGCGTACCACTCCTTGAATGCAACCGGCAGGAACAGCCTTCGCGTTGCCCCTGCAACCCAGGTGGGCGACGGGCCGGGGGTATTGGTCGCGCGGCGCGGGAAGGCGCCGGGGGGCGTCGGCCTGCGGGTGGGCGGGTTGGGGCCGGTGGGCGTGCGGGTTGGTGTGAGCGTGCGGGTCGGGGTGCGCGTAGCAGTGGGCGTTGGCGTCCGGGTGGGTGTGCGGGTAACCGTCGGAGTTCGTGTGGCTGTGGGCGTCGGCGTGCGCGTACGAGTCTGGGTCGGTGTGGGGCTTGGGGTTACCGTCCCCGCAATTGGCTCGCCGACCGCGTACCGTAGATCGTACTTGGCCTTGTAGTAGTAGGAGATGTGTGGTTTGCCCGAACTATCCAACGCCAAGGATGGAAACGGATAATCCCCAACCCTCCCGATGGTCTCCACCGTTTCCATCTCCCATGCGCCATCCGCCTTGTGCGCATAAGCCAACTCGGCATAGTACCAGACGCCGCTGGCGATGTGTGGGTTGCCCACGGCATCCAGCGCCAGAGACGTATGCTCACCTCCGCGCGGGTTTGCGACCTCCGTGCTCCAGGCGGCTCCGGTCCAGCGCGCATACTTCAAATCTATGTTGGAACTATCGTAGTAGGAGATGTGGGGATCGCCCGCAGAGTCCAGGGCCAACGAAGTCCATTTGCCAACGTCCCCGGCGCTATCCACAGTCTGGATGTTCCATGCTGTGCCTGTCCAGCGGGCGTACTTCAGATCGCGGTTGGTGGCGTCGTAGTAACTGATATGAGGACGACCAGAAGCATCCAGCGCCAGAGAAGTGTATTCACCAACGTCGCCCGCACTTTCTACAGTCTGGCAGTTCCATGCGCTGCCCGTCCAGCGCGCATACCTCAGATCGCGGTCGTTGGCGTTGTAATAGGCGATGTGAGGGTTCCCTGAGGCATCCAGCGCCAGGGAGGCATATTGGCCCACTTTGTATGTGGAATCCACGACTTGGACATTCCAGGCAGTGCCCGTCCAACGGGCATACTTCAGTCGTGAGTTGGTGAAATCGTAGTAGGCGATGCGGGGCCGGCCCGCGCTGTCCAGAGCCAGGGATGTGTATCTGCCGACGTCAGAAGATGTGTCCACTGCCTGGATATCCCACGCGCTGCCCGTCCACCGTGCGTACTTCAGGTCGCGGTTGGTTGAGTCGTAGTAACTGATGTGTGGATTGCCTGATCCATCCAGTTTGAGTGAGCAATACTGGCCTACCTGTCCGCAAGTATCTGCATTCCATATTGCCCAGTAGTCAGGGTTGTTTTGGTTCTGCCGCGCATAGGCAAGCGCCCCCTCGTCCACATCGTAGAAACTGATGTGGGGGTTACCTTGGCTATCCAGAGCGAGCGATGTGTACTCGCCCTGGTTGGGATCCCACCAATCGTTTGCTTTCACCCTGTCTGTTTTCCATACGCTTCCTGTCCAGCGAGCATACTTGGCATCCTTTTTGCCGAAGTCGTAGTATGCGATGTGAGGCTTGCCTGCGCTGTCCAGCGCCAGTGAAGCGTACTGGCCAAGGGTTCCGCCGGCATCTACAGTTTGAATAGCCCACGCGCTGCCCGTCCAGCGTGCGTATTTGAGGTGGAAGTTGGTGAAGTCCTGGTAGGCGACATGTGGGAAGCCAGAAGTGTCCAGCGCGAGCGAGGCCCACCGACCGACATCGCCCGCGCTGTCCACGGTTTGAGTGCTCCAGGCACTGCCCGTCCAACGGGCATACTTCAGGTCGCCGTTTGTCCGATCGTAGAAGCCTATGTGTGGATTGCCCGCTGGGTCCAGCACCAGCGACGTATATTCTCCGACTGTGCCTGCGCTATCTACGGTCTGGATGTCCCAGGCGCTTCCCGTCCACCGCCCGTACTTCAGGTCACCGTTGGTCAAATCCCAGTAACTGATGTGAGGGTCGCCATTGGAATCCAGAGCCAGGGATGCGTACCAGCCCACGGAACCAGCGCTGTCCACGATCTGGATATCCCATGCGCTGCCTGTCCAACGTGCGTATCTCAGGTCATCACGGCCTGCGTATGCAATGTGCGCACGGCCTGCGCTATCCAGAGCCAATGAGTTGTAGTAGCCACTGCCGTCGCTGTCCACCACCCCAGGGTGCCAGGATGCGCCATCAAACCAGGTGTAATACATCTGATCGCCGCCGTAGGCGATGTGCGGGTGACCGCCTGCATCCACAACCAGGGCGCGATTCCCCATGTAACTAAACCATCTGGGCGTATCCACTCCCTGGATAGCCCAGGTGTGCGCGGCAGCGGACGGCCTTTCGGCGTGAGATGGCACGGCAATCAACAGACTGCTCAATGCAATCAGAAGTACCGGCGACAGTTGCCTCACGGCATTTTCTCCTTCCGGCTTCAAGCCGCGAGTAGAAGGGGCTGGGGCGTACTTCGGCGATGCGGAGTATTGTAAATCTATGCCAGAACTACGCATATTGTACCCCAATCGTCGCAGCCCGTCAAGGGCGTATTGCCCTGGATTCGGTGCCAAAGTCCGTTGGCATCTACGGTCATTCTGCTCGGCGAAGCCGCGAAGAATCTCAAGCCCCTATCCGTGCCGGTTCGCGTTACTCATGGATAGGGCGGGGATTGATTCACTTCGCTCGCAATGGCTCCTGGGAAACAACGTGCGACGCCCCTCCGAGGAGCGTCGCATGTTCCCTATCCGGGTACGTGGAGTCTATTCTACGCCCAGGGGAAGACTACGTGCGGTACGGGGCCTTCTCCTCCGCGATGGCAGGGGCCGCCGTCCCGGCCCCGTGCACCTTCACCTCGCGCTCCAACCGCCCCGCCAGGCGATCCTTCTCCACCTCCAGGTCGTACCGCGCCTGGAGATTCAGCCAGAACCGCTCGGACAGGCCGAAGTAGCGCGACAGGCGCAGCGCCGTGTTCGCGGTGATGGCCCGCTTGCCGTGCACGATTTCGTTGATGCGGCGGGGATGCACGCCGATGTCCTTCGCCAGGCGGTACTGGCTGATGCCCATCGGCAGCAGGAATTCCTCCAGTAGAATCTCCCCCGGATGCACCGG
>JBBIHX010000054.1:0-17110 GCA_037446815.1 Caldilineae bacterium | reverse complement strand
CCTACCCGCGCAATCCGCGCTATCCGTGGATACCGTTCCCCTATTCGCGTGCATTCGCGTTATTCGCGGTTTGCAGCCGTCATTCTGAGCGGCGAAGCCGCGAAGAATCTCGCGCCTACGCAAGGACATATCTCGCAATTTGACACGCGCGCCCGCGCGCCTAGAATGCGCAAGGCATCTCACTCTCATCCCAGAAGGAGACACAACGTGATTCACGCAATCGGGATCAACGCCGATCACGAATATGTGGACGGGAACCCGTCAACCCTGAAAGCCCTGCTTGAGAGGTACAAAACCGCCGGTTTTGACAGCGTGGAAATCTCCGTGCCGGGCCTGAACGCCATACGCGGCGGCGTGTTCGTGGAAGACGAGGCAATTCGCGTCCGCCAACTGCTGCGCGAGCACGGGCTCGCCGTAACCCTTCACAGCCCCAACGCCCTCAACTTGATTCGCGACGACAGGCACAGCCAAGTCATGGAATCCATGCTGCGCCTGGCCGAGACCCTGGGCGCCAGTCGCATCGTCTACCACAGCGCCCAGATCGCGCTGAAAGACCCCTACCGCCACCTTGCCCCGCTCCCGTCGGACGCCGAGCTCCGCGCCATGTGGGAGCGGGAGACGGAGGCGCTCATCGCCGTAGGCCGCCGCGCCGCCGACATGGGGCTTATCATCTCCGTGGAGAACCGAGACCCCCACCTGTGGGAAATCTCGGCCCTGGGTATGCATGGCAAGCCCCCGTCCGACCTGGTGCGCTACCACCAGGGCATGCGGCTGGACTTCCTCGCCCGCCAGATGGAGGCGATCAATCTCCCCAACGTGGGCATTTGCCTGGATGTCGGCCACGCATTCCTTGCCGCTCCCTATTGGCCAGACACCGACTACCTCGCGGGGATACGCACCTGTGCCCGCTGGGTGAACCACCTGCACTTCCACGACAACTTCGGGCGCATAGACGACGTGGACGAGTCCCTGGGCGAGCGGCTGGTCTTCGGCGAGGCCGACAACCACCTGCCGCCCGGATGGGGCCGCATACCCCTGGATGGAGTCCTCTCCGCCCTGCGCGATGCAGACTACGACGGGCTTCTCGTCCTGGAACTGCGCCCGCGCTACCTTCCGTACTTGGAGGAGGCGCTTGCTAACACCAGGCGACTTCTCCGCCAGGCCGAGTTTGTAGGAGCATAGGCCATGAGCGACATTCAGACACCCGACTGGGTAAAGGATGCCGTCTTCTATCAAATCTTCCCCGACCGATTCGCCACGAGTCCATCGGTTCCCAAGCCGTCCAACCTGGAACCCTGGGACTCGCCGCCGACGGTGTTTGGCTTCAAGGGCGGCGACCTCATCGGCGTGGCCGAACGCCTGGACTACCTGGCGGATTTGGGCGTCAACGCCATCTACTTCACGCCCATCTTCCAGTCCACGGCCAACCACCGCTACCACACCCATGACTACTACAACGTGGACCCCATCCTGGGCGGCAACGCCGCGTTGCACACCCTGCTGGAGCAAGCGCATCGCCGCGGAATCCGCGTCGTCTTGGATGGCGTGTTCAATCACGCGAGCCGCGGGTTCTTCCAGTTCAATCACATCCTGGAGAACGGCCCGGCCTCGCCCTACGTGGACTGGTTCCACATCAAGGGCTACCCCCTCTACGCCTACGACCCCAAGCGCAAGCCCAACTACGTGGCCTGGGCCGGGTTGCCCGCCCTGCCCAAGTTCAACACGAGCACGCCCGCGGTGCGCGAATTCATCTTCGGCGTCGCCGAGCACTGGATACGGCAGGGGATTGATGGCTGGCGGCTGGACGTGCCGACCGAGATAGACGATGACGCCTTCTGGCAGGAGTTCCGCCGCCGGGTCAAGCGCATCAACCCCGACGCCTATCTCGTGGGCGAAATCTGGCACGAATCCCAGCGATGGCTCCAGGGCGACCAGTTTGACGCCGTGATGAACTACCTCTTCACCAAGGCTTGCCTGTCCTACTTCGCGGGCCAAACGCTGAACGTGGACATGGCGCGGCAGGTCTGGAGTTACCGCGACCTGGGCCCTCGCCCGCTGGCCGAATTCGCGGCGGAGATCCAGCGCATCCTCGGGCTGTACCATCCGGAGGTTACCCACGCGCAACTGAACTTGCTGGACAGCCACGACACGCCGCGCTTCCTGACCCTCGCCCAGGGCGATGAATCCGCCCTGCGCTTGGCCACCCTGTTCCAGATGACGTATCCGGGCGCGCCCTGCATCTATTACGGCGATGAAATCGGCATGGAGGGCGGCCACGACCCCGACTGCCGCCGCGCTTTCCCATGGGACGAGCGCCGGTGGAATCACGCCCTTCGCGATTATGTCAAGCGGTGCGTAGCCCTGCGCAGGTCGCACCCCGTCCTACGTCGGGGCGACTTCCGCCCGCTCCTGGCCCAGGACGACATCTACGCCTTCGCCCGAACTTTGGGCCGCGACGTAATGATCATCGCGCTCAACGCCGGGCGATCCCGCAGACAGGCGACCCTGCCGCTGGACGCGCAGTGGGGAGCCGCCCCCGTCTTCCGCGACGTTTGGAGCGGCGAGGAGTTCCGCGCAGCCCAGAACGCCCTCACCGGCGTGGACCTCCCTCCCCGCGACGGGCGCGTCCTCACCCTCGTGGCGTAAACAGACAGAGCGCCGTCCAAAGCCGGGCGGCGCTCTGTTGTTGTGGCGATCCCTTGCGCTACTCAATGCTCCAGAGTATGGGCACCACAGGCAGGTACCGCCGCGCGACCCCATGGCTTGCGGGCGTTACGAGAATGGCGTACTCCGCCTCCACGTGGAGGGCGCCGCCCTTGTACTCCCCGCGATAGGCCCGCAGGTCTTGTGCCCAGTTCATGCCCGCGAAGTTGGCCACTTCGTCGTACACGGGCGCGTATCCGACCAACTCCCACAGCCCGCCCGGGCTGGCCGACGACTGCACGGCGTACAGATCGTGGCTCACCATCTTGGCGTCGTTGTGGAGCATTGGGTCGTCGGCGTGCGGGCCGTGCGGCGGCAAGATGCGTCCGGCGCTCAGGCCCGCCTCGGCGCCATCGCGCCATGGGTCGCTCAACGCCACCTGATTGCTCACCAGGCACGTCCCGGCCACCGCCACATAGTGCCCGCCGATGCGCCGCCACTGCCACGAGCCGCGCCCCGTGCCATCCGTTACCCACTGGTACTCCCAGAAGCCCAGGAGCAGGATAACGGGATTGTCCTGCTGAATCTGGTCGGTGAGCCAAAGGAGCGGAGGCGACTTGCGCACCTCAACCTTGTACTCGGGCCACAGGCCCTTCTCATGGATGTACTGCCCAAGGCCCAGGACGAGGTGTTCCAGGTCTGTTCCCTCCGAGGCCGCGCCGCGCAAATCCGTCTGCGCAACGTAGGCCAGGTTCTCGGCCAACTCGCCGCGGCGCATTCCCGGGTTCCCCGCCAGGTTCAAGTTCCACGGATCATGGTCATCGCGGCGCAACGGCCCCAGCGTGTCGTAGGACTGCACCAGCGGGTAACTGTCGCTGATGACCGGCGGCGGGAACCCGCCCGTCTCAAACCGCGAGTCATACCACCACAGCACATTGGCGGCCGCCACAGGCCCGTCATAGGACCACTTGCCCGCCGCGTTCTGCCAGCCTTCCTGACGCATGTCAAAGTCGGGCAGGCCGTTGGGCGCGTAGTCCACCCACCCGCCGGAAATCCAGTTGCAGCCCGCATACGGCGTCTGCGTGGGCGTTGCCGACGGCCCCGGCGGCGTCGCTGTCGGCGTCGCGCTGGGCGCGGGCGTGCTTGTGCGTGTCGCCGTCGGCGTCGCGCTGTGCGTGGGCGTGGGCGTCGCCGTGGGCGTGGCCGTAGCCGTGGGCGAACTCGTTGGCGTCGGCGTGGGCGTCCACGTCTGCGTGGCAGTTGGTGTCCGTGTCGGCGTCGCGGTCGGCGTGCTCGTCGGCAGCGGCGTCGGCGTCGGGCCGAGGCACACGCCATCGCGGCGCACGGTGAACGTCTCCACCACTTGCAGCGGGTCGCTCTCATACGCATAGGCCCCAACCGGCAACATCATGACCGTGCCGTGTGGGATGCTGGAGTACAGATGCAGCACCAGATTCCGCACCACCACTTCACCAATGCCCACCGTGCCCAGGTTCCATGAGACCTGCCCCGGGTTCGGCCCCGACACCAGCCCCGCCGACGAGTCGGCGAACACCACCAGCGTATGATTCGGCGGCGTAATCACCAACTGCGCCTGGGTCAGCGGAATCGCCGTGTTGTTGGTGTAGGTGATGACGAAGGTGTGCTTCCAGCCGGCGCACGCGATGGGACACAGCGGCTCCACGTCCAGAGTACCTGTCGGCTTCTGCCCTTCCACCGGCACATCGTCGGCGTCGTCCTCATCCCAGTCACCCGGGTCTGTGGAGGGTGGCGGGATGGGCGTGCCATCGCCGTCGCGGCCTGTGGTGTACACGTGGTTGATGAACGACACCGTGCCCTGGAAGTTGTTGCCCAACCGCGCCGCGAAGGTCAAGGTCAGCGCCTCGCCGCCGCGCAGCGTCGCATCCAGCGGCCAGTGGAGCACCAGGCCGTTGACCGTCGGATCCGCCGTGGACGAGCCCAGCGGCCACACCGCCTGGGTGCTGCCCGCCACGTAGGTGAACGCAGCGGATGGCAGGGTATCGGTGAGGCTCACGTGGTACGCGATGCCGCCGCCCACGTTGGTGAGGATGATCTGATACGTGATGACATCCCCCGGATAGATCACGGTCGTCCCCATGCCGCGGCTGATGTCTGCGATGCGTTTGTCAATCACCAGCGCGGGTGTAACGCCCGTTACCGTGGTGGAATCCGTGTCGTCCGGATCATCGTCCTCTGGATCTGGGCTGTCGGGCCGAATCTGCTCGCCCGCCTGGTTGAAGCCCGTTACCGTGGCGGTATTGGTGTACGTGCGCGCCGCGACGATGGCGCTCGTAACGTGCACATCGTAGGTCAGCGTGAGCGCCTCGCCGACAGGCACGCCACCGGCCAGCGTCGCGTTCAGGTTCCAGTTCAACACCACACCCGCAATCGCGGGGTCCGCCGTGGACGAGCCGGACGGCCACACCGCCACCGTGGAACCGGGCACGTACACGAAGCCGGGCGCGGGCAGCGTATCCGTGATGTTCAGGCCATACGCCGCGCCCGCCGCCACGTTGGTAACGGTGAAGCGGTAGCGAATCGTATCCCCAGGCTCCACCGACCCATCATAGGGCAGGCCGTTCACCGACAAGATCACCTTGTCCGTAACCAGGCCGGAGTTCTGCGCCCATATCTGGACGTCATCCTGATCATCCGGGTCCGTATCCTGCGGGTCCACGCCCGCCTTCTGCACCGGCGCGCCGCTCCCATCCACTGCGCTGGTGTAGGCCGTGTTGACCATGAATTGCCCGTCGGGCAAGGTGTTATCCGTGCGTGCGGAGAAGGTGAGCGTTACAACCTGACCCGTCGGCACTCCGCCCAACAGCGTCGCGCCCGTGTCCCACGTCAAGAGCGTGCCCGCAACCGTCGGGTCCGCCGTGGACGTGCCCGAAGGCAACTCCAGCACCGTGCTGCCGGCCACATACGAGAACCCAGGCGACGGCAGCACATCGCTCAGCACCAGCGAGTACGCCGTACCCACGCCCACGTTGGTAACCACGAACCGGTAGCGGATGACCTCGTTCGGCAGGATGTAGTCGCGGGTGGGATCGCCCGCCACGCTCACGATGCTCTTGTCCGTGATCAGGAACGGCTCGTTCACCTCCAGATACGCCATGCCCGTGTCATCGGCGTCCGCGTCGTCCGGATCCGAATCCGCCACGTCGCCCACGTCCGCGTTGCTGTCGGGGATCTCCGTCCCCGCGCCGTCGTACCCCGTCGCCTCGGCGTAGTTCAGCAGCGCAACGCCCTGCGTGATGAGGCTCGTCAGGTCGGCCTGGAAGGTGAGGGTCATGCGCTCGCCCGCGGCCAACGTGTGATTCAGGTCATACGTCAGCGTCTCGCCCGTCGCCGCACTGCCCGAGACTGAAGGATCGCCGATAGCCGCCCCGTTCAGTGTGGACGTGCCTATGCGGTACTCCAACCCGATGGGCATGCGGTCTTCCACGTCCACGTTGTACGCCGTGCCCGTCCCCACGTTCGTTACGACGAACTGGTACTCCACCCGATAGCCCGGCTCCACCGGAGATGCAATCGGAATCGGCGTTCCGAAGTTGTCCCACAGGCGCAGAACGACTTTGTCCACATCCAGCGCCGGGACGAGCGGATTGACCGTCTCGCTGCCGGTGTCATCGGCGTCCCCATCGTCCGGGTCGGGGTCAAACGTGTCGCCGATGCCAGGGTTGGCGTCCGGTATCTCGGTGCCGTAACCGTCGTGGCCGGTGGCTTCCGCCGTGTTGGTCAGCGGGAACCCCGCGCGGACAAGGCTGGTTACGCCAGCGCGGAACGTCAGCGTGATGGCCTCCCCCGCCGGTATCGTGGCATTCAGGTCATACGTCAGCGTCTGGCCGGTGCCAGGCGTGCCCGCCACGGTCGGGTCGGCGATACCCGCCCCGTTCAACGCAGACGTGCCCGAGCCGTACTCCAGCCCCGCCGGCAGGTGATCCACCACATCCACGCCGTAGGCCGCGCCCCCGCCCACGTTGTTGACAACGAACCGGTACTCAATCGTGTATCCCGCCTCTACGCTGGACGGCGTAGGCAAGATTTCCATGTCCGTGCGGTCCCAGATGTGGACAATCTCCTTGTCCACATTGAGAGCAGGCACCACCACGCCGATATCCTCGCGGCCCGTGTCATCCGCATCCGCATCATCGGGGTCCGAGTCGGCCACGTCGCCGAGGGTGGCATTGCTGTCGGGTATCTCCGTCCCCGCGCCGTCATACCCTGTGGCCTCGGCGTAGTTCACCAGGTCCGCGCCCTGGGTTACCAGGCTGGTTACCGTCGCCTGTAGCGTCAGCGTGATAGCCTCGCCCGCCGGTATCGTGGCGTTCAGGTCATACGTCAGCGTTTGGCCGGTGCCCGGCGTGCCCGCCACGGTCGGATCGGCGATCCCCGCCCCGTTCAGCGTGGACGTGCCCGCGCGGTATTCCAACCCCATGGGCATGCGGTCTTCCACGTCCACATTGTACGCCACGCCCGTCCCCACGTTCGTTACGACGAACCGATACTCAATCCGCATCCCCGGCTCCACCGCCGAAGGCATCGGCGAAATCGCCACGCCAAACCGGTCGTACACGCGGACGATGTCCTTGTCCACGTCCAGCGCCGGAACCAGCGCGGTAACCGACTCGCTGCCGGTGTCATCGGCATCGGTATCATCGGGGTCGGGATCGCTCACGTCGCCCACGTCCGGGTTCGCGCCGGGGATAACCGTGCCCGACGCATCGCGCCCACGCACGTACGCTACATTCGTAAGCGTCGCATTGGCCACGATGGCGCTGGTAACGTCTGCGCGGAGCGTTATTGTCATCCGCTCGCCCGCTGCCAGCGTGTGGTTGAGGCTGTAGACAACGTTCTGCCCCACCACCGACGGGTCGGCGATGGGCGAACCGTTGAGCGTGGACGTGCCCGCGTGGTATGTGAGTCCCGCCGGCAGTGTGTCGGTAACGTTCAGGCTGTACGCGGCGGACGTGCCCACATTCGTAACCACGAAGCGATACTCCACCTGATAGCCCGCTTCCACGCCCGTGGGTGTCGGCGCGATCTCCACGCCGTTGCGGTCAAAGACGTGTGCGATATCCTTGTTCACCGCCAGCGCGGGCTTCAGCATGGTCAGCGTTTCCTGATCCTGGTCGTCCAGATCCCAGTCATCTGGCTGGCCCGTATCGGCGGGGATCCGCGTGCCCGAGCCATCGTCGCCCGTGGTCGCGGCCGTATCGGTGTTCGCCCCTGCCGTGGCCGCAGACGTTACCCGCGACTTGAACCGCAGGGTAAGCGTCTCACCCGCGGGCTCCCCGCCGTTCAGCGTGGCGCTGAGGTCCCACGTGAGCAACTGCCCCGCAACTGTCGGATCAGCCGTGGACGAGCCGGAGGGCCAAGTCGCCGACGTGCTACCCGCAACATACTCCCAGCCGGCGGGCATGAGGTCGGTAACGTCCACGTTGTACGCCGTGCCCGGGCCAACATTGGTAACCACAATCGTGAAGGTTACTACATCGCCCGCAACCACGGTGCTGACCGACGGCACGCCGTTCACATCCACGACGGCCTTGTCCAGGACCAGCGCGGGCTCCAGGCCCAGCAACTGGACGCGGTCTTGGTCGTCTTTGTCGCCGTCATCGGGATCATCGGTGTCGGCGGGGATGTCGGTGCCTGCGCCGTCATCGCCCGTGAACCAAACCGTATTCGTGTAGGTCTGCCCCGACGTGATCGCCGGCGTAACCCGCGCGTCAAAGCGGAGCGTCAGGATATCGCCGACGGGGCTGCCGCCCGCGAGCGTCGCGCCGATGGGCCAGTGCAGCATCGAGCCGCCGCCCGTGATCGTGGGGTCAGACGTGTACGTGTTCGCCCCACCGTTCCACTCGGCGTAGGTCGTGCCCGGCACGTAGACCCAACCCGGAGAGGGCAGCGTGTCCGTTACCACCACGTTGTACGCCGTGCCGCGATCTACATTGCGCACGGTTACCAGGAACGTTACGATGTCGCCGGGCTCCACCGTGCCGTCGTTGGGCTGATTGTTGATGTCCACCACCAACTTGCTCGTAACGAGCGCCGGCTTCAGCGCCTGGAGCGTGGCATCGTCTCGGTCGTCCAGGTCGTTGTCGTCAGCATCTCCGGAGTCGGCGGGAATCCACTCGCCCAGCCCGTCTTTGCCGTTCACAAGAGCCGTGTTCGGGTAGAACTGTTCGCGCGCGATGGCCGACGTTACGCGCAGGGCGAACCGCAGCGTGAGCGCCTGACCCACGGGGTCGCCGCCCGCCAAATCCGCGCCCGTGTCCCAGCGCAGGTACCCGCCACCCTGCACGGGATCGGTCGTGTACGTCCCGCTGGGCCACGTGGCGATGGTGCTCCCCGCCACGTACTCAAAGCCCGTCGGGATCGTGTCCGATAACACCAGGTTGTGCGCCGTGCCCAGGCCGACGTTGGTTACCACCACCGAGTACGAGACGATATCGCCCGCCTCTACGGTCGTCGGGTTCAGGATGGGACTACCCTGCCGGGTGAGCAGCGGGATGCTCTTGTCCAGCACCAGGCCAGGCCGCGCGCCGGTCAGCGAGATGTCGTCGGAGTCGTCCGGGTCGGTGTCATCGGGCAAGCCCGAGTCCGTCGTGATGGGCGCATCGGCGCCGGTTCGGCCCGCCGCCGTAACGACGTTGGTATACGTTACACCCTGGGTTACCGCCGCCGTTACCCGCGCGTCAAAGGTGAGCGTCAGCGCCTGACCCGTGGGCGTGCCGCCCTGGAGCGTCGCCCCGATGTCCCAGAACAGCGTGGAGCCGTTGACCGTCGGGTCGCTGGTGTACGAGCCGCTGGGCCACGTGGCCAGCGTAGTCCCGGGGACGTATTCAAATGCGGGCGGCAGCGTGTCGGTCAGCGCTAGCGAATAGGCATTGCCCGCGCCGACATTGGTAACCACAACGCGATAGGTAACGATGTCGCCCGGCTCGGCGTACCCGTCGTTCGGCCCGCCGTTGATGTCGGCGATGGTCTTATCCACCACAAGGCCGGGGAGCGCGCCGGGCAGCGTCTCGTCATCCCAGTCATCGGGCAAATCCTGCCCATACCCGTCTTGGGCAGTGGTGTACGCCGTGTTGGTGTAATTCATGCCGTCGGTGATGCCGTTGCCCACGCGCACGTCAAAGGTCAGCGTGAGCGTCTCGCCCGGGTCAATGGTCGCGCCGCGCGGCGGCACATCGGCGAAGGTCCATGTCAGCGGGTCGGCTGCCGAGCCGGTGCCCGTCGGGTCGGTTGTGTACGTGCCCACGTAGTTCGGCCACGTCGCCTGGGTGGAACCGGCCTGATACGTGAACTGCGCGAGCGGCGACGGCAGCACATCGGTAATCACCACGTTGTACGCCGTCGTCGCGCCCGGGTTGCTGATGCGGATGCGGTAGCGAATCAGGTCGCCCTGCTGGATGTTGGAGAACGACGTCAACACCTGGCCGCCCCGCGTGATTTGCGCGATGTCCTTCGTCAGGTCCGGAATGGGCACGTTGCAGGTCGCCGCCCCGCTGGCCGAGTTGTTGGCCTCGTTGCACTCCACAATGGTGTTGGCGGGGTCAATGACAACCTGGAACGTGTGGGGAACGCCCGTCTCCAACGGCCCCGTGTTGTACGAAAACGTGCCTGTGCCGCCAGGCGCGATGTTCGCCGGCGTCGTGGTCAGCGTTATGGGCGCGCCGCCGTCCACCACAATCCGCACTTGCACGCCCACTGCCGTGTTGCTCTGGTCGTTGTGGTTGCGAACCGTTCCCGACACCGTGATGGAGCCATCGGTGTTGCACGTGTATGTAGGCCCGGCCGAGAAGTACAGGTCAGGGCTGGTTACGTAGGCGTTGGAGTACGACGTGTACACGCCGCTGGCGCAATCCCGGTCGGCAGTGGTAGTCGGATCTCCATCAATATTGTTGTCATTGTCGCAGCCCCACGTGGCGCGGGCGCGGTTGCGGCGCAGCGTGGAATCGCAGGAGCCGCCCGTGCCGTTGTATTGCGCCGTGAGCGTAACCGACTTGCCCTGCCCAGGCCCTAGGTCATCCAACTCCCACGTTACGTTCTGACCCACGTTGACGAATCCACCCAGGCCCGTGGACGGGTTCGTCGCCGTTATGAAACTGAAGCCGTTGCCCAGCGTGTCCTCAATCAGAACATAGCCCGCCGTGGCTGTGGTGCTGGTGTTCGTTACGTAGATGGTCCAGGTGATCAACTCGCCGGGGAGAACGGCCTGGGTTGTCGGCCGCTTGCTCACGGTGAGCGTCGGATATTGCCACGTCGGCCCCACATTCTGATTCAGCGCGTACGAACTGTTGCAGCAGTCCAGATAGGACCCGCTCACATTGAACGTGCCGGTGCGGATGCACAGCAGGTCCACCTGGAACGTGATGGTCGTAGAAGCGCCCGGCGGCAGATCGGGCAAGATGCCCGCGTTGTACACCAGACGGGTGGCGGTGGACGAACTGGGCACAGGGTTTGCCGTGCCCGCCACGTACGACGCGCCCGAGGGCAGCGTAATCGTTACCGCCGGGCTATACGCCGCCGCCACAGGGTCAGTGTTCGTCAGCGTAATGGTAACCGAATTGCCCAACGTGCACGCCGGCATCGCCGACGGGCCGAACGACGCGACGATATTGGGCGCGGCGCGGGTTACCGTGGCCGTGGACGATACCGGCGCGCCCTGGCAGGTCGCGGGCGTGGAGGGATCCTCATCCGTATCGCCGCAACCCCACGCCGCCGAAACCGTGTTGCCAAGCGACGGGCTGCACGGCGCGCTGTCCAGCGTTGCGTGGAGCGTGAAGGTGCGAGTCTCTCCCGCGCGCAGATTCGCCAACTCCCATGTTACCGTCTGGCCCACCACCTGTCGGTTCGGAACCGACACGCCCCCTTCGCGCAAATCCACGAAATTGAAGGCGTTTCCGAGCGTATCGGAAAGCGTTACAACCGTCGCCGTAACCGGTGCGCCATCGGTCCCCAAGAGCGCGTTGTTCACGGTTATCGTCCAAGTTACCGGAGACCCGCAGGTGAGGTTGCCGGCGGGCGTCTGGACTTTGGACACGGTCAGGATTGGATTGTTCGGCCGGACGCTGAAGTAGTTGGTCGCGGTCTGGGTGCGACCGCCCGTCTTGCAGTCCGTGTAAGACGCATAAAACGCCAGTTGGCTCTGGATGAACTCGCAGGCTACATTCACCCGGAAGCGGACTTCCACCGTCGTGTTGGGGTTCAATTGATCCAGGTAGGCGAACAGACCCGAATCGCCCTGCGCATAACTCCAAATCAACGGCGACACGGGGCTTTGCGGCTCGGTGCTGCCCAATCCCAGCCACGGCCCGCCGTTGACGCGGTACTGGGCGTTGGGCGCCGGCGCATACGTCAACCCCGCCGGAAGTGCCAAGTTCAACTCCAAGTCAAACAGCGGCGCCAAACCCGCGTTTCGCACCGTCAGCACCACGTCGGCCTGGCCACACGGGTTGATGGGCGTGTAGGCCATGGACGTGGCCACCAGGTTGGCGGGCGGGAACAGCAGGGTTGAGGCGTCGCTCACCGGCCCGGAACACACCGCGCCCAGGCACTTCGTTTGCATGGTCAGCACGTTGACATCGTCTTGGCAGCCCACGACATCGGCGACGATGTCCACCTCGCGGAATTCCCCCGGCGCCAGCGACAGCACCCACGACACGCCGTTGATAGGCGTGCCATCGGGCAGTTGATTCGTGTAGGTCGTTACGCCCGTGGCATCGCTCCACACCGCCGAATTGTACGCCTGGCTCGGCCCCATGTTATCCACGAGTTGCACGCTGTAGGCCGTGCCCGCGCCGGAGTTCAAGATGTGCGCGTGCCACGAGACCTGCGTCCCCGACACCCATTTCATCTCGGGGAACTTGTAGATGGTCAAAACCGGGTCCAGGACGAGGCCGGAATCGCTGCCCGACGTTGAGCACAGGCGGTCCGGGCTGCTCCTATCCATGGGGAAGGATGGAGACGCCAGGTTATTGCAGCGGTTGTTATAGTACAGGGTAACCGGCAGCGACGATGTGGACAGGCAGCGCGCCTGAACGGTTATGTAAAGTTCCGCGGTCGTGTTGCCCCCCGCGAACAGGTCGCCGTAGTTCCACTCGTACCCGCCCGCCACTGGCGTACCCTCCAGCGGCGACAGCGGCTCAAGCCCGGACCACCCCGTTACCGTGATGATCTCGTAGTTGCTGCTGTCCAGGAACAGAAGCACGTCATACGCATCCACCGACGACGTGCGCGTCAGCGTTACCGTGATGACGTACGTGCCGCAAGAAGACACGATGTCCGGGATGCCTGTAACCTCCACGCTCATGGTGGAGCCGTACACGGTGGGCTCCACAACGTCACGGGTGACGAGGCGGTCGCCCTCCGTTGTGCACGGCCCGTCAAAGCCCGGATCGCCCGTGATATCTATCTCCAGCGTCGCGAAATCATACCAGGTCGTGGAGTCGCCGCACCCGCCGGGATGGGTATCCAGCGCGTACTGAATCACCACCGTGCTGTTGCGAACGTTGGGCGGGAACGTCCCGCCGCTGAAGTCAAATACCAGGTGGCCGCCCACAACCGACACCGCGACCTGGCTCGTGTAGTCCACGCTGTTGATGAGGACGCGCGCAGAGCCCGGCACATACGTCTGCCCGGCTGGCATGTCCTCGGTAAACAAGAGGTCTGTCCACGGGACGTTATCCCAGCGGGCATTGTTGTCAAAAGTGTATGTGGTCGTATAGGTGATGGGCGTGCAATACTCAAAGTCATAGGCCGAAGCGAAAGTGCGGCTGGACTCCAAGCCGATGTCCGTCTGCGGGCACTCTATGGCCGTCGTAGCGGACGCCGAGGCCGTGCGCAGGCACCCGCAGCAATCCCGCACCGATGCCGATACCTGATTGGTGTAGATATTCCCGCACAGGTCGCAGCCGCTTTCGTTCGTGCCCGAGATGTGGAACGTAGGCCGCAGGGTCGCGCCCGTTGCCGGGTCTATGCCGGTCCAGATGATGTGGCCATTCGTTACAGTACCGCCGTCCGCGTCCACCACAGTCCAGCCCGCGGGAATCGTATCGGTAACCGTGATGTCTCCGGCCTGGCCGCCCGCGCCGCACGACAGGCCGCCGGAGTAACTGACGCTAATCGTGTACTGCACATCATCGCCCAGGGCCGCAACGCTGGGGCCTGACTTGCTGAGCGACAACGACGGCGGGCCTCCGCTCACGCTGAGCGAACTGGTGCGCACGGGCGTGTGGAACACGACGCCGCAATCGTCCTCGTAGGTGGGGAACCACGTGCGCGAGCCGGTCGGCGGCGTGCCGCTGCACCAGTCCCCGGAGAACAACACCGAATACGACAGCGTGTACGAGCCGCTGCCCGGGATGTCGGGCAAGATGAACCCGGGCGTGGGCGACCACACGTAACTAGCGCCCGGAGACGTAACCGTAACGTTGTAGCCGCTCAAATCCACGGCGAGGAAGACATCATGTGCCGTGCCCAGGCCGGTATTGTGCACCGCGAAACTCACCGATGCCGACGGCGAGCAGTACGGCAGCGCAATATTCGCCGGCGTGAAGTCCAGCAACGGCTCCCGGAGTTGCAAGGCCACGCTGGCCTGCACCTCTTCGGGCGTCTGGCACGTCTCGCCGGTGCAGCCCCAGGTCCCCCGCGCGACGTTGGTCAAGTCGGCGCAGGAATTCACACGCGCAATCTCCGTGAGCGTTACCGACTGTCCGGCCTCTATGCGCGCGAGGGCGGGAACCTCGCTCGCAGTCCAGACGATGGTGTCCGTGCCGTTGAACACTCCCGGCGGCGTGGACGAGACGTAACTCAACCCGCTGCCGAGGGTGTCGGTAACCACCACGTTGCTGATGGGGCCCAGCCCGCTGCTACTCGCGACGATCCGCCACGTGATCTCGTCACCCAGGTACGCGGGGGGCGATGTCGTGGGCGCGATCGGAGCGCCGTTGACCGCAATCGCCTCCTTGGTCAAGGTGAGCGCGCCCGGATTCACCACAAACGACGTGTACACGATGATATCGGTGCCGCCAGTGTAGGAGACAGTCGTGGTGTTGTCGCCGGACACGGCCTCGCACCCTGCGTCAAACACGAACGTCCGCGAGATCTCTTGCCCAACGGCGATGAGCCCAACGTTGGCAATCTGCGGCGAGGGCGTGAATCCCGCAGGCATGGCGCTCTGGATCACGACGCCGTTGGCGTCATCGGGACCTTGGTTGCGAACCGTTACGGTAAACGTCGCCGTCCCGCAGATTTCCACGGGCGCGGACGGGCCTGCAACCGTAACGAAGAGGGCCGAGTCCTGGGCAATCGGCCCCTCGTTGCCGCTCCGCGCGGTAACGTTCGGCTCAGGCCGCGCGTGGGCCATGAGGGCCATCCCGAAGAAGAACGCCGCGGCAACGAAGAAGAGCACCGCGACCGCCAGCGCGTACCTGTCCACGCGTCTGCGCATAAGCACCTCCCTAGGGCGAAGGAACAAAGATGTACCGGCACGCTCGGCAACGCGCCACTATGATTATAGCACAAAATACCTCGTCTGTGTGTTACAGTTTGTTCATATAGACCTTGTATGTCCTGTTTTTCGGGTCGGGTTTCGCCGGTGCAGCCAACCTCGCGGATTCGCAACTGGGAGACCAATTCGCAAAACGGCTGCCAAGAGCGATTGACATCCGACGGGAATTCGCGTATAATGTATTCGCAAGATAGAATTCTTCATGACCACAACCAAGCACCCGGGACAAACCTCCGACCCATCTCCTCCCGTCGGGAGGAATGGGCGATAGGGTGTAGGGAGCAATCCCTGCGCCTGCCGTGTTCGCAAAGGAGGCAACCGAGGTCCCCAAGAGGGGCCGACGTTGCCTTTTGTTTTGACAATCGGATCGGCATTTGGGCAGCGTTCCTGCCCCCACAAATCACAAGGAGGTGTTCAAAATGTGGATCCTTCGGTTGAACATGGCAGACCTGTCCTATCGGCTTGAGGAGGTGCCCGCAAAGTACCAGCATCTGGGTGGCCGCGGATTGACCTCCACCATCGTCCACGATGAAGTACCCCCGCTGTGCCATCCGCTCGGCCCCAACAACAAAATCGTATTCGCCCCGGGCATCGTAACCGGCACCGCCGCGCCAACCTCGGCCCGCGTATCGGTTGGCGCCAAGTCGCCCCTCACCGGCGGCATCAAGGAGTCCAACGCCGGCACATCCTGGGCGCAGCATGTCGCCAACATGCAGATCAAGGCCATCGTAGTTGAGGGCCGGGCCAAGGGCTACCACATGGCGCTATTGACCTGGGACGCCGCCGCCGGCAAGCCCAAGGTAAAGTTCATGGCCGCGAATGAATACGCCGGCAAAGACCTCTACGAGGTCTTCCCGAAACTCCACGCCAAGTTCGGCGACAAAGTCTCCATCGCCGGCACTGGCAATGCGGGCGAATTCGGCTACGGCAACTCCGGCGTGGTGTTCAACGACATGGCCGGACGGCCGAGCCGCTACTCCGGGCGCGGCGGCATGGGCGCGGTTATGGCGAGCAGGGGCCTCAAGTTCATCGTCGTGGACCCCAAGGGCGCGCCTGGCGTCGCCCTCAAGGACAAGGCCCTCTTTGACGAGGGGCGCAAGAAACTCATTGATGCCCTCCGCGCCCACGACATCACCAAGCCCAAGGGCGGCCTGAACACCTATGGCACCGCGGTGCTCATCAACATCCTCAACGAGGCAGGCGGCCTGCCCACCCGCAACTTCTCCAGCGGCCGCTTTGAGGGCGCGGCCAAGATCGCGGGCGAGGCCATCTTTGAGGGCAACAAGAAGCGCCTCGGCAAGGAACTCTACAACCACGCCTGCAGCCCGGGCTGCATTATCCAGTGCTCCAACACCTGGCATAAGCCCGACGGCACAGAGCATGTCTCCTGCGTGGAGTACGAGTCCGACTGGTCGCTGGGCGCCAACTGCGGCATTGACAACCTGGACGACATCGCCGAACTCGTGCGCCTGTGCAACGCCTACGGCCTGGACACCATTGAGACCGGCACCACGCTGGCCGTCGCCATGGAAGCCGGCGTCATCAAGTTCGGCGATGGGAAGGGCGCCATCAACCTCGTGCACGAGATGGGCAAGGGCACGCCGATGGGCCGCATCCTGGGCGGCGGCACGGCCTTCGCCGGCAAAGCCTTCGGCCTAACCCGCGTGCCCACCGTCAAGGGCCAGTCCATGCCCGCCTATGAGCCGCGCGCCGTCAAGGGCATCGGCATCACCTACGCCACGACGCCCATGGGCGCCGATCACACCTCCGGCTACACCATCGCGCCGGAAATCCTCGGCGTCAGCGGCAAGGTGGACCCGCTCAGCCCCGAGGGCAAGGCCGCGCTCAGCCGAGCCTTCCAGGCAACCACCGCCTTCATTGACTCCACCGGCCACTGCCTCTTCATCGCCTTCGCCATCCTGGACATCG
>JBBIHX010000053.1:6760-17165 GCA_037446815.1 Caldilineae bacterium | reverse complement strand
AGATTCCTCGCGGCTTTGCCGCTCGGAATGACAGTTGTGGGCGCAGGGCCGCGCGGGGCTGGTGGCTAAAGGCTAGCGGCCGTCGGCCAATGGCCGGCTTGTCACCCTGAGCGAAGCGAAGGGTCTCGGGTTGCGAGATTCCTCGCGGCTGAGTGAGAATGACGGCGGCACCAACACACTTCGGAACCGCACGTGTCCCTGCGGTGCGTTTTTGACATCTTTGGGGATTGTCCCTATAATGTCCTTTCGCGGATTGCAATTCCGATTGCCCCGGTGTGGAGCGCAATCCAGATGTCTCGCGGAGGTATGAGTCGTGTACGCGGTTGTGGAGACCGGCGGGAAACAGTACAAGGTTCACGTCGGTCAGACGATTGAAGTGGACAAACTGCCCTTCGCCGTCGGCGAAAAGGTGAGCCTGGATAAGGTTCTCCTTGTGGCGACGGACAAGGGCGTGAAGGTCGGGAATCCGAGCGTGGAAGGCGCCAAGGTTGAGGCGACGGTTACCTTGCAGGACGCCTACCGCAAGATTCTCGTGTTCAAGTATCGGGCCAAGAAGCGGTATCGGCGGCGGTCGGGCCATCGGCAACAGTTCACCCGGCTGCGCATTGACCGCATTGAGGCGTAACCGCCAGGAGGATTAGGATATGGCTCACAAGAAGGGCGGCGGCTCCAGCCGCAACGGTCGCGATAGCGAGGCCAAGCGCCTCGGCGTCAAGCGATTTGATGGACAGTTGGTGTCGTCCGGGACAATCCTCGTGCGCCAACGCGGCACGAAGATTCACCCTGGGCAGAACGTGGGCATGGGCAGCGATTACACGCTTTTCGCCACCATTGACGGCTACGTGAAGTTTGAGGACTTCAAGGGCGACAGGAAGCGCGTAAGCGTGTACCCGGAGAGGCAGTAGCGTTATGAAGAAGGGCATTCATCCAAAATACTATCCCAACGCCAAGGTCATCTGCTCCTGTGGCAATACGTGGACGACCGGCTCCACCAAGCCGGAGATTCACACCGACCTGTGCAACGTGTGCCACCCGTTCTTCACGGGCGAGCAGCGCATCGTGGACACCGCAGGGCAGGTGGACCGGTTCGTGAAGCGCCTTGAGGCGAAGGCGGAATTTGACGCGGCAGCGCAGGAGCGCGCCGAGGCGGCCGTCCGCGAGAAGGAAGAGCGCAAGCGCCGACGCCGCATGATCTTCGCGGAGGCCGAGGCGGAGACCCCCGCAGCGGAGAGCGGCGAAGCGCAGCCCGGCGAGGAATAGCGCACCCCTCGCCGGCATGGGACTCCGCACGTGAACGCGACCTTGTATCCGTAAGGCAGACCTTGGCGGGTCTGCCTTATTCGTTTCCACGAGGAGGCGAACATGTTCCACCCCCACACAGGCGGCTGGATTGAGGTCATCTGCGGCAGCATGTTCAGCGGCAAGACCGAGGAACTCATCCGCCGGGTCAAGCGGGCCACCATCGCGCGCCAGAAGGTGCAGGTGTTCAAGCCTGCGCTGGACACTCGCTACAATGCGGAGAAGGTCTCGTCGCACAACGGGATGCACTTTGACGCCCGCGTGGTGAGCCGCGCGTCGGATATCCTGGCGCTGGTGGAGGACGACACCGACGTGGTGGCGGTGGACGAGGTGCAGTTCTTTGACTGGGCCATCGCGGACGTGTGCGCCGAACTGGCGGAGCGGGGCAAGCGCGTCATTGTGGCCGGGCTGGACATGGACTTTCGCGGCGAGCCGTTTGGCCCCATGCCGCTGCTGATGGCCCAGGCCGAGGTGGTGGACAAGTTGCAGGCCATCTGCGTGCGCTGCGGAGGGTCGGCCAGCCGCACCCAGCGGCTCATCAACGGCCGCCCCGCCAACTACGACGACCCCGTCATCATGGTGGGCGCGGCGGAAGTGTACGAGGCGCGCTGCCGTGCCTGCCACGAGGTGCCCGGCAAGCCCAAGCCGGATGTAACCGACCGCTAGGCAGGCGGGGACGCCCCATGTTGGCGCGTTGGGCGCGGCGCGGAATCCAACTGATTGACTATCTGCTGCGGCGCTCGCTGGGCGTCGTGGAGTTCACCGATGACCCGGGCTGCATCCTCCGCATCGGCCCCGCGCGGGCAACCCAAGCCCGTACCCTGTCGGATGGGACGCCGATTCGTCCGGGCGATCTTCTCTGCGAAATCCACCTGTGGAACGAGCGGCTTCCGCGCATGGGCGCCGACGGCCCTGACTTGCAATGGGGCCTGGCGATGTACCGCGGGATGGTGCGCTCGCTGGAGTTGCTCGCCGAGTTTCTCCGAACCAGCCCGGAGTATGCCGATGCCGTCGCGGTGCATGGCGAGGGCGCGGCCATGCGGGGGCAGGAGGCCGACCAGGTGCAGCGGCTGTTTGCGCGGCTGGGGTTTGACACCGCGCCCCGCCACGCCGTAACGCCCGGCGAGCGGTTTGCCCGCTGGTGGCAGAACCTGTATTCCACCTGGCTCATCTGGACGTTCAACCCCGCCTCGCTGAAGGGCAAGCGCATGTCGGGGCTGACCCACTGCGAGTTCTGGATTTCGCGGCAGCGGCTCATGGAGCGGTACGGGCGGCGGGGCGGGTGAGAAAGACCCATCCACGAATCACACGAATCGGCACGGATGGGTTTGTGGTCATCGCGTCCTTCGCGGTTCCCGCGAGAGCAAAGACAAGGGGCGAACCTTGTGTTCGCCCCTGTGAGTACGATTACGACAGCAACCCCGCCTCGCGCTCGGCGAGGGTCAGCACCTCGTCAAAGATGTCCAGCCCCTCTTCCAGGTGCTCCTTCGTGATGTTGAGCGGCGGCATGAACCGCACGGTGCTGGGGCCGCACCCCAGGATGAGCAGCCCATGCTCAAAGGCTTTCATCACCACGTCGTCGCGCAGTTTGGGCGCCATCTCCTTCGTCTCGCGGTTCTTCACCAGTTCCACGCCGACCATGAGGCCCTTGCCGCGAATGTCGCCGATGGACGGGTGCTTGTGGCGGCGCTCCTCCAGGATTTCCAGCATGCGCTGGCCCATGACCGCGGCGTTCTGCATGTACCCGTTCTCTATCAGGCGGATGGTTTCCAGCGCGGCGGCGCAAGATACGGGGTTGCCGCCGAAGGTGTTGCCGTGGGAGCCGGGCTTCCAGGTCATGAGCGACCGGCGGGCGATCATGGCGCCCAGGGGCATGCCCGACGCGATGCCCTTGGCCACGGCCAGGATGTCCGGGACGACGCCCCAGTGCTCCACGGCGAACATCTTGCCGGTGCGCCCGAAGCCGCTCTGAATCTCGTCGGCCACCAGCAGAATCCCGTACTTGTCGGCGATTTCGCGGAGCATGGGCAGGAACTCGGGCGGGGGCACGATGTACCCTCCCTCGCCCTGAATCGGCTCCACGAAGATGGCGGCGACCTCCTCGGGCGGAACCAGGCGCTGGAAGATGACCTCCTCCAGGTAGCGCACGCAGTCAATGCGGCATTTGCCGTAGGTCTTGTTCATGGGGCAGCGGTAGCAATAGGCGTAGGGCGTGTGCGTTACCTCGGAGACCAACGGCGCGAACCCCGCCTTGTGCAGCGCCTTGGAGCCGTTCAGCGACAGCGACCCCATGCTCCGGCCGTGAAACGCGCCGATGAAGGCGATCATGCGCGGGCGGCGGGTGTAGTAGCGCGCCAGTTTCAGCGCCGCCTCAATGGACTCGGTGCCGGAGTTGGTGAAGAAGAGTTGTTTGGGTTCGCTGCCGGGGGCCAGGGCGTTGAGTTTCTCGGCCAGTTCAATCTGCACGGGGTAGTAGAAGTCCGTGCCCGACATGTGGATGAACTTGGCGGCCTGCTCCTGGATGGCCCGAACCACGTCGGGGTGGCTGTGGCCGGTGGCGTTGACGGCGATGCCCGCGTTGAAGTCCAGGTAGCGGTAGCCGTCCACATCCCAGACCTCGGTGCCCTGGCCGCGCTCCATGACGAACGGATAGGAACGCGTGTAGGACGGCGAGACGTTGCGGGCGTCCCGCTCCAGCAGGGCGCGCGCCTTGGGGCCGGGAACTGGAAGTTTGAGCACCTTGGTTTTGGCAGTTGTAGCCATATAGACCTCCTTTGGAGAACTGGAATTCGGGCGCAGAAAAGAGAGAGAAAAGCGGGCCGAGCGCCCTCGGTCGGCCCGCTGTCTCTGCACGTCAGCCTCCGCCGATGAGCGGAATCAGGATGACGTGATCGTCCGATTGGATTACGTAGGTCTTCGGCTGTTGCCGGCCGTTGACCATGACGAATGCCACCAGGTCTGTGGGCACGCCCAGCGCCTGGATTATCTCCGCCACGCGCTTGCCCTCGGCAGGGCCGATATCCTCCGGCGCTGCCTTTGCCTGCTCGCGCAGGATGCCCAGCAGTTCAACGGTGGCCATGGCCTAAACCGCGGCGGCGAATTCGGTCAGGCCCAGTTCTTGCAGTTTCTGCGGCGAGGGCCTGCCGTCGGCGTCCCATCCCCGCCGCTCGTAGTACATATCCAGCAGGCGCTCCACATCCCCCAGCGCCATCACCTTGCCCTTGGTGGGGCCGCTCACCACCGGCTCCTTGTAGAAGCGGGCGGGGGGCATGTCCCACGCGCGGCCAAAGCCGGGCACCTCGCGGAACCAGAACAGGCGCGTGAGGTTCCAGATGCGCTCGGAGACCTTCAGCAGGTCGTCCCATGAGCGCTCCAGGCCCGTGAGGGCAGCGATAGCGGGCACGTACAGGTTGAGGTCCAGGCCCAACTCTACCCACTGCAAGCGGCACGCGCCCAGGGCGTCAAACAGCGGGCGCACGTGCTGGAGGTAGATGACCCGCTCGGCCTTGTCGGGCGTAACGGTGTCGCGCCCCGTCTGGATGTCGTAGGTGATGGCCCACGAGCGGTTGTGATGGGCGCCCACGTCGCACGTCATGTACGACAGGAGCATGGACGGGGCGTTGTGGGATTCGTAGCCGCTGAACTCCATGCCCTTGGCTTGGATGGCGAAGGCTTCGCTCCCCTTGCCGAGGACCTGGGATGCGCGCTTCACGCCCTCGGCCAAGACCGCGCCGATGCCTTCCTTGTAGGCGATCTTCTTGAGCATGGCGAAGACGGCTTCCGCGTTGCCGAAGGTGAGGCGGATGCCGTCGGTGTCCTTGTCGGTGAGGATGCCGCGCTCGTAGCACTCCATGGCGAAGGCGATGACGTTGCCGGCCGAGATGGAGTCCAGGCCCAGGTCGTCGGCCAGGTAGTTGGCGTAGGCGACGTCCTCAATGTCGGTCAGGGCGCAATCGCCGCCGAGGAGCGCGGTGGATTCGTACTCGGGCCCTTCCACGCGCACGCCGTGCTTCTTGACGTGGGACCACTTGCCGCAGGGGCTTGGGCAGCCGAAGCAGCCCTTGTCGGTGATGACGATTTTCTCGCGCATGACCTCTCCGCTGAGGTTTTCGTGACCCTCCAGTTGGCCGCTGGAGAAGTTGCGGGTGGGGAATGCGCCGATTTCGTTGGACCATGTGGTAACGCCTGCCGTGCCGTAGCGCTGCCAGACCTGCAGGCCGCTGCTTTCCTTGCAGGCTTTGTACAGGGCGCGGGCGGCCCTGCGGAAGGCTTGCACGTCGGCCACGGGGATGCTCTTGTTGCCGCGCACGGCGATGGCCTTCACGTTCTTGGAGCCCATGACCGTGCCGACGCCGCCGCGCCCGGCCTGCCGCCCGTAATCGTGGGTGATGCAGGCGTACTTCACGCCGTTCTCGCCGCCTGGCCCGATGGTGGCAATCTGGAACTCCTCGCCCAGGCGGTCTTTGAGGATCTTCTCGGTCTCCAGCGAGCCTTTGCCCCAGAGGTCGGAGGCGTCGCGGATTTCCACCTTGTCGTTGTCAATGAAGATGTACACGGGATTGGGGGCCTTGCCCTTCAGGATGATGGAATCGTAGCCCGCGTACTTAATTTCGGCGGTGAGCAGGCCGCCCACGTTGGCGCCGGCATACCCGCCGGTCAGGGGCGACTTGCAGGCGATGTCCAACTTGCCTGCGCCCGGCACCAGCGTGCCCGACAGCGGGCCGGGCGAGATGATGAGCAAGTTGTCGGGCCCCAGCGGGTCGGCGCCGCGGGGCAGTTCGGTGAACAGGAAGTAGATGCCGAAGCCGCGCCCGCCGAGGAACTTCTCGGCCACTTTGGGGTCGGTGGGTTCCGTGGCGATGGCGCCGCTCGTCAGGTCAATGCGCAGGATGTTTCCGCCGTATCCGTATAGCATGGCTCACCTCCCTATTCAATCCACAGGACGGACATGCCGCAGTGGGCGACGCACTGGCCACAGCGGATGCACTTGAAGGGCGCTTCGCGGTCGGGGTGGACGAAGATGACGCCCTCGGGACAGGCTTCCACACAGGCCATGCAGGCGATGCACTTCTCGGGGTCTATGTCGTACACGCCTTTCTTGTCCACGGGGATGGCGTCCACCGGGCACACTTCGGCGCAGGTGCCGCATTGGGTACAAGTGCGGACTTCAAACACGCCGGGGTCGGGGAAGTGGGGGTGAATCGCCAGGCGCGCCTTCTTGGGGTTGTTTTCTCCGAAGTTGGCCAGGGAGCAGGCCACTTGGCACGCCCGACAGCCACAACACTTGCTGCTGTCTGCTCTCAGATGCATCTCGTCCTCTCCTTTGAAGGCTGGATTCTGAAGGGCGGCAGGTAATCACTGTGCCCAGGATAGCCGAATTCGGGCGAATTGTCAAAGCGGGCGGGGGTGCCTACGTAGCAAGCGTTGCCCTGGGCGAAGGGTCTTGCGGGGTGTTTGCGCTGAAGTCCCGAGCCGTTCGCGTGAATCAAGTCATTCCCGTTTCTGCTATGCCTTTATGCGCTCTCCCCCAGCGGTGGAGTCGGTTCCATCTTGTGTTGGTGAACCGTGCGCGCACTCTCCTCATGTGTCATTGCGAGCGAAGTGAAGCAATCTCACGCCCCGGAGATTGCTTCGGGCGCTCCGCGCCCTCGCAATGACAAATACCAACAGACTTTGGAACCGAACCCAGCGGTGGAATCGCATTCTGAGCAAACACCCAGGGTTGCCCGTGCTATGAGACACGCGCCAGCACCCGCAAGGCGCGCAAGGTTACCCAGCGGCTTGCCTTGCCTTTCTGCTCCACATCGGCCCACATTTTCCCGTTGTAAGAGTAGGTCATGGACCAGCGGCCCTGGGCGTCCCGCTTGGCCAACACCAAGTCAACGGCGTTCCTGACTCGCGCATCGCTGCCGTGCCCCAATGCCGTCAACGCTTCCAGGTTCTGGAGCAGGTCGGTAACGTAGCCGAGCGGATAGCCGAACTGGAACCAACTCCCGCTGGGCTTGGGCGCGTACGGATGGGGATAGTCGGCCACGGCAGGGTCGCGGCTCAGCAGGAACTCCACACCGGTGCGGATGGCAGCGAGCATCGCAGGCATGCGGGAGGTCTCCGGTACCTTGCCCAGCGCCCACAGGACTTTGACCGCGCCCCACGCGCACGGCTCATGATTGTTGGCCGAGCACGCGAAGCCGGGGCCAGAGTTGCCGGAGCGATAGTAGCGCACGGGCGCGTTGGTCTCCGTCGCAGGCGCGATTCCCTCGCCCGTAACGCTGCGCGCCATCCAGTCCAGGGCGGCGTCTAGTCGCGGGTCGCCCCCAAAGCCCAGGTCCAGCAGCGCAGCGCACAGGTTCCCCTGGAGGCAGTGCACCAAGCCGGTGTGTTTGCCGTCGGCGCTGAAGCCGCCGTTGGGAGCGCGGCTGTGATCCAGGATGTAGTCGCATCCGGCGCGCACCCTAGGGTCGCGGCCGTCGGCGCCCAATTGGGCCAGGAACATGACCGACCAAACTGTGCCGGTGTACTTGGGCCCGTAGCCCGAGCCGGGCTTGACCCACCAGCCCTCAGGGTTCTGCGCGGCCAGGATGGCGGGCACCGGGCCGGACTCCATCGCGGCGCGCTGCGCTGCCGCGATTTCAGGATCATCGGCAGGGCGGTGGAGCAGTTCGCGCAGGGCCAACAGGCGCGGGCCTGGGTTCGCCGCGTCCGCCTCCAGGACAAAACGCACGCTGTCTGCGAAAGAACTCAAAATGTCCATCGTGTTCATCCTCTCTTGATATCCCGTGCCCGCCCCGGTGATGGGCAACGCGCCTGGGGCTCGCGGCCTCACCTATGTTACGCGCACATAGATGGGATTCGTCATCGCCTCCATGAGCACCGCGCTGGGGTCGCCCTCTTCCTCCGGCTCCAGCGGGTTCAGCAGGTCCAGGCGGTACCAAGCATCGCCCATGGCGGGGGTCTCCCATTCCGCGCTAAAGTCGTCGCCCTTCACGATCCAACGGGCAACCTCGCGCCCGTTGGCGATGATGCGCAGCCAAAGCCCGTCGCCGCCCTGCGCGCCCACGCGGAATCGGAGCGTGTCGCCGGCGGCCGGGCGAAGCGCGTCCCCGGCCATAGCCGTCTGGCCGCGCGCCTCGGCGGTGAAGCGGAGGCGCGGGCCGGCGGGCGCGGACGAGATGTGCACGTGGCCGGCGCGGATACCGTCCAGGATGCCGCGCACCGATAGCGCCTCGGCCCAGACCCAGGTGGTAGGTTGGGCCAGGTAGGGAAGGGATTGCTGGGCGGGGCTTGGCGCCACGTGGCAGTCGCTGCCGCCCACGCCGACGACGCGCTGCCCGGCGTTCAACATGCGCTCCCAGAAGGCCAACGACTCGTAGTTGGACACGAACCACGGGGCTTGCCACACTTCCACGCAATCCACGTCCAGGTCCTGGCCCAGTTCCCAGTCGGGGCCGTCGTACTTGGGGTGATTGATGGAGACGAGCGCGCCGCCGCGGCGGGCCTGCTCCACAACCCAGGCCATGTCCTGCGGCGTGCGGACGCGGAAATCCAGCCAACGGTCGCAGCCCCAGGCGTTCAAGTGGCCCTTGTACGTCGTAACCTCCTGCCCTGGGATGAGCAGGATGGGCCCGCGGTATGCGGCCAGTTCGGGGTAGTGGCTGATAGTGTTGTGCTCGGTAACGGCCAGGAAGTCCAGGCCGGCCTCGGCGGCGCGTTCCAGCAGGTGCTCCAGCGAGCCGGTGCCGTCGGAGTGGTGGGTGTGGCAGTGCAGGTCGCCGCGGAACCAGGCGGGGCCGGGGCGGATGACCTCGGCTACACGCACGGCGGGGCGAGGCGCGTCCTCCCGCACCGCCGCGCCTGGGGTCAACCGGATGGTTACATCGTAGTCGGTGCCCGCGGCGATGAGTTTGTACGCGCCCAACAGGATGTGCCAGCGCCCCGGGGTGATGGGGCCGGGGATGTAGCCCGGCGTGGCGTCGCGTGCGCCGATGCGGAACGCGTCGCGGGCGGTGCCGCTCCATCCGCGAAAGCCGCGCTCGCAGGGGAAGGGCGTCCCGCCCGGCTCCAGGATGCCGATGTCTATCTGATTGTCGGGCGGGGAATGCGGCTCCCGAGAACCGCGGCCCGAGTAGGTATAAGCCACCTCCAGAGCGGCGATGCCCTCGGGCACCTCAAAGGGCAGCATGAGGTGGGGGTTCGCTTCCCGGTCGGCGGGCGAGATGTGCCCGCGAAGGTGGAGTACAGTCGGCTCGGTCATGATGCCTCCTTACTCTCCAGTTCTATCTCCAGGGCCACGGCCCCGAGCGCCTCTTTGTCCGGCGGGTACAGGGCGCGCAGGGCGGCCAGGAGTTCGTCCGCGGTCATGCCGGGGGCGATGCGCGCGGTATCCTCGGCCCGCACCAGGGCGGCGAAGTCCGGGTACACGGCCACGCGCCGCACGCGGGCGGGGTGGGCGTCGTTGAGGCGCAGTGGCGAGCCGGGCCGCAGGCGCAGGATGTTGGGATAGCCCACGCGCACCTCCACGGTCTTCTGGCCCGAAAGAATCTGGGCCAGGTAGGCCTCCTTGATCCACAGGGTTTTGGGTCGTTCCGCCATGGCGCCGTCCTGCATGTGGATTCGGGAGGAGTGTAGCCGCGAGACGCAGGGATGTCAACCGTGGCCTGGGGGCTCGGCTGCAAAGTCTGTTGGGGATCGTGATCGCGAGCGCGCGGAGCGCCCGGAGCAATCGCCACAATCTGTCATTCTGAGGCGCGCAGCGCTGAAGAATCTCGCGCCCCGCCGTCCCATCTCATCCCCGGCCTTCGGCCTCCTCCTCTCCGCCCGCGGCCACGACCGAGACGGTGAGGCCCTCGCCTTATTCGTGCAGTTCCGTGCTATTCGTGGTTGCGATGCCCGTAGCGCCGGGCTGAAGCGCCGCGCCACGGGCAGGAAGCCCCTGCGGGGCTGGTAGCCTGCGGGGCTTTGTGCTCTCAGCCCGATGCTTCAGCGTCGGGCGGCTCCCACCCCTTGCCCAATCCGTGCCATCCGCGTTATCCGTGGAGGGACGACGTGCGACGCACTTCCGAAGTGCGTCGCACGTTTATTCGCGGTGGCGATACCCATACCGCCGGGC
>JBBIHX010000053.1:0-6660 GCA_037446815.1 Caldilineae bacterium | reverse complement strand
GGGGCTGGTAGCCTGCGGGGCTTTGTGCTCTCAGCCCGATGCTTCAGCGTCGGGCGGCTGCGATGATGAACCCACCTTGGCCCGAAACTTGCAGCGATGCGGTTGCGTGGCGCTCGGCCAACGGGCAATAATCCCACAAGATTACCCAAAGGGGTTATTGAAATCTCCGGAGGGTTGACGTATACTGTACACTGAAGGCGGTAACGAATGCCTTCATGCTACGTTATCGTGGATGAGACAATGGTTCTGAAACCCAAGAGAGGAGACAGGAACATGAAGCGAACCGTATTGTTCAGCCTGGTGGCGGTGCTTGTCCTGCTGGTCAGCGGCGTGCCCGCCTTCGCCCAGGGGTCGTATCCGCCTGGGACCACGTGGAACTCGCCCTTTGTCGTGCAGAACATGGGCTCCACAACGGCGATGGTCTACGTGGAGTACTACCGCATCTCGGATGGCGCGTTCATCAGCACGGCCACCGAGTCTTTCTCGCTCCAGCCCGGGCGCGGTCGGCTGGTGGATCCGAAACTCAACCCCGACCCGAACCTGACGGCGGGGTTGTACTCGGTAGTCATCAGTTCCGATGAGCCGGTGGCCGCCGTGGTGAGCGAGGAAGCCACGAATCGCCAGATGGGCTACACGGGCCTGCCGGCGGGGGGCGAGAAGGTGTACCTGCCCAACATCACCAAGAACTACTACACCTTCAACACGCCGTTCTACATCCAGAACAGCGGCTCCAGCACCACGTCGGTAACCATTGAGTTCTTCTACTTCACCAACGGCCAGAAGGTTACCAGCGCGACCCGCATCATCTCGCTCCCGCCGAACGTGAGTTACGAGTACGATCCGGCGCTGGTGCCCGATTCGGAACTGCCCACCAACAAGCAGTACTCGGTGGTGGCGACCGCGGCCCCAGGCGGCTCTATCGTGGCGGCGGTCAACCAGATTAGCAGCAACACGTACCTGGCCTACGCGGGCTTCGGCGGCGGCGCCGACGTGGTCTACGCGCCCAACATCGTGAAGGGGTACGCGGGCTACATCACCCCGGCGGTGATCCAGAACGTGGGCACGACGACCGCCTACGTTACCGTGGAGTACTACGGCATGACCGATGGCGTCTTCTACTCCGGCGCGGGCGCCAAGAACGTGGCTCTGGGCCCCGGCCTGTCCCTGCCCGAGCGCCCGTGGACGTGGCCCGACGCGGTCCTGCCCAACAACAAGCAGTACTCCATGATCATCCGCGGCAACCCGGGCGACAAACTGGTGGCTATCGTCAACCAGAACCGCAGCGGCCCCACCTACATTGACGGCACGGCCTACAACGCCTTCACCACTGGCTACCAGAACGTCTATGTCCCGTGGGTGATGAAGGGGTACGGCGGCTACCTGACGCCCATGGTGATCCAGAACGTGGGCACAACCTCCGCGACGTTCAGTGTCCGCTACTACGATTTGGACACGGGCGTGGAGTATCCAAACGCGGGCGCCAAGAACTTCACGCTGGCCGCAGGTCAGTCGGTGCCCGAGCGCCCGTGGACCTACTCCGATACGAACCTGCCCAGCAACAAGCGGTTCACCGTGGTGATTGAGGGGCAGGCGGGCAACAAACTGGCCGCCATCTGCACGCACGTGAAGAGCGGCAGCGTGGACCTGTCCTTCGCTTACGAGGGCATGGGCCGCAACCCGTAACCCGTTCTCTCTCCGATCTTGCGAAGGCCGCCGAACACAACGGCGGCCTTCTCTTTTGACCGCAGGCCGAATCTGTGAGAGAATGCGCGGCGCGTGGGGGGCCCATCCACGGATGACCCGGATGGGGCGAATGGAGGAGGCCTATCTACGGATAGCACGGATGGGATGAACGGAGGAGACCTGTCCACGGATAACGCGGATGGGACGGATAGGGAGCCTATCCGCGAACGAGACGAGCGGCGCAGATGGGCGATTCAGCCCGCTCACTTCGGAACGAGGAGAGAGCATGGACGAGACGAAGGACCTGGGTCGGCGCGCCTACCACCTGCTGCAGTTCATCGTAGACGAGATCGGGCCACGGCCCGCCGGGGGCGAGGGAGAGGCGAAGTTCCTGGATTTCGCCGAGGGGTTCTTCCGCGACCGGGGGCTTGCCACGCGGCGCGAGCCTGTGCCCAATGTGCCCTCGCCGGCGCAGATGTTGCCGCTTCTGGCGTTTGGCGTCGTGAGCCTGTGGGCGGTAGCGTGGTACCTGCCTGAGGCTCCGTGGGCGCCGTTTGCCTACATGCTGGTGTTCTCCTTACTGCCCCGACTCATCCGTCGTCTTCGGCAAGGGCTGGCGAAGGGCGGGCGCACGGGGCACAACCTGGTGGCGACGCTGCCCAGCGCCGGAGAGGCGACGCGGCGGCTGATTCTGTGCGCGCACCACGACACCGCGCGCGCCAGCCGCATCCTGAATCCGCGCGTGGGGGATTTTGCGCGGGCGATGATGCGGCTGTGGCCGTTGATTGCGCTGGGGCTGTGCGCGTTGGGCGTGGTGAGGGTGGTGGATGTGCGGGCGGGGATGCTGGTGGCGCCGAATGTTTGGCACGCGATAAGGGTGGGATTGTTGGCGGTGCTGGGGGCGTGGGGCGTGTTCGTGCTCGCCTATCAGGGGCTGGCGCAGGGGAAGAAGTACTCGCCGGGGGCAAATGATAACGGTTCGGGGGTCGCGGTGCTCATGGCGGCTGCGGAGGCGCTTGCCCAGGAGCCTCTGGCGCGGACGCAGGTGGAGGTCATCTTCTTTTCGGCGGAGGAGAGCGGGCTCATCGGGTCGGAGCGCCATGTAAAAGAGCATCGGGGCGAGTTGAACGGCGCGGCGGTGCTGAACCTGGACATGGTGGGCTCTGGCGAGCGTCTGACCTATGTGAGCGGCGCGGGGCTGGTTCCGCCTCGGCGGACGACGCGCAGCCTGAATGCGCTGCTGCGCAAGGTGCGGCCGGGGATGCGAGGGCGGTGGTACTGGATGGGGAGCAGCGATTTCGCGTCGTTCTTGGCGAAGAAGGTCGCGGCGACCTCGCTGGAAGCGAGCGGCAAGGGGCGCGAGGGGGTGTATCACACGGAGCAGGATACGATGGATTTCATTGAGCCGATGCTGTTGGACGAGGCGGCAAGGGTGGTGCTGGACTTCGCGTCGGCGCTGGATTCGGCAAGCGTGGAGGAACGGGCATGAAGCGGCGGTATCCCGATGCGCCGGTGGTTTCGGTAGGGGCAATTGTGGTGCGGGATGGGCGGGTGCTGCTGGCGCAGCGAGGGCATCCGCCAGGGGAAGGGATGTGGGCGTTTCCGGGCGGGGTCGTGGATTTGGGGGAGACGCTGGCGGAGGCGACGGAGCGCGAGATACGGGAGGAGTGCGGGATTCGGGTGCGCGTGCTGCGACCGTTCGCGGTGGTGGATCGCATTGTGCGCGACGCGGCGGGACGGGTGGAGTACCACTACGTGATTGTGGACATGCTGGCGGAGTGGGTTGAGGGGGAGTTGCGTGCATCGTCGGATGCGCGGGAGGTGGGTTGGTTCAGCGCGGAGGAGTTGGAGGGGTTGCCGCTGACGCGGGGGGTGCTGGAAATAGCCCGGCGGGCGCTGGCGGAGGCGCGAGGAGCGGCGACGGATTTGACGGGGCAGGCGGGGGATGGCATAATGTGAGCGTCAAAAAGGGGAGTAGCCTCCCATGCGGCGGGATCAACATGCCGGCCCTGGGCCTGGTTCCGCCGGTTGGCGTGGGCCAACGAGCGAGACCTTTGCCGTGTGGCAAGGGTCTTTTTGTTGAGTTTACATAACAGGAGATGACAACGATGGACTGGAAGGTGTTTGCGGGGACTTTTGGGCTGCTGCTGTTGGCGGAACTTGGGGACAAGACGCAGTTGGCGGTGATTTCCATGACGTGCAAGACGGGGAAGCCGTGGATGGTGTTTTTGGGGGCGGCGCTGGCGTTGGTGGTGGTTACGTTGATCGGGGCGTTTGCGGGGCAGTTGATCTCGCAGTTTGTGCCGGCGGAGGTGTTGAACAAGGTGGCGGCGGCGCTGTTTGTGGTGATGGGTATTGCGATGTGGTTTGGGGTGTTTTAGGAGCGCGATGGCTGATTTTGACAAGGGGGCGGTTTTATGGTAGGATGTCGGCGCAACATCAAGCGGAGGCGTGGTGCAGCGGCCTAGCATACCTGCCTGTCAAGCAGGAGATCGCGGGTTCGAATCCCGTCGCTTCCGCCAATGCTAAACAGGCCGTCGTCGGTCTCCACGAAGGATGGAGATTGGCGAAATACGGGAATGAACGCCGCCTTGGGTTTCAGGGCGGCGATTTGTTTGGCGGCCAGGTCGTAGTAAATGGTATCAAAGATGAGGAGCGCCATGCTGCGTTTTTCCTCCGCAGTGGCGGTAGCCCAGATCTGGGCCAGGTCTTCCAGGTAGGCGCCGGCAGCCAGAACTTCGGTCTCCGCAGGCACGACAAGGGCATCCAGCTTCTTGCGGGTCGCGTCCCGTTCGCGACGATACTCTTCCTCGTCAATTTCCACTTCTCGGTACTGTTTGATCAGTCGCCTCAGTTTTTCCTCCAGGCGCTGACGCTCGCGCTGGAGCTTCTCTCGTTCATGGCGAGAGGAGATCAGGTCCAGCACGCGCTCGCGCCAGGAGGGAAGGAGACTGAAGCGAGCGATGACGGCATCCAGCTGGGCCTCCACCTCATCGGCGCGCACCCCGGTTTGGGGCTGGTGGCAGGTCTGGCCGCGGAGGCTGGCGCGGTCTCGGTAGTAGCGATGCTCGCGAATGGACTGAGCGGTGAGGCGGCCACCGCAGGAGACGCATCGCAACAGACCGGTGAGGATGTAGACTCGGAAATGCTTGCAGTTGGAACGGGGCGCGCGGGTGCGGCGTTTGCGGACTTCCTGGCACTTGGCGAACAGTTCCTGTGAGATGATCGGCGGGTGCTTGCCGGGCAGGAGGGTATCGTGGTACTTTGTATAGCCCAGGTAGAAGGGGTTCTTGAGAAGTGCGGTGATGGTATCCTTGGACCAAGGACGGACACCCCAGGTGGAACGGGTTCTGTGGCCGAGGGAATTGAGGAGATCAGCGATGTCCTTGTCGCTGTAGGTGCCTGTGGCATAGGCTTCAAAAGCCCTGCGGACGCCCTCGGCTTCAAAAGGATGGGGGATGGGGATACCATCCTCTCCCTTCTGGTAGCCGTAGCAGAGGGTGCCGTTGTACAAGCCATTGTGAGCGCGTTGTCGCTTGCCTTTCTGGGTTTCCTGGGACAGGTTGGCGCTGTACCATTCGGCCATAACTTCCAGCATGCCTTCAAAGATGATGGAGGAAGGGGACTCTGGGTCGGTGGGCTCCAAGACAGACTGAACGCTGATGTTCAGTTTGCGCAGGAGGGCTTTGTAGGTAACAGATTGCTCGCGGGAGCGGGCGAAGCGGTCAAACTTGTGAACCAGGATGATGTCAAAGCGTCTGGCCTTGGCTTCGGCGATCATGGCTTTGAACTGGGGACGGTTGTCAGTGCGGGCTGAGTAGCCGGCATCAACGAATTCGGCGACGACCTGCCACCCCTGGCGTGCTGCGTGTTCTCGCATGGCGACAAGCTGTGCTTCCAGGCTGTAGCCATCGGTTTGCTCCTCTGTAGAGACCCTGGCGTAGAGAGCGGCCGTGGTCATGATGCGTTCACCTCTGCAATGTGGTGCCGGCGGGACGGCAACTGGACAGACCTATCTCGTTTGACCTGGGCTCGGTGTCCCAGGGCTAGTCGGTGGCGTGAATGTTGGGTTTTCGCTTGAAGTTGCCATCTGGTCGGGCACATGACAAGCGATCAGGCGCCGGACGATGTTGGCAACGATGTGGCAGAATTCGTCAACACCTGGGTCCTCAAGCGAATGATCGGCGCTCGTACAAGCAGACTCGTTGGGCATCGTGAGGTCTCCCTTGGCAGTCGGGTTTCACTTCGCGCTCGCTGGGCGAGTGATGTCTATGCTGGGCGTCTCCCGAATGCTTGCGAGCAGATTGGCCTCACGGTTGTACGGAGCGAGCGAGTCGTCGCACGAAAGCGACCTAGGGGGCCGAAGGCACAACTCCCATCAGTTCGCCGAAAGGACGGTCGCTGCCCGTGAAATGTCGGGCACGCAAACGACCGCAGTCATGGAACGTTTGTTCAAGTGCATTGTAGCACAAAGTCGTGTCAAAAGTCAAGAACCTGTGCCCGGAGCCCGAATCGTCCTGAGCCGCATGTGTGTCCAGCGGCTAGGCCCCGTGGTCTTTGATGGTGCCAGGCGGACCGGGGACCTTGCTGGCGCAGGGCTTCTGTGGCTCCTCGGCCGGCTGGGGTGGCAGCATCGCCTCCTGGAGAAGTGGCTGGTGCAGCAGATCCAGGGCCTGGCCGGTTGCCTCGTGCTGGCTCTTGAGTGTTTCCGCCAAGCTGTTCGCAATTCCCATTCCGAACATTGGGGGTATGAGGCCGAACTCCATGGTTGTTCTCCTTTCTCACTCGGAATTGTGGTGGCCGTTTGGGGTGTAGCGGCTACGGGAAACTTTCACGAGCATTCCCTGTTGCATTGCCTGGATTCTGGCGCGGGAGGCGGTGGATGGAGAAACTCCCAGGTCGCGCGCCAGTTGTGCCAGGGGAGTTTCGGGGCGCTGTTGGTAGAGCGCAACGACGCGAACGACCAGATTCGTAGTG
>JBBIHX010000052.1:13472-17515 GCA_037446815.1 Caldilineae bacterium | reverse complement strand
CGCGGCGACACATGAGCAGCGCGTGGGCCAACGCGAGACCGACCTGTCGCACGGATTCGGTTCCAGAGTCTGTTGGTGGCTGTCATTGCGAGGGCGCGGAGCGCCCGAAGCAATCCCCGGGGCGTGCGATTGCTTCGCTTCGCTCGCAATGACACGCGAGGAGAGTGTGTCTGCGTTTCACCAACACAGTTTGGAACCGACTCGTGGCACGCGCCGAGTTGCCTGCCAGCGCCCGCGGTGGTATATTCTCGCGTGCGCCCGCCATCGTGTGGGACGCCGTCATTCTGTTCAGAGGTAAGACATGAGATCCGTAACCCGATTCCCATTCAGCGGCATGCGTGCCTGGACCGTAGCGCTGGCGCTGCTCGCCGTGGCCGTGCTCTTGAGCGGCTGCGCGGCTCCCACCGAGAAGAGCGAATTCGCCGGCCCCGACTGGAGCCGCGGCATCCTCGTCGGCAAGTCGCACATCAACAATCGCCCCAGCATCGTCTGGAACGCCGCCGATGGCACCGCCCTCATCGCCTGGCTTGCGAATACCGAGCACGGCTGGCGTCTCCAGATCGCGCGCGTCACTTCGCAGCTTAACATCACCACCACTACCCTGCCCTTCGCCATGCGGGCCCCCACCCGTCCGCAGATGGTCCTGACCGAGCAGGGTATGCTCCACCTGCTGTGGCTGGAGACGCCGAGCGATCAGCGGCCTGGCCTATACCACACTCGCGCCGCCACCGACGGCACTCCCGTGGCCAACCCAGTTCGCATTTCCGGCGACGGCAGCGACGTAGCCGGCTACTGCACCTTTAGCGCCGTGGATGGCGCGCTGGACGTGCTTTGGGCGGACGTCTCGGGAGGCAGTGCGCAGTTGTTCCATGCCCGCCTGGCCGACTCCGGCGAGGTCATCGTGGCCCCGCACGCGCTGGGAATCGCGGGCGCCGATCCCTACGCCGCCGTGGATGGCGAGGGCGTGGTACACCTGACGTGGCACGCCAGCCAGGTCATGGGCGCGGAGAAGATTCTCTACGCCACCCTTGACCCCGCCACCCTTCGCGTGAGCGAACCCACCGTCATGGCGTCGTTCCCGGTAGGCACGGGCCAGGCGCTCCATCCGCCGGAGATCGCGCTGGAATCCGGCTGGGTGTATGTCATCTGGTCGCTGGAGCAGCGCGGGGGCGGCCTGACTCCAGGCACCGCCGAGACGCAATATCAAGCCTTCCCCATCGGCCAGCCCGAACGCCGCAGCGGCGGGCCTATCTACGTGCCTGCCCTGGCCAAGCCGGAGTATCAGTCCGCGACGGGCGCCTTCAACTACGCGCACCTGTACCCCCTCGCATCGCGCGACGGTGATGCGGTCGTGCTGCGCAACCCGTCCGACTACGTGTACATGCAGTTCGCCGTGCCGGGCCAACGCGATGAAGCAGGACTGTTCCTCGCCACCAATATGGCGATGCCTAGGCGGGCAGGGAAGATCCAAATCGCCTTCGTTGCGCTGGACGATGGCCGCGTCAAGGGGTACGAAGTCGCCGTGCGGACACTGTCGGGGTCTATGCGACCATCTGCTGCCGTGGATGACACAGGGGCGTTCCACTTGGCCTGCCTTGGCGTGGGGGGCTTTGGAACCTACGAGGTGCTCTACGCCAGCACCGCGCCAGAAATCCGCTCGGCGCTGAATCGGCTCACGACACAGGATTTGCTCGGCCTCCTCCTGGGCCGCACCTGGACCACCGCCTCGGCCCTGTCCTTCTTCCCGATGCTCGTAATCTGGCTATTCTTGCCCTTCGCCTGGCTGGTGGTCTTCTACCTGGCGCGCCCCGACGCCGACCTGACCACCCGCACCGGCTGCGTGGGCCTCGCTGTGGCCATCGCGCTCTATCTGTTCTCCAAATTGTTCATGCTGCCGGCGTTCCTGTGGTACGCACCGTTTCTGGACATCGTGCCGCCTCGGTACGAATGGGTGGTGCTCCTGGGCTTTCCGGCGCTGCTGCTTGGCCTGGGCCTGCTCGCCATGCGGGCTTACATCCGCCGATCGGAGCGCAAAGTGGTCATGTTCGCCTTCGCCATCTTCGCGGCCACGGACGCCCTCCTTTCGCTTGCCCTTTATATGCCCAACGCCATGGGGGGATAGCAGGCGTCGGGCGGGGCAGGGCTAGGCGATGAACCCCTTGCCCCGCAGAAGCGCCTCAACCCGTCGCCAGTGAGCCTCGGGCACGCGCACGCATGTGGGGCCGACCGCCTCGCCCAGGAGCGGCCCGATCTCCACGTCGGCGCGAATCGCCGCCAACACTTCGGGCGAGTCGGCCTCCAGCAGGACGGCGCGGGTCAAGCGTGCCCGTCCGCGGCGGGCCGCCCACTCGCGAATGCGCGCCAACACGCTGTCGGGAGCCTGCCCCTCACTCGCCTGCGAGAGAAAGCGCGCCACGGCCTCCGCGTCCACGCCCTGGCTCAGGATGCGCGCCACCGACGCGGGCGTGATGCGATAGACCGTGCCGCCGTTGTCACTCTCCCACGTGGCGAATCGCTCCAACTGGAAGCGGTGCAGCAGATTGCCGTCGGCGGGCCAATGCACTCGCCCGTCATCCCCCACGCGAAGGGGCGAGCCGGTCGCGCTGGGCTCGGTCTCGCTGCCGTGCAGCCATGCCCAGCCCCATTCGGTCAGGGCAAAGCACAACTCGGCGCCCTCCACATCCCAGCCCAAATCGGCGGCCCCCAGGTAGTGCAGCGGCCCCGCCACAACCTGCGCAATCAGTCGGCCCTCCACATCATCCCAATGCTCAAACCCCGTGAGATACTGGCCTGTCTTCACGTCGCGGATATACCACGTCTCGTAGTCGCCGCCGGTGCGCTGGAAATCGGGCGCGTAGTCGCGAATGGTGCGCGCCACTTGCGGGAGCGAGTACCACGCGCCCGCCTCGCACGCTTTCAGCAAGTCCAGAAGCCGCTGGCGGGTGCGCACGGGATCGTGGCTCCACCCGCTCCCCTCGCAGCGGATTTCGGGAATCCGCCGCAGTTCGTCCCAGCCGTCGTCGCCAACCCACGCGCGGTACATCTGGCCCTGCCGCGTCGCCGTGGGGGCGCTCAGCCACGCGCGCGCCGCGTCCGATGCCGGTTTCACGCGCTCCCCCACCTTGCGCACCAGTTTGAGCCGCCCCGCGACGCGCAGCAGCCACTGCGAGCGCAAGGAGACATGCCCCGCGAACGGCGGGGGCGACATCGGCTTCCACGCCCAGCGCCGCCGCCACGCCGATTCGTCCTGGGGCGACACCCCACGCCCGCGCGCGTACCTCGGCTGCTGGTTCTGCAAGTAGGCGAGAAACGTGCACAAGTCCAATGACGCCGTATCCCGCGCCTGCCAGACTTGGGCGGGCGCCGGGCGCGGCGTGAACGGCAGGCCCGCCTGCGCGCGCGGCGGGGGCAGCAGCGGCAACACGTCCGTCGGAATGAACAGGAACGCCACCCGCTCATCCGCATAGTCGGCGAACGCCTTGAACAGGAACCCCAGGAACCGCAGGCGTTCGGTGATGCTCGCAGGCGAGAGCCATGGCTGTTCCAGCATCAGTTTGCCGTCGCCCATGAGGCGTATCTCGCCGAATCGGCGCATGAAGGGATCGGCGCGCACCTTGCCCCCTGCCGCCTGGACGGTCTCCAGCGCCTCGCGCTCCTGCGGGCTAAGGATTTCCAGCGCCTCGGCCACCGACTCGGGGCGCAGCATCTGTTCGGCCAGGAAGTGGGCTGCCTGCACGCGGTTGTTGGTGGGCAGGTCTATGCCGCGGGCCGCCGCCAGCGCCCGCAAGCGAACCACGGAGTAGTCCAGTAAACATTCCGCCAGTTTTCGCATCCGTGCTCTGTCGCCTACCTCTCGGCGTAATGGGTAGGCCTATTATACCCGCCCCTGCCGCCCAGGCCAAGCCACGTGCCGGTTGGACGCGGTTCCAACTTGTGTTGGTCGGCAGGTGATCTGCCGCTTGCTCTGTCATGCCAAGCCGAAGGCGATGCGCCCTCGCCCGCCGGGAGAGGGCTGGGGTGAGGGCCACGCGCCCTCGCCCGCC
>JBBIHX010000052.1:0-13372 GCA_037446815.1 Caldilineae bacterium | reverse complement strand
GGGCTGGGGTGAGGGCCACGCTCCCTCGCCCGCCGGGAGAGGGCTGGGGTGAGGGGCAAGATTCTTCGCGGCCGCGCCGCTCAGGGAATGACAGTTCTGGGGGTGGGGCCGCGCGGGGCTGAAGCCGCCGCGATGAGGGCGGGGTTGCAGGGCGGGGCGTTGGGATTCGGCGCCAAAGTGCGTGGGGGCCCATTCTGAAGTGCAAAGCGCCGAAGAATCTCGTGCACCGAGACCAATCGCTGTGCTGAGGATGGTGCTGCCCATGCGGCGTGAGGCGTGGCAGGCTCTCTCCCCATCCCGCCACGCCGCCGATATTGCGCCCCGCGCCGAAAGCGGCTATACTGTGCGCAGCGAGGTGTTCCCTATGACCGACAAAGCACCCAAGAATCCCATCGGCTTCTGGGCAAGCCTATGGAATCGGCTTCGGCTGGCGTGGCGGCTGTTCCGCGACCCGCGCGTACCCCTCTGGCCCAAGATCGTCATCCCCGCCGCGGTGCTCGCCTATCTCTTCGTGCCGCTGGATCTCCTGCCCGACCTGACACCCGTCCTAGGGCAGGTGGACGACCTGACGCTGCTGGCCCTGGGCATCCAGGCCTTCATCTCCCTGTGTCCGAGAGATATCGCCGCCGAGCACCTGGCGCGCATCCGAGGCCAGTACACAAGCCCCGCCCCCCAAGGCGAGGTTGTTGAGGGCGAGTACACCGTCCGCGAGGACTGAACGGCAAAGCACAGCGCCCGAAGGCCCATCGCGGCATGGGACGTCGCGTGTCCTTCGGGCGCGATCCTCTCCGCAGGGGGCTATTTCACCAGCCCGCGCCCCCGCTCAAACGCGCGCAGGTTCAACTCCACGTACTTCGGCGGGACGCGCTCTTCTATCGCCGCACGCCACACCGCCTCGTCCACGTCCAGCAGCGCCGACAGCGCGCCGAGCATCACCACGTTGTTCACGCGCGCGCTCCCCACTTCTTGCGCGACCGCAAGGCTGGGGATAAGGTACAGCCTGTCCGTAACCGCCCTGAACGCGGCCAGAAACCGCTCGTCGGACGGATACTCGGCCCCGCCCGAACTCACCGCCACGGGCGGGATGGCCTGGTCGTTCACCAGGGCCACGCCGCCGGGCTTCAGCCAGTCCACGTGGCGCAACGCCTCTAGTTTCTCAAACGCCAGAAGGAAATCGGCCTCGCCCTTGCCGATGAGGGGAGAATACACCTTCTCGCCCCAACGCACGTGGCTGATGACGCTGCCGCCGCGCTGGGCCATGCCATGCACCTCCGACTTCTTGGCTTCCAGGCCTGCCCCGAGGCCAACCTGCGCGATCACGTCGCTGGCGAGCAGCGTTCCCTGCCCGCCCACGCCGACGACGATGAAATCCATGCTCTTCATAATCCATCCTCCCTGACCGGATCACCTGCAACTGTCTGCGATTTCCCGCCCCTGCGCGCGCCACACCCCGCCTTCGGCCTCCCCATCTCCGCTGGCGTCGCACCTCACCCCGGCCTCGGCTTCGGGGATTGAGGGGGGTGAGGTTGGGGTTCAGAGAGTGAGGTCAACCCTCCGACTGCTCCAGAACCTGCGCCCGGAACAGAATCGCCTTTCGTCCGCACACCTGGGCGCACACCTCGCACCCCGTGCACAGCAGCGGGTCAATGGACGCCTTTCCGTCCGGCCGCTTGACGATGGCGGGGCACCCGACCCGGAAGCACAGCCCGCATCCGTTGCACCGCTCCTCGTCCACACGGAGCGGCACGTACTTCTTGCGCGCCTCGGGCAGCAGCGCACACTCGCCCCGAACCACCAGCGCCGACGCCTCGTCTCGCTTCACCGCCTCCCGCAGCGCCCGCTCCACCTCGCGCAGGTCGAAGGCGTTCACCGTATGCACGTGATCCATCCCCAGCGCCCGCAGCAGCGGCTCAAACTCAATCTCCTTCGTCTCCTGGCCCTGCAGCGTGCGGCCCGTGCCTGGGTTGTCCTGATGGCCCGTCATGGCTGTTACCCGGTTGTCCAGCACCACGGTAATCGTCTTGCCCTTGTTGTAGGCGACGTTCAGCAGCGCCGGCATGCCCGTGTGGAAGAACGTGGAATCGCCCAGCACGGCGATGTTGCGCTCCGGCGAGCCGGCCTTATCCGCCCCGTGCGCCACGCCGATGCTCGCTCCCATGCACCCGCACGTGTCGGTGGAGTTCAGCGGGGGCAGCGCGCCCAGCGTGTAGCAGCCGATGTCGCCGTTGATGGGCAGTTTCAGTTTGCGCGTGATGACGTAGAATCCGCGGTGCGGGCACCCCGGGCACAGCACCGGCGGCCGGCCGGGCAGGCTCCCCACGTCCGGCACGACGTAGGTCTTGCGCGCCGACTCGGGCAGAAGGCCCGCAGCGATGGCCTGCTCGCGCACGAGGCGCGGATCCATTTCGCCGATGCCGGAGAAGATGGACTTACCTTCCACCCACAGGCCCAGCAACTTGATCTCGTTCTCCACGAACGGGTCCAGTTCCTCCAGCACGATGGCCCGCTTCACGCCTCCCACGAACTCCCGGACCATCCTGGGCGGAATCGGATAGGTCATCCCCAACTTGAGCACCGACGCCGTTGGGAAGATTTCCTTGGCGTACTGGTACGCCACGCCGCACGTAACGATGCCCAGGTCCCGGTCGCCCCACTCAATGCGGTTGAACGGGAACGTCTCCGCGAACTCCGTGAGTTTGCGAATGCGCTCCTCAATGACGGGATGCCGCTTGCGGGCGTTCACCGGCAGCATGACGTACTTCTCAAACTTGCGCGGGTAGGTCGGCAGCGGGGGTGGCCCTTCCCGGCGCTCGCCCAGTTCCACCGGCGTGCTGGAATGGGCGATTCGCGTGGTAATGCGCAACAGGACCGGCGTGTCAAACTGCTCGCTGATGTCCAGCGCCGCCCCCACCAGGTCCTTCGCCTCCTGGCTGTCCACCGGCTCCACCACCGGCACGCGGGCGAACTTCCCGAAGTTGCGGTTATCCTGCTCGTTCTGCGAACTGTGCATGGCCGGGTCGTCGGCGGACACGATGACCAGCCCGCCCTCTATGCCCGTCATGGATGCGTAGAAAAAGGCATCCGCCGCCACGTTCAGCCCCACGTGCTTCATGGTGGACATGGCCCGCCGCCCCGCATACGCCGCGCCGATGGCTACATCCAGCGCCACCTTCTCGTTGGTGGCCCACTCCGCGTACACGTTGGGGTAGCGCGCAAACTCCTCCAGAATCTCGGTGCTCGGCGTTCCCGGATAGGCCGATGCCACCGCCACCCCATACTCCCACGCGCCGCGCGCGATGGCCTCATTGCCCGACAACAGTTTCTTCATGCAACACCTCCCCGTGGTAATCGGTGCCTCTATGCCGCTCCTCGCTGGTGCAGTTCCACGCCGCCGACCCGCGCGAGGAGTTCAAAGTACTCAACCAGCGCCTGCGTTGGTCGTTGCCCGGTCTCGGCTTCCAACAAATCGGCGATGTCGGACACGGTTCGCTCGCCGTCGGCCCAGTACACCGCCAGATCGGGCGTGGTCCACCCGAATTGAGGGTGCTCCTTTCGGAATCGGTAAAACGCCTCTCGGTCGGCGGGCTTGGTTAGCAGATTGCCGACGGACAATGGCCCTCGGAACCGCCGCACCGGAACCATGCGGGCGGCCTTCTCCTCCCACTCGCCCGACGGCGGAGCGGGCAGCTCTCCCGCCTCCTCGCCCAGGAACGCCAACGCGCGCGCCACTTCGCCATCGGCAAAGGCCGCGCACTCGGCCTGGAATGCGGTTATGTCAATCGCAGCCAGGCGTCGCACCGTCGCCAGCGCCTCAGCCTGGCGCGCCGTGGCAAATGCCACTTCCCGCCGCAGTTTCGCCGCGCTGCCCTTACCGCTCCCTACTGCCATCGCCGCCTGGGCGCGCCGCAGGAATTCCGCCTTGAACCGAGCCGTCATCTCGTGGGCAAGCCATTCGGCCTCCTTCGGCCCGGCGTTGGCCACCCAGTACCCATAGGTCGCCGCGAGCGCCGCCACCGTCCCCATCATCTGCGGGCTGACCTTGTCCAGGGTGTCCTCGCTGGTATGGTAGTAGCGGTCGGGCCACTGGATAATCATCGGCGTGGGCACGCCCACCGTCGGATCGGACAGGATGTAGTGATCGCTCCCGCCGGAGAAAGGCGTATCGGCGTAGCGATACAGCGGGAATTCGCCCTGTCCCGCGTGGCTTTTCGCGCCGCCCAGCAGTAGATCGCGCACGTGTCGCGCCAGCACGGGGGCAAAACTGCTCATGGACGCGGGCGGCGACTCCACCAGGAGCGAACTCCCGCACTTGTCCTGATCCTCGCCCACCATGTCCAGGTTCAGCCCCGCGATCATGAGGGGAATATCCTGCTCGCGCGACGCCAGGTACGCATACGTGCCCGACATCTCCGGCACCCACAGGAATCGCAGCGTGCGCCTGGGCTTGGGAAGCCGACCGCTCGCCACGCACGCGGCCAGGGCCCGCGCCACTTCCATCAGCGCGCCCGCGCCCGACGCGTTATCGTTCGCCGACGGCTGCGGGTGGCACAGGTGGGCAACCAGGACGACCTCTTCCGCCGTTTCGCCGCGGATAACCGCCTCCACGACCTCCATCTGCCCCACGTACAGAGCCGACTCCACCTTTGCGCGCACGCGCACGGGGGGCTTGCCCTCAGCGCGGGCTTTCCTGCACCGCTCCCGCAACGCATCGCCCTGGCGCGGCGTGAGGACGAAGCCGAAGGCCGTCAGCGGCTCGCCCCCACGCGACCAGAACGACGTGTATTGGCGGGCATCGGGCAGGTCTATCCGTTCGCGCACAGGGGGCGCTTTCATCATCCCGTCAAACAGCACCCCCGCCGCGCCGCGCTCCCGAATCGCCAAATCCACGACGCGCTCAATGGGGGCCTGGGTGAGCACCACCTTGCCCTCCAGGTCTAGCCCCTCGTAGTCCGCCCGCTCGTCGCCGCCTTCCAGCGCAACCACCTCAAACTCCCCGTCCGCCGGCGCGCTGCGCTGGATGACCGACACCTTCTCGTCCCGATAGTCGGCCAGTTTCTCGGTCGGCTGGCCGTCTTCGCCCAGCAGGTACAGCGTGGCCGCCTGGCAATCCCACTCGTGGAACGTGCGCATGGACCAGAACGTCGTCTGCCCGTCGGCGGGATACGACAGGATGCGCGTCTCTAGCCCCGCGCTGCGGAGCGTCTCGGCCACGTACTCCGCCGCCGCGCGAAACCCCGGGCTGGCCTGGATGCGGTGATAGCGAATGATCTCGCCCACGTAGTTCCTGGCCGCGGCCCCCGAGATCTCCTTGCGCAGTGTCGCCAACAGTGTATCAAACATGTCTCCCCCTCGCGCCTAGCGCGCATACGGCGCTAGATACCACAGGATGAACTCGCGCCCGTACAGAAGCGCGAACGCAGCCCCCAGCACCAGATACGGGCCGTAGGCGATGGTGCTCTTGCGGCCAACGCGACGGAGCGCCAGCATCGCCCCGGCGCCCAGCCCGCCCAGCAGGATACCCGCCAGGATTGCCACGATAACCACCGGGAACCCCGTCGCTAGGCCCACGAACCCCATGAGCGTAACGTCGCCGCCGCCCAGCCCGCCGCGGGCGATCACGGCCAGCACGAAGAACAGCCCGAAGCCGATGGCGCCGCCGATGAGCGCCTTTGCCGGCGTCATGTTGGGCATGAAGAAACTCCCTACCAGCGCCAGCGCCATGGCCGGGTAGGTAACGACATCCAGGATGAGGCGATGCTCCAGGTCTGTAACGGTAACCAGGATGAGCACCGCGAAGTAGAGCGCCAGGAAAACGAACTGCACCCCAAACCCGTAGCGCCAAGCCAAGAACCCGAAGATGGCGGCAGTTGCCAGTTCCACGACGGGCGCGCGCAGCCCTCGCCCTGCCCCGCACTGCGGGCAGCGGCTCCAGCCAGCCCAATCCGCAATCACCCCTGCCAGGCTCAAGGGTCGTCGGGGCGCGCCACATGCCGCGCATCGGGGAAACTGGAACGGAGACCGCCGTGGCTCGGCGGGCAGGAAGTCGGCGCAGAGGTTCAAGAACACGCCGACGCAGTATCCGAGTAGCGCCGCTGCGATTGCCATCGTATGGACTCTCTGTGGGAGTTGGCTTGGGCTATTATACCACGGTTGCCGCCAATCACCAACCTCGCCCCGCCCTCGGATTCGGTTCAAAGTCCGCCGGTAGCCGCCACCGCCAGGGCGCCGACCGCCCATCATTCTGAGCGGCGCAGCCGCGAAGAATCTCGCAACCCCTATTCGTGCAATCCGCGTTATCCGCGGATAGTAGTAGGGGCGACCGATCGGTCGCCCCTACATGCTCAGGGTGACAAGACCGAGCCGCCTTTCCCCAAGGACCCGCCCTGCAACCACCCTCAGCGCGGCGGCTTCAGCCCCGCGCGGCCCCGCTCCCTCGCCCACCGGGAGAGGGCTGGGGTGAGGGCCACGCTCCCTCGCCCACCGGGAGAGGGCTGGGGTGAGGGCCACGCTCCCTCGCACGCGGCCAGGGGGAAGCCCACCCACTCACCGCGGCGGCTTCAGCCCCGCGCCGCCACGCCCACACCTGCCCCGTGGAGCAAATTGCCAATTTGCTCCACACCTCCACCGCGGCGGCTTCAGCCCCACTTTGCCCTCCCGCGCCCATCCTGCTATACTTCCCTCCACCTTACGCCGACCGGTGAGTCCGAACATGCTGCGTCTCCCACTGCGAAGAAATCCCGCGCCCCAGGTAGCACTCCCGCCGCGCTGCCGCTGGGAGTGGGTTCGGGTCGCGCCCACGCGCCGCGAGCCGGTCCTCGTCTGCCCGCCCCAGAACGCGCAGGACAGCACGCCGCGGCCGGTCATCTACTTCCTCCACGGCGCGGGCCACTCGCCGGCCTCGTTCTTCACGGACCTGCCCATGGCTCGCCTGCTGCCAATGGCCGCGCGCGTGTGCTTGGCCTTCGTGAACGGGGGCAAGGGGTGGTATCTGGACAGCCCGGCGAATCGGCGAAGCCAGGGCGAGCGCGCCTTCCTCGCCGTCATGAGCGCCGTGGAGTCGCGGCACGGGGTCGGCGGCAGACGGGAAAACCGAGCCATCTGCGGCTTCAGCATGGGCGGGTTCGGCGCCATGTACCTGGCCGCGCGCCACCCCGACCTGTTCGCCAGCGCCTCGTCCATCCTTGGGCCGCTGGACATTGAGCCGCTGTGCCCCGATTACGCGGGCCTGCGCGCACTCCTGGGGGATGACCCGGCCGTGTGGCGCGCCCACAACCCCGCGGCGCACGTCGCCGCGCTGGGAGAGATGCGCCTGCTGGTAACCACGGGCGACGATGCGTGGGATCGCCCCCTGGGGCGGCGATTCGTGGACGCCTGCCGCGCTCAGGGCATCCTGGCCGCATACCGACAGCGCCCAGGCGGGCACGATGTGGCCTTCGTGGCCGGGCAACTGGAGTATCACCTGGCGTTCCACCTGAACCCCGGGCCTGCCTGGCGCATCCGCCGCGCCGCGCCCGACGACGCCGACGCCCTGGCGCGGAACTGCTTTTCCGGCTCGGCTCCCGACGACACCGCGCGCCATCTGGCGTGGAGCCTGGCCGAGGCCGCGAGGGGCCGCAGGGTACACCTGGTGGTGGAACTGGGCGAAGCCGTGGCCAACGGCGAGTTGAGCATCATGGGCGAGGTTGCGGAGATTGCCAACCTGGTGGTGGAGCCTTCGCTTCAGGGGCGCGGGTTGGGCACGGCGCTCATCCAGGCGCTCACCGACGAGGCTTCGGCGCGCGACATCCCCGTGCTGGAAATCGGCGTGCGCAGCGACGCCGTGCGGGTGCGCGCCCTGTACGAGCGCCTGGGGTTTGTGCCCCACCGCGAGGCAACCGTCCCGCTGAACGGGCAGCCGACGCCGGTAACCTATCTGCGCAAGGTCATCCCGCCGCGGGCGTCGCACCTGGGAGGAGAGTAGCGTATGTCCGAACGCCGCAAAGGACTCCTGTACGTGGCGCTTGGCACGCTGATGTTCTCCACGTCGCCCGTCTTCATCCGATGGGCCGCGCCCCTCTCGCCCTACGTCATCACCTGGGCGCGGCTTGCCATCGCCACCGCCACCGTCGCCGTCCTGGCGCTTGCATCCCGCCAGCGCGTGCGCCTGGGCCGCGGCGACATCCCGCGCTTCCTGCTGTTCGGCGGGATTACCGCCGCGCACTTCTTCTGCTACATCGCGTCGCTGAGTTACACGACCATCGCCCACTCCCTGACCCTCACCTACACCGCGCCCATCTTCGTAACCCTGTTCTCGGCGCTGTTTCTGCGCGAGTCCATCGCCCGCTGGAAGTATGTCGGCGTCGCGGTCGCCGTGGCGGGCGTCGCCATCCTGGCCGGATTTGAACCGCACCTCACCCGCGACATGCTCATCGGCGACGCGTTGGCGCTCGGCTCGGCGATTGCGTTCGGGTTCTACTCCGTGGCGGGCCGCTCCCAGCGCGACCGGTATCCGCTCTTCACCTACGCGCTCGCCACCTATGGCGCGGCGGCCCTCTGGCTCACGCCGGTAGCGGCCCCGCTGGCAGGCGCGGGATGGGGAACGCGCCAGGCGCTGTCGGTGCTGGCGCTGGGCGTGTTCCCGCTGGGGCTGGGCCACACCTTGTACAACGCCGCCCTGCGCAAGACCCATGCGACCTATGTAAACCTTGTCGCCACGCAGGAGGTTACCGGCGGCATCCTGCTGGGCTGGCTGTTCCTGGGCGAAGCGCCGACCTGGAACGCGGCACTGGGCGCGGCAATCACCCTGCTCGGCATCGCCCTGGTGCTCGTCCAGGAGCCGAAACGGCAAACCTAAACGTTCATCACGGGAGGACAATGCGATGACACAGCAGGCGTTCATCATTCCGCACACCCATTGGGATAGAGAGTGGTATCAGCCGTTCCAGGAGTTCCGCCTGCGCCTCGTCAAACTGGTGGACAAACTCCTGGACATCATGGCGTCGGATCCCGATTATCGCTTCTTCATGCTGGACGGCCAGACCGTCGTCCTGGAAGACTACCTGGAGGTGCGGCCCGAACGCGAGGCCGAAATCCGCGCCCTGGTGCAATCGGGCCGGCTCCTCATCGGCCCCTGGTTCATCCTGCCCGACGAGTTCCTCGTCAGCCCCGAGGCCATCGTGCGCAACCTGCTCCTCGGCCACCGCATCGCCCAGAGGTTCGGCGCGAAGATGACCGTGGGCTACGCGCCCGACCAGTTCGGCCACATCTCCCAACTGCCGCATATCCTGCGCGGGTTCGGGATGAACGAGGCCGTCCTGTGGCGCGGGTTGGATGACCACCCGTTTGAATTGCGGTGGCGCGGCGCGGGAGGCGACGAGGTGCTGCTCATCTACCTGCGCGGCGGATATGGCAACGCAGCCCACCTGCCCGTTGGCGACCCCGAGGCGTTCGCCGCCGCCGTGGAGGCCCTCATCGCGGACATGGCCGCTCATTCCCGCTCCGGTTGCCTACCCCTGATGAATGGCACCGACCACATGGAGCCGGACGCAGCCCTGCCCGCCGCCATCCGCCACACGTCCGCGCGACTGCCTGCCCTGGACATCCGCCACAGCACCCTGCCGGCCTACATCCAGGCGGTGCGCGACGCCCTCGGCCCCGATGGCGTGGATGCGCTGCCCGTCGTGCAGGGCGAACTCCGCTCGTGCAAGACCCAGCACCTGCTCCCAGGCGTCCTTTCGGCCCGTATGTGGATCAAGCAGCGCAACGCCGCCCTCCAGACGCTGCTGGAGCGTTGGGCGGAGCCCTGGGCGGCCTTCGCCGAACAACTGGCCGCGCATGCGGGCGTGCCCCCGATGCCTCTCGCCCCCACGCGCGACATCGTGCGGCGCGCCTGGCGCTATCTGCTGGAGAATCAGCCGCACGACTCCATCTGCGGGTGCAGCGTGGATCAGGTCCACCGCGAAATGCGCACCCGCTACGACTGGGCCGAGCAAATCGGCGAGACCGTCCTGCGGCAAAGCCTGGAGGCCATCGCCCACGCCGTGGCAACTCCGGGCCAAACGCCCGCGCTCGTCGTGTTCAACCCGCTGGCCGGCCCCCGCACCGACGTGCTGGAAGCCACGCTGGAATTGCCCCAGAGCCTGGAGCAATTCGCCATAGCCGATGAGGCAGGCGACCCAATCCCCTACCAGATTCTGGAGCGCGAACAGCAGGAGTACTTTGCCGGCGTCTTTGCCCGCGAGGAGTTGCTCTTGCTGGCAGGCGTCGCGCAGGACGGCAAAGTGCAGGACAAGCCCCTCCGCGAGGTGTGCCTCCGCACGGAGGGCGAGCGCGCACGGCTGGACATTACGCTGGGCGAAAGCGGCGCGCCCGACCCCTTAGCCCTGCGCGATTGGGCCGCCCTGTCGCAGACGCTGCTGGGCGACGAGTCCATCCGCGAAGTGCAGGTGCGGGTGCGAAGCCCCCTGCGCTGCCGCATTGCCCTCGCCGCCGACGTGCCATCGTTCGGCTATCGCACCTTTGCGGTGCAGAAGGCCACAACCGCCCACGCCCAGACCGCCGTAACCGCTTCGGCGCTGCATGTGGAAAATGAGTTTATCAGCGTGCGGGTGGAACCCCGCGACGGGACGCTATCCATCCTGCACAAGCCCACAGGCATGCGCCTTTCGGGCGTCAACCGTTTCGTGGACGGCGGCGACCGCGGCGACGAGTACAACTACTGCCCGCCGGAGCGCGATACGCTCGTGGACGCCCCGTGCGAGAAGCCGGTCATCCGCCTCGTGGAGGCCGGCCCCGCGCGCGCCACGCTGGAGATAGACCTGCTGTACCGCGTGCCCGAGTCGCTCGCCCCAGACCGCGCGTCGCGCTCGCCACACCACGCGGTCATTCCCATCACCACGCGCATCTCCCTTGCGGCAGGTGTCCCCCGCTGCGACATCCAGACGACCATCGTCAACACCGCCCGCGACCACCGCCTGCGCGTCCTCGTGCCGACGCCGATTCGCGCCGACCACTCGTTTGCCGAGGGGCATTACGACGTGGTGCGACGCCCTTTGGCCCTGCCCGCCGACACTGCCGACTGGGTGGAGCAGCCCCAGCCCACGTTCCCGCAGCGGGCCTTCTGCGACGTGAACGACGGCGCGAAGGGCGTCATGGTGGCCGTGCGCGGCCTGCCCGAAGGCGAGGTCATCCCCGGCGACGAGGGCGCGACCATCGCCATTACCCTCCTGCGGTGCGTGGGTTGGCTCTCGCGCGACGACCTGTCCACGCGCAAGTGGGGCGCGGGCCCGGGCCGTCCCACGCCCGAAGCGCAGGAACTGGGCGAGCACACATTCCACTACGCCATCATCCCCCACGCGGGCGGTTGGGAGCAAGCCTTCCGCCACGCCCACGCCTTTGAGACGCCCATGCGCGCGGTGCAGGTGGCGTTGCAAGGGCCTCTGCCTCCGCGAATGTCGCTGCTGTCGGTGCGGCCGGAGTCGCTGGTGGTAACGGCGGTGAAGACCCCCGAGGACGGCGATGGCCTCATCGTGCGCGTGTGCAACTACGCGGCCCATGCCGTGGACGCCGAGATGGAATTCGCCTGGCCCATCCGCCGCGCCGAGCGGGTGAACCTCGCCGAGCAGCCGATTGAACCCGTGGCCGTCGTGGACGGGCGCACCGTGCGCGTCCCCTGCGGCCCCTGGCAGACTGCCACCGTGCGCGTAGAGGCGTAGGATCGCAGGGGCAGACCTCGTGCCTGCCCCTGCTCCGGCCTAATCCCGCTTGAACCGGCTATAGTCGGGGCGCTCCAAACCCGTCGCCCAGCCGTTCTCCATATCCAGCAGCGCCTTCACCTTCATCGGCAGGCCGAACAGGTTGATGAACCCTTGGGCGTCGCTCTGGTCATACACGTCGTCCTTGCCGAAGGTAGCGAAATCCTCGCGGTACAGGCTGAAGGGCGACTTGCGGCCCACCACCGTGCACGAGCCTTTGTACAGTTTCACGCGCACGCTGCCCGTAACCCGCTCCTGGGTCTTGTCCACGAAGGCATCCAGCGCCTCGCGCAACGGCGTGAACCACTGGCCGTAATACACCAGTTCGGCGTACCGGTGCGCCACCAGTTCTTTGTAGTGCAGCGTCTCGCGGTCCAGGCAGATTTGCTCCAGCCCCTGATGGGCCGTGTACAGGATCGTGCCGCCCGGCGTCTCGTACACGCCGCGCGATTTCATCCCAACCAGGCGGTTCTCCACCAAATCCACGCGCCCCACGCCGTGCGCGCCGCCGATGTCGTTCAGCCGCTCCAGAATCTGCACCGGCCCCATCGCCTCGCCGTCCAGCGCCACGGGATAGCCCTTCTCAAATTTGAGGGTTACATACTGGGGCGTGTCGGGCGCGGCTTCGGGCGCGACGGTCAGCATGAACATGGCCTCTTCCGGTTCGGCCCACGGATCCTCCAGCACGCCGCCCTCGTGGCTAATGTGCCACAGGTTGCGGTCGCGGCTGTAGATGGACTTCTCGGTAACCGCCACCGGCACGTTGTGGGCCCGGGCGTAGGCCAGCGCGTCCTCGCGCGAGCGTATCTCCCACTCGCGCCACGGCGCGATGACCCTCAGGTGCGGGTTCAGCGCCTTGACCGACAATTCAAACCGCACCTGGTCGTTGCCCTTGCCCGTGCACCCGTGAGCGACGGCATCGGCCCCTTCCTGCTCCGCCACCTTCACCAGGTGCTTGGCGGTAACGGGTCGCGCGAAGGATGTCCCCAGCAGGTACAGCCGCTCGTAAATGGCGCCGGCGCGCATGGTCCGGAAGGCGTACTCCATGAGAAACTCCTCGCGCAGGTCCACGATGTACGCCTTCTTCGCGCCGCTGGCCAACGCCTTTCGCTCCAACCCGGCCAGTTCGTCGGCGCCCTGCCCCAGGTCCGCGGTGAACGTAATCACCTCGCAGCCGTAGTTCTCCTTGAGCCAGGGCACGATGCACGACGTGTCCAGCCCTCCCGAATACGCCAGCACAACCTTCTTGACTTCACCTTTCTTCATCTCTACCCCTCCTGTTATGGTTTCTTGCGGACGGCCTCCGGGTACGCAAAAGCGCGACGGGAACACCCATCGCGCCAAATAGAAAGGCCAGCCCCCGATCTGGAGGCTGGCCTTGCACCTATCGCAAGCCGAACGGAACTATCCAGACGCGGGGTCTGACCTCTCGTCCGTTCGTCGTCGGATGCAGGTTACGCAATCAGAGCCGAAGATCATCTCACCCAATCCTTTGGGATTCGCCCAGAACTTTACACCGAAGCGGCGCGTTTGTCAATTTTCGCTGTCCGCCGACACGGTTCCAAAACGATACGAAGCAACTTCGGAGGAGTGCAACCGCCAATAACGCGAATCCACGCGAACGGGAAACGTGCGACGCC
>JBBIHX010000051.1:8337-18186 GCA_037446815.1 Caldilineae bacterium | reverse complement strand
GAGATTCTTCGCGGCTTCGCCGCTCAGAATGACAGTAGATGCCAACAGACTTTGGGAGCCGAATCGCGCGATGGGCGCGGTTCCACGGTGTGCTGGCCTGCCCGGAGGTTTGTATCCGCGGATGCCACGGATTGGGCAGAGTAGAGCAAGTTGCCAACTTGCTCTACGAGATTCTTCGCGGCTTCGCCGCTCAGAATGACAGCGCCCGAACCGCGAATCCACACGAATAGGCCGGGGTGCGGGTGGGCGACATTGCCTCGGGCGCTGCGTGCCCTTGCAATGACAACCCCGCAACTTGCCCCGCCCAGCCGTGTTGTACAGGGTACAGAAAGGGGGGCAGGGCATTGGACTGGGTTCTCATAGGCGTTTCGGCGGCGGCGGGGTACCTGCTGGGATCATTCCCCACGGGCTACCTGATGGGCCGCATCCACCGCATTGACATCCGCAGATTCGGGAGCGGGCGCACGGGCGGAACCAACGTCCTGCGCACGCTGGGCTGGCTGCCGGCGCTGGTAACCGCCGCGAGCGACGTGCTCAAGGGCATGGCGGCGGTCTGGCTGGCGAAGGCGCTGGGCGCTCCGCCCGCGGGCCATGCGGCGGCAGCGGTGTTCGCCGTGCTCGGCCACAATTACACGTTCACGCTGAAGTTCAAGGGCGGGGCCGGCGTGGCCCCCATGGTCGGCGCGACGGCCGTTCTGTCGCTTCCCGTGGCGGGGCTTCTGCTGCCCGTCGGCCTCGCGGTCATGGCCGTGTCGCGCTACGCCTCATTGGGGTCGCTGACCCTGTCGGTGCTGTTCCCGATAGGTATGGCCATCCAGTGGCTTGGGCATCGGGTTCCCGTCGCATACCTTGCGGCCTCCGCGGTGATGAGCGCCGTGGTGATCCTGGCCCACCGGCCCAACATCCGCCGCCTGCTCCAAGGCACCGAGCGCAAGATCGGCCAGCGCGTTGCGGTCAACAATGCCAACGAGTCCCATCCCTCGCCGGGAGCCACATCGTCGCGCTAGGCCATCCGATGCCGACGGGCCGAGACGCGCGGCTATCCCAGAAGGGCGGCGTGGGCCACGCCATCGCGCGCCTCGCCCAGGCGAATGCCGGTGCGGATGACTCCCGCCCGCGCCAGCCGATCCAGACTGCGCTCCAGCCGCCAGGGCTCCCAGCCGAACAAGCGCAGGAGTTGCGCAGGCGTGGACGCGCCCACCGTGGCCAGGTAGCGCGTGAGTATGGCATCGGCGGCTTGGTTCTCCGAGATGGCGCGCGATTGCGCCACCACGTCGGGGAACTGGCGGATGAACACATCGTACACGTAGCAGTAGCCCCAGCGGTTGGCGTCGGATATCCCCACCTTGACGATTTTGAATCCCATCTGGAGTTCGGCCAGGGCGCGGTCAAATCGCGGGGCGTTGTCCTTGCTTGCCAGCCGCGCCTCGCGCCGCAGGTGGCTTGTGGGCAGGGCGCCGTGGGCCAGCAGCGCCTCGTACACGCGCCGGGCTTCCTCGCTGAGCCGGCCCTCTTCGTACTCCTGCAGGTAGTCGTCCAACTCGCCGAAATTCCCCGACAGCGCATAGAAGTGGGGCGCCAAATCCAGCGCGATGAAGACGGGCTTATTGCGAAGGAACTTGCCGTACAGGATGGCCTTCCGCGCCGGGAGGGTGTCCTTCCAATCCCAGGCGAGGCCCAGTTCGTAGTCGTTGTGGTGCTCGGGGATTGGGCGGCGGCCGCCGCATATTGCCTCCCACAAACTCGGCAGTTCCATGTCCGCCGCCGAGAACAGGTTCGCAAGCCGCACATCGTTCAAGAAGGCGAGCGCCTCATCCTCGGTGCGCACGCGAAGGCGCGGCAACCGCCGGTAGCGCTCATCCCGCCACGACTGCAATTGCGCGAGCGTCAGTTCGGACATACCCCCATCCCACCCGGTCATGCGCAATCCCACAGCGGAAGTTGATAGGGCGGGCGCTTGCCGTCCAGGAGCACGTAGGGCGCGGCCCGCTCCGCGTCGGCGCCGAGTTTCCTGAGATCGCGCAGCGTGCGGATGCGGCCTTGCTTCCGGGCTTGCACCACTTGCGCCGCCGATTTGGGGCCGATGCCGGGCACCCGCAAGAGATGCTGCACGTCGGCGCGGTTGACCTCAATCGGGAAGTACTGGGGATGCCGCATGGCCCAGAGCGTCTTGGGGTCGGCGGACAGCGCAAGGAAGCCCGCCCCGTCAAAGGGCAGGTCGTCCAGCGCGAAGCCGTACTGGCGCAGCAGGAAGTCACACTGGTACAGGCGATGCTCGCGGAGGGGCGGCGTCGGGGGCAGGGCGGCCAGGGGCGTGCCCGGCTGTGGCTGGAACGCGCTGTAGTACACCCGCGACAGGCCGAAGTCGCGATACAGGCGCGCCGCCATGCCCAGGATTTCGGCGTCCGATTCCTGCGCCGCGCCCACCACCAACTGGGTCGTCTGGCTCACCCGGCTCAGTTCCTCGCGGCTCTGGCGAATCTGGTGAACCCACTGCATCATCTGTATCAGCCCGTTGAAGAAATCCTTGTCGGGCGCGATGCGGCTCAGCCGTTCCGGCCCCGGCGCTTCCAGGTTCACCGACACGCGGTCGGCTAGGAGCATGGCCTGCTCCACATGGGCGCGGCTGGCGCCAGGAAGTATCTTCAGGTGGATGTAGCCCCGGAATCCCTGCTTCCGCCGCACGAGTTCTGCCGTGGCCAGCATCCGATCCATGGCGCGCGTCGCCGACCCCGCCACGCCCGAACTGAGGAACAGCCCCTGCACGCGGCCATGGAGCGCCAGGTCTTCAAAGGCGCGGGCCAACTCGTCGGGGGAGAACGCGGTGCGGCGGACGTCGTTGCTTCGCCGCGTGGCGCAGTAGTAGCAATCGTTCTCACACACGTTGGTCTGCAAGACCTTGAGGAGCGCCACGCGCTTGCCGTCGGGCATAACGGCGGGGTAAATCCAGCGCCCGAGGTCATCCTTGCGGCGGCCTGCCTGGGTGCCGCACGCGCCGCAGCACAGGTCGTATCGGGCCTCCTCGCCCAGGGCCGAGAGTTTCGCCAGCGTATCCATCTCCAGCCTCCGCGATGCCTCTGGAGATAGTATACGAACATTTGTGCTATCTGTCAAGTTCGGCGGTTCGGTTCCAAAGTCTGTTGGTATTTGTCATTGCGAGGGCGCGGAGCGCCCGAAGCAATCTCTGGGGCGTGAGGTTGCTTCGCTTCGCTCGCAACGACACACGGGGAGAGTATCCATGCGTTTCACCAACACACGATGAAACCGACTCGGTTCGGTTCCAAATGACGGATGGGGACAATAGGCGTAGGTCGCAGCAGCGCAGGTCCGCGACCTGCCCCTACAACCTACAATCTGCCCTACTTCTTGTAGCGGTACACGATGCGCCCGCGGGTCAGGTCGTACGGGGACAGTTCCACGAGGACGCGGTCGCCCAGTAGGATGCGGATGTAGTACATGCGGATCTTGCCGGAGATGTGCGCAAGCACCTCGTGTCCGGAATCCAGTTGAACGCGGAATTGCGCATTGGGCAACGTTTCCACCACGGTGCCCTGCGCCTCAATGACTTCCCTTTTCTTGGACTGTCGCCCTTCTTGTTTCGCCATGCAACCTCCTGCAGCACGTTTCGGCGCGCTTATGTGCGCGTCCCCGACCCCGCACCCATCGGCGGGCCGTCCCCATCCAGCGTCCCGTTGTCCGAGAACTCGTCAAAATCGTCCAGGAGCACTTCCCTCGGCTTGCCCCCGACCTCCGGTGGGCCGATGATGCCCCGCTCCTCCATCAGGTCAATCAGCCGCGCCGCCCGCGGATAGCCAATGCGCATCCGCCGCTGGAGCAGCGACGCCGAGGCGCTCCCCGTCTGCCGCACCAGCGCGATGGCCTGCTCCAGCAGGTCATCTTCCTCCTGCGCGTCTTCCAGCGATGCCCACGGCGCGGGCGTCGGCGGGCCATCGGCGGGCAGCGCCTCCACCCAGAACTTGACCAGGTTATCCACCTCGCGGTCCGAGACGAAGCACCCCTGAAGCCGTTGCAGGTGGCTGGAGTCGGGCGCCATGAACAGCATGTCGCCGCGCCCCAGCAGTTTCTCGGCCCCGGCCGTGTCCAGGATCACCCGCGAGTCCACCTGCGACGTTACGGCGAACGAAATGCGGGCCGGGAAGTTGGCCTTGATGAGGCCCGTTACCACATCCACCGACGGCCGCTGGGTCGCGATGACCAGGTGAATCCCCGTGGCCCGCGCCATCTGCGCGATGCGGCAGATGGAACGCTCCACCTCCTCGGGACTCATCATCATCAGGTCGGCGAGTTCGTCAATCACCACCACGATGCGCGGCAACGGATCCTGGCCCTGCGCCGCCATCTTGCGGTTGTAGTCCTCCAGGTGGCGCGCCTTCTCTGCCGCGAACTTGCGGTAGCGCTCGTCCATCTGGAACGTAACCCAGCGCAGCGCGGCCACGGCCGATTCCAACTCCACCACCACCGGCGCGATAAGATGGGGCAACCCGTTGTAGCGGGTCAGTTCCACCATCTTCGGGTCTATCATGACCAGACGCACGGCGTCGGGCCCGTTGTTGAAGATCAGCGACGACACGATGGCGTTGATGCACACGGATTTGCCCGATCCGGTCGCGCCCGCGATGAGCAGATGCGGCATCTCCGCCAGGTCGGCAAAGACGGGCTTGCCCGACACATTGTGCCCCAGCGCGATTTTGAGCCGCCCCTTGCTCTTGCGGAAGGCGTCCGACTCCAACACCGACCGCAGCGAGACCAGGCTCACGTCGGCGTTGGGGACCTCAATGCCGACGAGCGACTTTCCGGGCACGGGCGCCTCAATGCGAATGGGCGCGGCAGCCAGCGCCAGGGCCAAGTCATTGGCCAGGCCATAGATTTTGCTCACGCGCACCTTGCGCTGGCGCACATGGCCGTTGGAGCCAGGCGCTTCTATGTAGCCGGGTTCCACGCCGAACTGGGTTACCACCGGCCCGACGTTGATTTCCACCACCTTGGCCGGCACGCCGAAGGATGCCAGCGTCTCCTCTATAATGGCCGCGCGCATGCGGGCATCGGTTTCGCTGAACTTCTGCGGCGAGCCTGGGTCCAGCAGGTCAATCGGCGGGAGGTTTTTCGCCCGCCGAACTCGCGGCTGGGGCGCTGGCTCCGGCTCGGCCACGGGCTTGGCCTCGGCCTTGACCTTCGGCAGCGACCGGCGCTTCCGCGCGGGCGTCGCGGGCGGCAGGTTCACGACCGGCTCCTCGGTCCCGCGGCGCAGGCGGCCCCGAATCGTCTCGGCGAGCCGCGCTGCCTCCTCGCGGGCCGCGGCCAGGTGCTGCGGGCTCAACCCCAGCCCCAACACTGCCCCGCCCAACAGGACCAGCACCAGCACCAGCCAGGCCCCCGCCGTCCCAACAGAGGATGTGAGCAGGCGCGTAACCGCCCACCCCACGTATCCGCCGCCTTGGCCCATGTCGGCGGCCGCCAATGGATCCTGCCCGCCACCGAGGAGGTGAAACACCCCCAGCGCGCCCAGGAATAGCAACTCCAAGCCCACAACGGTGTCCCATTGCTGGGACACGCGATCCCACAGGCTCGGCTTGAGCAGGGAAACACCTATCGCCGCGAATCCCGCGGCCACGAAAAAGGCACCCCACCCGAAGACGCGACGGAGTCCTTGCGCCCACCAATTGATCCACGCGCCTCGGGTGATGGAAAGGAGGCTGAGCAAGGTAACTAGCCCCAGGGCGACCAGAAGGACGGCGACGATTTCTCGCCGGTATCGGGCCGCGTTGAGCCCCGAAGGGACATCAGTTGCTGGGTCTGATTTTCGGCGTGCCATAGAAACGCACTCGGCAGTCCGCTAGAGCGACCTGCTGCCTGTGTGCTCCTCTACCTCGCTCTTGCCGCAAGGCCGATGCCCTGGTCTTACTCCAGGCGGCGGGCCATGCGTCGCTGCTGTTGACGCATCTTGCGCAGGCCGCGCCGTTTGGCCTTGCGCTTCAGTTCGCTCTTGGAGACATACCAGCGCTTCTGGCGGTACACGCTGAGGATCTTGTCCTCAGTTACCTGTTTGCGGAACCGCCGCAGCAGGTCCTCGTATGACTCTCCAGACCGCAACGTAACGGTAGCCAACTGTGTTTCACCTCGCTTCCCTATAGGCCGGAGCAGCGCGCATCTGTCGTGGGCGGCAGGTGCGCCCTGGCGGCCAGTATTCCGTTGCCAGGCGGGACGCTCCCACGGACATGAGAAACGGCCCCGCTGTTGTCAGCAAGGGCCGCTCATGGTCTGTCGCTCGCGTCGTTGCTACACTCTACGTGCATTCAACCATCTTCGCTCCGCAAGACCCTTGATCGCGAACGTAGCCGCATCCCCGGAACAGCCCACGCTGACGTTACGAGAATCGGCGGCCTCTTGGAGACGCGTGCTCTCTAAGCGGCCCTCCTGACCTCGTGCTATGCTACCCGTCCATCATGTTTGAACGGGCCTACAGCGCCATTATACGGAATGAGCAGAAAGATGTCAAACATTCGCGCCGCTTGAGTCGGTTTCATCTTGTTTTGGTCTGCCCCGCGCGCCGCCTCCCCACTCTGTCATGCTGAGCCGAAGGCGAAGCATCTCGGGCAGCGAGATTCTTCGCGGCTTCGCCGCTCAGAATGACGGTAGATGCCGACAGACTTTGGAACCGCGTCCGCCGCTTGACACGGTTTCACGGTCTGTTGGTATTTGTCATTGCGAGGGCGCGGAGCGCCCGAAGCAATCGCTGGAGCGTGAGGTTGCTTCGCTTCGCTCGCAACGACACACGAGGAGAGTGCCCATGCGTTTCACCAACACAAGATGAAGCCGACTCCGCGGCTGGATTGGGTTCTGTCTTGTGTTGGCGCGTTGTGGGGCAGGTCTGAGACCTGTCCCAACCAGACCCGCCTCTGCGGTTACGACGGTCCCATGTGCAATGCGGTGGCCGTATCCGCAAGCGGCGTGGTGCGTTTGAATCAGCGGAAACAAGCGGCGGGGTGTCTCCCGGGGTTGGCCCAACCTCTGTCCACGAATGCCCCCCAAGCATTCGGGCGGCAGGCGGCCTCCCTCCGCCCAGCCAATCCTGGGAGACCCCGCACGCTACCTTTCGCGAAGGAGGACAACAATGAGACGAAAGCGTTTCTTGGCGGCGATGCTGGCATTGATGGCAGTCCTTGCTCTCGTGGCGCCGGTGGCGCTGGCAGAAGGCCCGGCGCCCGAACCCCCAGGGAACCCCACGGTGAGCTTCACCGGCGTTATCCAGGAAAAGCACAGTCCCACCGAGTGGGTGGTGTCCGGCGTAACCGTGCGGCTCACCGAGCAGACGGTGGTCAACGAGCAGGCCGGCCCCGCCGACGTGGGCGCCACCGTGCAGGTCGTCGGCGTCCGCCAGCAGGACCGCTCTGTGGTGGCGCGCATGATCAAGGTGCTTCGCCCGCCCGCGCAACTCCGCCCGGTGCAGTTCAGCGCGCCCATCGTGGCGCTCCCCGCCGGAGGGCTGCTGGGCGAGTGGACGGTGGGGCAGTACACGGTGATCGTGTCCGACAAGACCAAGATTCTCCCCGATGGCGCGGTGCCTGCCGTGGGGGACATCGCCCACGTTACGGGCTTCCGCACCAACGACGGCAAGGTGGATGCACGCCTCATCGTCATCCGCCGGCCCAGCCAGGTAGAGGTGGAATTCACCGGGCCCATCCAGAGCATCGGCGACACGGAATGGACCGTGCGCAACGTCAAGGTCATCATCACGGCGACGACGGAAATCATCGGCACGCCGCAGGTGGGTCTCATCGCCGAGGTCAAGGGCTATCTGCAAGCGGACCGCTCCGTAATCGCGACCCGCATCCGCGTGCGCGAGCCGCAGAATGAGCCGCTCGCCTTCCAGGGCATCATCGTGAGCAAGTCGGCCGAGGAGCCGCCCGCCGTGTGGGGCATTCGCCCGCTCACGAACACCGACCTTCTGCCCAGCGTCATCAGCGTTACGGTTACCATCAGCACGACGATTGACGAGACCAAAGGGCCTGCCGACGTGGGCGCGCTGGTGCATGTCGTCGCGGTGCCCGTCAGCGTGAGCAGCGCGGCGGATGCGAACGGCGTCCTCGTCGCCCTGCGCATCAAGGTGCTCCGCCCGCCGCTGAACCAGGAGATCACCTTCGCGGGCCGCATTGACGAGATTCACGACGATTACTGGATTGTCCGCGGCATACGGGTGCTCATCACGCCGGAGACGGTCATAGAGGGCCTGACTCCCGCCGTGGGCCTGATGGCCATCGTTACCGGCACGCTGCGCACCGACCGCGTGGTGCAGGCGTCGCACATCACCGTCCAGGAGGCGGCGCCAGACATCCTGGAGTTCAACGGGCGCGTCGTGCAGAAGTCGCCGGTGCCCGGCATCTGGAAGATCGCCCCCGACGGCATGTTGCCGGTCATCTACGACGTGTGGGTTACCCCGTGGACGAACATCGTCGGCCCGGTGGAGGTGGGTTCTCACGTCCATGTCATCGCGCTCCGCTCGGTGAGTGGGCACATGGTTGCCCTGAAGATTGAGGCCATCCGCAGCACGGCAGAGTAGGCGAGGGGGATGGGTGGTTTCGCCGGGTGCGGCCTGCTCCGCACCCGGCATTTTGTTGGAGATGAACGATGCGCCGCGTTGCAATCATCCTGGCAACCCTGTGCTTGCTGATCAGCGCCGCCGTCCGCGCCCAGGTGGAGGAGCCTGCGCCCGCGTCCGCAACAGACTGGTCAGCGCCGATTGCCCTGGGGTCGGCGTCCGCGGGCATTGCCGACGTGGCCCTGGCGGTATCCGAGGCGGGCGAGGTCCACGTGATTTGGGAAGACGATGGCCGCCTGCTCCACGCCCACGGCGCGCCGACGGTGAACCCCGCCGCCGCTGAGGTGGCGCAGGGGACAAGCCCGACGCTGGTGGGCGGGCAAGGAAGCGCGGCGCACTTGGCGTTTGCCGCGCGGTACGGCGACCAGGCGGACATCTACGAGGCCGACTGGGATGGGAGCGCGTGGTCGCTGCCCGTGAGCCTGCTGTCAACGGCGGAAGATTCCTTCGCGCCCGCCGCCGACCGATGGGACACCCTGCTGGCGGCGGCCTGGACTGAGCGCGGCGCGGCGTATGATGAGGTCTACCTTGCCACGCGGAGCAGCCCCGGCTCGTGGCTTGGCGGCGCGGTGCCCGGCGTGTCGGGGAGCGCCGCCGACGTGTGCCTTGATGGGCAGGGGATTCACCTACTCTTTCAGCAGATAGACCCGGGCACAATGAAGCAGCAACTGTGGTACACGGTGCGTATTGGCATGGATTGGTCGCTGCCGGTGTCGGTCTCCAATGCGCCCGCATTCAACGCCTCGGCTGGGCGGCTGGCGTGCTCGGCGGGGAGCGCGCAGGCCGTCTGGCAGCAGGAGACGGCGACGGGATACCGCATCTACTATGCGGCCGGCTCGTCGGCAGGGTGGGGCAGCGCCACGCAGGTATCGGGCGCGGGCGACGCTTTCTCGCCCGATTTGGCCCAGGGCGCCGACGGCAGTCTTCACCTCGCCTGGGCGCAGGCGGGTGCGGTGGCGTATCGGCGCTGGGCCGCGGGGGCTTGGGGCGCGACGGAGACGGTGCCGGTGTCGGGGCTGATTGTGGATGTGGCGGTGGGCGCGGCCCCGAACGGGACGGTGCACCTGGCCTGGGCCGAGTTGGGGAGCGATGGCCTTGTGCGGGTGAAGTACGCCTGGCGCGCCGCCGCTTCGCCGACGCCCTCACCGACGGCCACGCGAACCGCTACGCCCACGGCCACGCGCACACCGACGGCGACGCCCACGAGAACCGCTACGGCCACGCCCACGGCA
>JBBIHX010000051.1:4842-8237 GCA_037446815.1 Caldilineae bacterium | reverse complement strand
CACGCGCACACCGACGGCGACGCCCACGAGAACCGCTACGGCCACGCCCACGGCAACCAGGCCGCCCGCCGCAAAGCGCATCTTCCTGCCGGTGGTATTCCGCAGCCCGCGCTAGCCCCGCGCGCGCAGGTAACGCTGGAGCAAGAGATAGCCCAGGGCCGTGCTCAAGGCGAGGCCGCCTGCCGCAAACCACAGGGCGGCCTTGAAACCCGCGTCGTACATGGCGCCGCCCAGCGCGGGGCCGATGCCGTAGGCCACGCCCCACGTGAGCGCGAGCAGCCCCATGTAGCGCCCCCGCATGTCGGCCGGCGACAGGTCGGCGGTGAACGCGTTGGCCGCGGGGGAGGTAACGATCTCGCCGATGGTGTAGATGATCGAGCAGGCGATGAATCCGGGGAACGCCGACACGAGGCCGATGGCGCCCACGCCGACGCTGTACAGGGCCGCGCCAAGCGCCAGGGTCGGTAGCCGCGGCCAGCGCGCAATGGCGCGGGTGATGGCCATTTGGAGCGCCACCACCATCGCCGCGTTGGTCGTCATCACCCATCCGAAGTAACGTTCGCCCAGCCCAAGCGATTCCTTCATGTGCACCGGCAAGTTCGTCGTTACTTGCGCGTAGGCCACCGCGGTCAAGAGCCCCAACACGCAGAAAAGCATGAATGGCGTGTCGCGAAAGACCGGGCCGAATCCGCGCGATGGGTTGTTGCCGGCGTGCGCGCGGGCGGCGTCGGTCAGGGTCTCGCGCACCAGGAACCACGTCAGGACGAAGGCAATCAGGGATGCCGCTGCGGCCAGGCCAAACGACAGCAGGTAGGACACGCTGGCGAGGAACCCGCCGATGGCAGGGCCGATGGCGTAGCCCAGGTTGAAAGCCACCCGCAGGATGCTGTAGGCTTCGGCCCGCTGCGCCGGCGAGGTTAGGTCGGCGACCATGGCGTCCCGCGCAGGCTGCGAGAGCGGGCCGGTCAGCCCGATGGCGGCGGCCAGGGCGACCATCTGCGCGTAGGTGGATGCCAGGCCCATCAGGAGCAGCACGACGCTGCTAGACAGCAAACTGACGAGCATCACCGTGCGGCGCCCGAAGCGGTCGGCGATGAACCCGCCCAGCATCCCCGCGCCCAGGCTGGCGACGGCATTGATGGTGAAGACCAGCCCCACCTGGAGGAGGGGGATTCCCAGCCGCTGCCGCAGGTACAGCGTCAGAAACGGGAACACCAACGCGCCGCCTAGGGAGTTGATGAACCCGCCCGCCACCAGCACCCACAACTGCGTGGGGAAGGAGCGAGTGCGCGAAGGTCCTTGCGGTTCCACTACATCGCCCTGCCTGTCCGAGGGATGGCCCGTGGCTGTGGCGAGGGAGCACTCGCGCTCATAGTTCCACCCTGCGGAACGCGAGCCAAGCCAGCGCCACGCACGCCACCGCGATGACAACCGAACTGACTACCCCGCCCCACGCCATCTGGAGCGCGCCGCTGCCCGCCGCCAGCGCCCGCCCCAACAGGTCGCCCGGCAAGTAGGGAGCCAGGCGCGGGATTGCGCCCAGCAGGCCGATGGCCAAGTACCCGCCAAACCCGGCCGCTGCCGACACGGCCAGGCTCTTGGTGAGGGTGCTCCCCAAGAAGGTGATGGCGAGGATGGCGGTGAGGTACAGGCCGGTCAACGCCGCCATGGCCGCACAGTCGCCCAGGGGCAGCGGGCCCAGCAGGAGCAGCGTGTAGTACCAGTGGACGAGGGCCGCCAGGGCCAGCGCGCTCCACATTACGATGAGCAGCGCCAGTGCCTTGGCGAGCAGGAACGCGCCGCGCGGCACCGGCTTGCTCAGCGTGAAGGCCGCCGTCCCCTTGTCCCGCTCGCGGGAGACCGCGCCCATGGCGATGAGGATGACCACAATGGCGCCGATTTGCGACATGTTCTTGACGAACTGCGCGTTGGCATCGGCCACGGTGGGCGGCGGCAACTGGATGGCAATGCCCTGCATGTCCAGGGTTCCGAGGATCTCGGGCATGTAGCGGGCTGCCGCGGGCGACAGGATGCCGAAAAGCAGGAACACGACCCCGAGGGCCACCGCGCGATAGGTCCGCCGGTATTCCCACAGTTCTTTCTTCAGGAGGGTCCCAAGCCGCATCTCACCCACCTCCGGCCGCGCTGCGTTGGGCGGGTTCTCGCCCCAGCACCCGCATAAAGGCGTCTTCTAGGCTGGACGTTCCGACTTCGTACCGCAGGAGGATGGCGGGGCCGGCCGTGATGATGGCGGGCAGTTCGCGACGGGCGGCCTCCGGGTCGCTCGCGAACACGCGCAGGGTGTCGTTGGAACGCTCCACGTGCTCGGCCCAGGGCATCGCCTGGAGCCGCTCGTGCAGCGCGCGGATGTCGGCTTCCTCGCCCGCTACGACCGCCGTGAACACGGGCACGGCGTAGCGGCGGCGCAACTCCTCCTGCCCGGCGACGGTCAGTACCCGCCCGCGGTCTATGATGGCGACGGTATCGCACGTTCGCTCCACGTCGGCGAGGATGTGGGTGGACATGAAGATGGTGATGCCGTCGCGGGCGCGGAGGCGCTGGATGAGGGCCAGCACCTCGTGCCGCCCAAGGGGGTCCAGCGCCGACGCCGGCTCGTCCAGGATGAGCACCTTGGGGTTGTTGACGAGCGCCTGGGCAAGCCCCAGCCGCTGGCGCATGCCGCGCGAGAACCCGCCCACCTTGCGATTGGCCACGGCGCCCAACCCCGCCAGGTCCAGAAGTTCCGCCACGCGGGGCTTGAGGACACGGTCGGGAATGCCGAACAGATGGCCCGCGTATGTGAGGAGTTCCCGCGCCGTCATCCAACCGTAGAACACGGGCTCCTCGGGCAGGTAGCCAAATAGCGCCCGCGCTCGCGCCCGTTCCACCTGAATCTCCTCGCCAGCGACGTAGGCGTGGCCGGCGGTAGGCCGCAGCAAGCCGGTCAGGATCTTGATGGTGGTCGTCTTGCCGGCGCCGTTGGGGCCCAGGAACCCGAACACCGAGCCGACCTGCACCTCCAGCGTCAGGTTGTCCAGGGCCAGGACGTTGCCGAATCGGCGCGTGAGGTTCTCGCAGCGGATGGCCGCTTCGGACATGGCTACTCCTCTCTCCCCAGAGCGAAGTAGAGGACAGGGCCGACGAAACTGATGAGCATCACCAGCGCCCAAACCCACTTGCGGTTGCCGCGCACGCTCTCGCGCCGCGCCAAATCCACGTAACCCAACACCATCAGCCCCACCTGCAGCACGACGAGCGGGGCCAACACGAGCAGCAGATTCTGCATGTTCTCCATCGCGCGTACCCTCCCGTACACTACCTACCCGCGCGGGCCGTGGCTGGTTCACCCCGCCCCATGGATAAGCCCAGGTCTCGTAGGGGGTAGGGGCAGGTCT
>JBBIHX010000051.1:2029-4742 GCA_037446815.1 Caldilineae bacterium | reverse complement strand
CGAATTCCGGCCGCCCACACGCGAGAGGCAGATGCCCCTCATTTCCACCGCGTCAGGATTGTCTCACGCTGGAACAGGCTGCTGCCAATGCGGATGACGAGGACATCCAGCGCCGCCAGCACCACGCAGGCCACGGCGAAGGTCTGCGTCGTGTACAGCACCTTACCGAAGGTCTGCAACATGGCGAGCGCCACCACCGGCAACACGATGAGTCCGCCGATCTGCTGGGCCACGCGCGTGTCATTCACCCGCGACGAGATGACGACGCCGATGGCGACGGACAGGATGCAGAACAGCGGCGCCATGACGAAGAACGCCAGCCACCACATGGGCGACAACAGCGCCCGCAACAGCGCCGGCGTCGCCAGGAACCGCGCCCCCGCGATGAAGATGGCAAAGGCGGCCCATGTGGTCAGCAGCGCCGGCACCACCGCCGCCAGCGTCTTGCCCGCCAGGAGTTCGGTTACCCGAATGGGCGTCGCCAGGAGCGGCTCCAGGCTTCGCTGCTCCTTCTCGCCGATGATGCTGAAGGCCGCGATGGTAACGGGGATAACCACCGGCATCATCAGGAACATCAGGATGAACTGATTGAGCAGCACGTACATGACCACTTCCTCGGGCGTGAGCCAGGGAAGCGCCGCCACGAACTGCGAGTACATCGCCAGGTCTTCGGGGTCCACCGGCTCGTTGCGCATGAAGTACATCATCACCAGCGGCAGGATGGCCAACAGGACAGGCGGAACCAGAATCGTGTACACGAGAAGTTTGTTTCGGAAAATCTCGTACCATTCCTTGCGGAATACGACCAGCGCCTTTTTCATCGCGTCTCCTCCCGCACCAGCGTCAGGTACACATCTTCCAGGGAATGCTTGACCTCGCTCACGTACCGCACCTTCGCGCCCACGCCCACCAGACGCTCCACGATGACGGGGTTCTGCGCGTCCGGGTCCGTAAGCGAGATGAGCAGCCGATTGCCGTCGTGCCGCACGTGGGACACGAATTCCAGGCTGCGGATGGCTTCCACCATTGCCGGCGTGATTTCGGCCAACTGGACTTCCGTCTGGCGGCCGAACAGGCTGCGGCGGAGGCCATCGGGCGTGTCCACGGCGATGAGGCGCTGGCGGATGACCGCGATGCGGTCGCACAGGCGCTCGGCCTCGTCCAGGTTGTGGGTGCACAAGAAGATGGTGCGCTTCTCGCCCTTGAGTTGCTCAATGAAATCGCGGACGGTCTTGGCCGACTCGGGGTCCAACGCCGCCGTCGGCTCGTCCAGGAACAGCAGGCGCGGCTCGTGAATCAGCGCGCGGGCGATGGCCACCTTCTGCCGCATGCCTTTGGAGAAGGTGCCCACGGGTTCATCCCGTTTGTCCCACAGGCCCAGCATCTGAAGGTACTTGCGCACCTGCGCCTCGGGGTCCTCCGCGTCGTACAGGCGGGCGAAGTAGAGCAGATTCGCCTCGGCACTGAGCTTCTCGTAGAGGCCCGGCGTCTCGGTCAGGATGCCGCAGATGCGGCGGATGTGCATATTGTCGCGCCCCAGTTCGTAGCCATTGATGCGCGCCGTGCCCGACGTGGGACGGATGAGGCACGCCAACATGCGAACCGTGGTCGTCTTGCCCGCGCCGTTGGGGCCCAGGAAGCCGAAAACTTCGCCCTCGCGAACGTCAATCGTGAGGCGATCCACGGCCAGACTGCCGTTGAATCGGCGTGTCAGGTCGTGCGTTTCAATCATCATCGCGATCTCCTCCAAGTGTGCGATGGGTGCTCGGAGCGCGCAAGATTCGGTCCACCTCGTCTAGCGCCACCCGCGAGGACAGGTCCAGCGAGATGGGCGCGACCGATACCACGCGGTCTATCGCCAAGGCCCAGATGTCCGAATCGCGCTCCAACGTGTCCATATCCAACCGAACCGCGTAGTCCACGTACACAGGCTTGGACAAATCCGGGTTCACGGGCGGCACAGGGTGGTAGTACCGCTGGCGGGAGACCCGCGTAACGCGCCACGGGGTGTCCGCATCGGCGCCCTCGGGCACGTCCACCTTGAGCGCGTCCACGTCCGGGGGCAGCCTCCGCGTCAGGAGCATTCGCCCGAACACCTCCGCGAAGTGCGCAGCCGCCACGAAGTCCATCCCTTCTTCGGGGTTGAAATGGAATCGTTTGTGCGTCTCGCGCGAGATGGCCAGCGCAGGGATGCCCATGGCTCCCGCCTCCAGCGCCGCGCCGACCGTGCCCGATGTGGTGATCTCCAAGCCCAGGTTCTCGCCGTAGTTGATGCCGGAGATGACCAAATCCACCGGACGGTCGGCCAGCACCAGCGCGCCGTACATGACGGTCTGCGCGGGCGTGCCCGGTATGGCGTAGGCGCGGATGGGCTGGCCGTCCACGACGAGGGGCGCCGGTTCCAGCAGCAAGGGCCCGTTGCCGGGCGTGCTGCGCCCTGCGCCGGTCTGCTGGCCCGATGGCGCGGCGACCAGGACCTCGCCCAGCCGCAGCGCCGCCCGCACCGCCGCGCGTAGCCCGGGCGAGGCGATGCCGTCATCGTTGGTAACCAGGATAAGAGGCCGATTCGTGCTGTGTGCCATGAAAGCCCTCCTCGTGGGCATTATACGAGAATCGGCCTCGTTCTCCAACCGCGCGCCTGCGCCCGCGGCGCGACTTAGCCCGGGGGCGCCTCCCCGCGCGGGCAACCTCACCCATCCCCGCCCAGCCCTCC
>JBBIHX010000051.1:0-1929 GCA_037446815.1 Caldilineae bacterium | reverse complement strand
CCCGAACGTGCTTGCCCGAGACTTGAAAGGCGCTCCCCCACCTCATCGGCGCGCTAGCGTTCCCAAGACGGCCAGCCCTCTTCGCTGCGGCGCGATGGCTTGTGCTCGGCCACGGGCCGCTTGAACACCATGCTCATCGCCGTGCTCTCGGCGGCCATGCCTGCCAGTTCCCAGCCCTCGTGCCCGAGCGCGTTTAGGACTTCTTCGTGTTCCTCTTTCAGGCGCGCGCCCCAGCCGCTCTTGATGACGAGCACTCGGTACTCCCATTGAGTCATGGATGTCCCCTCTCTTGTGGTATGGGCGCGCGAAGGGCCTCGCGTCGGGCCAGGCCCTTCGCGTCCGCTCGCGGGTGCGGCCTCATTCCTTCGGGGCGGTTTGCGCGAGCGCCGTTGTCGCCAGCAGCCCGCCCAGGTTCATCGTGTCCACAGCGCTGGATGGCACAATCACCAGCGCGCCCTTCTCTTTCAGCCCCTCAAACAGCATGTTCATCGCGCGCAGGTGCAAGGCCGTCGGATTCTCCTGGTAGGCCAGCGACGCTTCCCGGAAACTCTCGGCAATCTGCTTCTCGGACTCGCCCAGGATGACCCGCGCCTGGCGTTCCCGCTCGGCCTGGGCCTGGCGGGACATGGCATCCTCCAGCGCCTCCGGAATCACAATGTCGCGGATTTCCACCGACTGCACGGTGATGCCCCAGGGGTTGGTGCGGGCGTCAATGATGCGCTGCAGGTCGTCGTCCATCTTGGCGCGGCCCACAAGGATGTCGGCCAGTCCCATCTGGCCGATGACCTCGCGCAGGGCCGTCTGCGCCGCCCACGCGATGGCCGCCTTGTAGTTCTCCACCTCCAATGCGGCCTTCTCCGCATCCCACACCATCCAGAACAACACCGCATCCACGTCCACGGGGACTGTATCCTTGGTCAGCGTCTTCTCCGCGTTGAACGGCGTTACCATGACCCGATGGTCAATCCACGTGCGCACCGAGTCCACGATGGGGATGACCCAGAACAGGCCCGGGCCTTTCAACCCGCGGAACCGCCCGAACCGCAATACGACGGCCTTCTCCCACTGGTCGGCGATTTTGATGGCGAACAGCAGGTAGAAGCCGATGAGAAGCCCGCCGGCGGCCACCAGCGCGATGACCCAGTCCGGCGCAGCGGTCAGGGTGTCCAGCCCGATGGCCAAGAGCGACGTGATCAGCAGGGCGAGGAAGAAGGCGGCCAGGGATACGCCGTTGACCGCCCTTGCCTCCAGCGCGGCTTGTTCTGGCGAAAGAACCCTTTTCTTTCCGGTTACCGTTGCCATTGGAATCCTCCTCAAGTGTTTTGGGTGTTTGTTTCGGTATGTTCGCGCTCCGTGCGCGCTTGCCACTGCGTCAATTCTTGCAAGAAGATATCTCGCACCTCGTCCGGCCGGTATCCGAGGCTCAGCGCATCCAAGATGGCATGGCTGACGATTTGCCGCAGTTGCTCCTCGCGGAATGCGGCCAGCCGTGCCTCGTCCGGGTGCTCGGCGATGTACGTGCCGCGCCCTTGCTGGGTGGAGATGACCCCCTGGCTGTCCAGGATAGCGTAGGCACGGGCCACCGTGTTCGGGTCAACGCGCAAGTCCACGGCCAACTGGCGTATGGTGGGCAACTGTTGCCCAGGCCGCAGCACCCCCGTTGCCACCAGGTGCCGAATGCGATCCACAATCTGCATGTAGATGGGTACGCCGCTCTCGGCATTGATGCGGATGTTCACGCGCCGCCTCCAGAATTGTACGATTCTAACTAGTACAATTATAGCACTATTGCGAGGGTTTGTCAAGAAGATTCTACTAATTTAAATAGTACAATTGGCGTATTTTCGGAGCGCACGGGGTTCGGCACCGCGGAGACGGTAACGTGCCACGCACCTGCCAAGTGCTTCGCACGTGAACGCCCTCACCCCG
>JBBIHX010000050.1:0-18338 GCA_037446815.1 Caldilineae bacterium | reverse complement strand
ACTGACTCGGACATCCCGACAAATTGACGCCAGCCGCGATTTCCGATATCATGAGGCCGTTATTCTACCAAACCGAGGAGAACCATCGTGCTTCGCCTGCTCATCAAAAGCATGCGGCCCAAGCAATGGACGAAAAACGTCTTCGTGTGGGCCGCGCTGGTTTTTGACCGCAAACTGTTCCAGACCCAGTACCTGCTGCCCACGTTGGCGGGCTTCGTCGTCTTCTGCCTCCTGTCCAGCGCCGTCTACCTTATCAACGACCTCGTGGACATAGAGCGGGACCGCCTGCATCCCGTGAAGCGCAACCGGCCGCTGGCTTCGGGCCAACTGCGCAAGAGCGTGGCCGTCATCGCCGCCGCCCTCATCATCGTCATGAGCATCCCGGCGGCGTTCGCGCTCAACGTAACGTTCGGGGTCATCAGCCTCGCCTATCTGGCGCTCATGATCGCGTACTCGTTCTACCTCAAGAACCACGTTATCGTGGACGTGATGACCATCGCGGCGGGGTTCGTGTTGCGGGTGGCCGGGGGCGTGGCGCTGGTGAATGTGGAGCGCTTCTCCCCCTGGCTGTACATCTGCATGACGCTCCTGGCGCTGTTCCTCGGCTTCAGCAAGCGGCGGCATGAACTAGCCTTGCTGGCCGAAGGGGCGAACAATCACCGCGCCATCCTGGACCAGTACAGCCTTCGCTTCCTGGACGAGATGATCAACGTGGTGGCGTCCAGCACGGTTATCGCGTATTCGCTCTACACCTTCTTCGCGCCCAACGTGCCCGCCAACCACACCATGATGCTCACCATCCCGTTCGTCCTTTACGGCATCTTCCGATACCTGTACCTCATCCATATCAAGCAGGAAGGCGGCAGTCCCGAGGAGTTGCTCCTGAAGGACAAGCCGTTCTTTCTGAACGTGGTGCTCTTCGGCGTGGCCGTCATTATCGTGATGTACTTCGCCCAGTAGCGCGAGCGCATTGCGGCGGGGCCTGCGGGCGCGTGGCCGGCGATCGCGCAACACAAAGAGGGTGCACAGGACCGTCCTGAGCACCCTCTTTCGTTGTCTCGCGTAGAAGCGTGTCCCGCCTGCAACGGGACGGCGCATCCGCTAACGCTTGGTGTACTGCGGGGCCTTCCGGGCGCGCTTGAGGCCGGGCTTCTTGCGCTCCTTGGCGCGCGGGTCGCGGGTGAGCAGACCTGCCTTGCGGAGCGGAAGGCGCATCTCAGGGTCAATCTTCAGCAGGGCGCGGGCAATGCCATGGCGCACGGCGTCCAACTGGCCGGTTACGCCGCCGCCCTTCACCAGCACCGTGATGTCATACTTGCCTTCGGTCTCCGTAACGCGCAGAGGCTCCAACAGCCGAATCATGTCGCCCTGGCGCGGGAAGTACTCTTCCACCGGCCTGTCGTTCACCACGATCTTGCCCGAACCGGCGAAAACGCGCACCCTGGCGCTTGCCTCTTTGCGCCGACCAACTGCCTCATAATACTGAACTGACATGCGTCCTCCTGACTACAAATCTAGCGGTTTCGGCTGCTGCGCCGCGTGTGGATGTTCGGGCGAGGCGTACACCTTGAGTTTCTTCAGCATGGCCCGCCCCAACTTGTTCTTGGGCAGCATGTTGCGCACTGCCGCCCAGATGACCCGCTCGGGGCGCGTGCTCAACTGCTTGCGCAGCGTTACGCTCTTCAGCCCGCTTGGGTACCCCGAATAGCGGTAGTACATTTTCTGGTCCAACTTGCGGCCGGTAACGCGAATCTTGTCCGCATTGACGACGACCACATAATCGCCGGTATCCAAATGCGGGGTGTAGTACGGCTTGTGCTTGCCCATGAGCACACGGGCAATCTGGGAAGCCAGACGCCCCAGCGTCTTCCCTTCCGCGTCCACAACGTACCACTCTCGCTTGATTTCGCCTTCTTTGACAACGTAAGTCTTCACTTGAATAACTCCTCGCACTCAGAGATGCTCCGTGCTCTCCCGTTCACTCGTAGAGCACTTCCATCAGGCACAGCCCCGACGCCGGAGCGGGCGGCGCGGCCCGGCTGCGGTTCGGCTTCTCCAGCAGTTCCGCCAGCGCCTCGGGCGTCATGCGCCCCGTGCCCACCCAGACCATCGTGCTGACCAGCGTCCGCACCATACCGCGCAGGAACGCGTTGGCCTCCACGTCCCACATCAGGACATCGTCGCGCCTGCTCCAGCGCGCTTGGCGGACGACCCTCACCGTGGAGTCGCCCCACGGCGCTTCGCCAAAGGCCCCGAAGTCCTTCTCGCCCACCACCAGAGCGCTGGCCTGTTCCAGTCTTGCCAGGTCTGGCGTCTCGGCCAGCCGCCAGGCGTAGCGTTCCCGCAGCGGCGAGCGCGTCGGCGAGACGAAGATGGAGTACCGGTAGCGGCGCCCCACCGCGCTGAAGCGGGCGTGAAACCCCTCCGGGGCGACGCTCACCTCCCTCACCGCAATATCGTGAGGCAGGTGCGCGTTCATAGCGCGGCCCAGGTCTGCCGGGGGGTGCTTCCACACCGCCCGAAAACTGATGACCTGGCCGAGGGCATGAACGCCCGCGTCGGTCCGCCCCCCGCCCACAATGCGGGTCGGCTCGCCCAGCACCTTCGCCAGCGCCGCCTCCAGTTCCCCCTGGATGGTGCGGGCATTGGGCTGTATTTGAAATCCAAAGTACTGTGTGCCGTCGTATTCCACAACGGCCTTGAAAACCCGGCCCTGCGACGGGCCAACGAGATCCGGTGATTGCGCCCTCTGTTCTACTGCGCGGTTCACCTCGTCCGTCTGTCCTACTCTTCCACCAACTCCAACAACACCATCGGCGCGCCGTCGCCCTGGCGCTGTCCCAACTTCAGGATGCGGGTGTACCCGCCCGGGCGATCCTGATACTTCGGCCCGATGGTCTCAAACAACTTCTGCACGACCTTGGGGTCGTTCAACTGCGCAGCCGCCAATCGGCGGGCGTGCAGATCGCCGCGCTTTGCCAGCGTAATCATGCGCTCGGCCTGCCCGCGGATGGCCTTGGCCTTCGCCTCGGTTACTTGTATCTTGCCATGATCCAGGAACTGCGTTACCAACGTGCGGAACAGCGCCTTTCGCTGTCCGGTGGAACGTCCCAGTTTTCGGCCCGCTACCTTGTGTCGCATATCCAATCCCTCGTTGAATCAAGTCTCCAGTGCAGGGTCAGCCGCAAGAGTCCGACGACTACTCCGGCAGGTACCCCTTGGCCCGCAATTTCTCCAGCAATTCGTCGAGCGACTTGCGGCCGAAGTTGCGGATGCTGAGAATCTCCTCTTCGCCCTTCTCCAGGCGCGCCAGGACCTCGCCCACCTTCGTAATGCCGGCGCGCTTCAGGCAGTTGTAGGCGCGCACGGTGAGTTCCAGGTCCTCAATGGGGGCGGAGCGCACCCAATCGGGAACGCTGATCTCGGTGGGCGCCTCCGCTTCCACCGTGGTAACGTCGCTCACGCCGGCGATGAGGGCGAAGTGCTTGACAAGAATCTGGGCGCTCTGCCGAAGCGCCTCGCCTGGCCGAATCGTGCCGTCCGTCCAGACCTCCATGATGAGGCGGTTGAAGTCCGTCATCTGGCCCACGCGCTCGCGCTCCACGCGGAAGTTCGCCTTGCGCACGGGGCTGAACACCGCATCCACCGGAATCTCGCCGATGGGCAGTTCCCCGCGATCTTCCGCCGGCGAGTAGCCGTATCCGGTCTGCACCACCATCTCAATGTCCAGGTCCGCCTCCGGCGAATCGGCGGTGAGCAGATGCTGGTCGGGGTTGACGATCTCCACGTGCGCCGGGCAGACCAGGTCGGCCCCGGTGATGACGCCCTCGCCCTTGACCTCCACGTGCAGCCGCGCGGTCTCGCCCTGCGGCATGATGAACCGCAACTGCTTGGCGTTGAGGATAAGGGTAATCATGTCCTCCTTGCAGTGGGGGATGTCCGAGAACTCGTGGAACACCCCGCTCACGCGGATGGACGTTACCGCCGCGCCGGGCAGCGACGACAGCAGCACCCGCCGCAGCGCGTTCCCCAAGGTTACGCCGTAGCCGCCCGGCAGGGGACCGATGCTGAACCGACCGTACTTCTGGGAACCCGCTTCGGTTTCTATTTTCGTTAGCACTTGATCAAACAACGAAACCACCTTCCTTGTTCGCTACAAAATGGCAGAGCAACGCTAGCGGCTGTAGTACTCTACGATGAGTTGCTCCTGCAGCGGAACGTCAATCTGTTCGCGGGTCGGCATGCTCAAAACCTGTCCGGATAGCCTATTGTCGTCGCGGCTGAGCCAATCTACCACCTTGCGCTCGGCCAGGAGTTCTTTCACCACCGAGAAATAGCCGTTATTGAAACTGCTCTGGCGCACGGCCACCACATCGCCCGGCCGCAGAATCATGGACGGGATGTTGGTCTTGCGGCCGTTGACCTCAAAGTGCCCGTGGCGCACCAACTGCCGGGCCTGCGCCCGCGACTCGGCGAACCCCAGGCGGTACACCACGTTGTCCAGCCGCCGCTCCAGGATGCCCAGGAGCGTAACGCCGGTCATGCCCGGCCGCTTCAGGGCCTCGGCGTAGTAGCGGCGGAACTGCCGTTCCAGCACGCCGTAGATGCGGCGCGCCTTCTGCTTCTCCCGCAACTGCAGCCCGTAGTCCGACACTTTGCGGCGGAACTGCCCCTTGCGCCCGTGCATTCCGGGAGCGTAGTTGCGGCGGTCCAGCGCGCACTTGTCGCCAAAGCAGCGCTCGCCTTTCAAATAAAGTTTCGTTTCCTCACGCCTGCACAGTTTGCAGACCGGACCTATGTATCTAGCCATCTTTCCTCCTGCAAGGATCCTGCTACTCTTGCAAACCTAATCCTAGACCCGCCGCTTCTTGGGCGGACGGCAACCGTTATGCGGGATGGGCGTAACGTCCGAGATAGACCGCACCTTCAGGCCGGCGGCGGCCAGCGCGCGGATCGCCGCCTCGCGGCCGGGGCCGGGCCCCTTGATGAACACGTCCACCTCGCGCACGCCGTGATCCATCGCCTGCTTCGCAGTCTGTTGAGCCGTCAATTGGGCCGCGTAGGGCGTGCTCTTCTTGGACCCCTTGAACCCGGCGGTGCCGGTGCTGCCCCACGTGATCACGTTGCCGTTCTGGTCGGTAACGGTAACGATGGTGTTGTTGAACGTCGCCAGGATATGCGCCTGGGCGTAAGGGACATTCTTGCGCTCCACGCGCGCCCCACGCCGTCTTCCGCTAGTTCGCCCCATGATTCCTCCTCAACTCCATTCCATATCCATACATTCGCAAGGTGCGCCACCCGCACGAGGGCAACGCTGCCCCTGCGGAGAGACTACTTCTTGGCCCGCGATCGCTTCTTGCCCGGCACGGTCTTGCGCGGCCCGCGCTTGGTGCGCGCGTTGGTGCGTGTCCGCTGCCCCCGCACCGGCAGGTTGCGCCGATGCCGAAGCCCGCGGTAGCAGCCGATTTCCGTGAGCCGCTTGATGTTCATGCTCACCTCGCGGCGCAGGTCGCCTTCCACCCGGTAGTTCTTGTCAATGAACTCGCGGAGCGCCGCAATCTCCGACTCCGACAGGTCCTTGACCCGAATGTCCGGATTCACCCCCGTCCGCGCCAGAATCTCCTTGCTGGTGGACGGGCCGATTCCGTAGATGTACGTCAGTGCGACTTCCACGCGCTTATCGCGAGGCAAGTCAACTCCAGCAATACGTGCCATGCTCTAATTTCCTCCTAAAAGCGTAGCCCTCACGGCCGCCTAACCCTGGCGCTGCTTGTGCTTGGGATTGGTGCAGATGACGCGCACCACGCCGCGCCGTCGGATGATCTTGCATTTTTCGCAGCGTCGCTTCACAGAACCGCTGACCTTCATGATTGTCGCCTCCCAAATTCCTCTATCCTAGAACTGTGAGCACCAGCGGCTCGCCATCTGTAACCGCGATGGTGTGCTCAAAGTGGGCGGACCATCGCCCGTCTTCCGTTACCACCGTCCAGCCGTCGGCCAGGACCTTCGTCTTCCACGTGCCGAGGTTCACCATTGGCTCCAGCGCGAAGGTCATCCCCTCGCGCAGGACGTGCCCGGTGCCAGCCCGCCCGAAGTTCGGTATCTGCGGGTCCTCGTGCATCTGCTTGCCGATTCCGTGGCCCGTGTACTCGCGCACCACCGACATCCCTCGGCTTTCCACCCATGCCTGGATGGCCGCCGAGATGTCGCCGGTGCGGAACCCGACCCTTGCCTTTGCGATGCCGGCCCAGAGCGCCCCCTCGGTAACCTCCAGCAGCCGCCGCGCTTCCGGCGAAACCGTGCCGATGGGGATGGTGATGGCCGCGTCGCCGTGGTAGCCCTTGAAAATGGCCCCCACGTCCAGGCTCAGGATATCCCCCTCGTTCAGCCTGCGGCGATTGGGAATCCCGTGCACCACCTGCTCGTTGATGGAGGCGCAAATCGTCGCCGGATACCCGTGGTACCCCTTGAACGACGGGATGGCGCCCATCTTCCGAATCAGCCGCTCGGCCTCCTCGTCCAGCGCCGCCGTCGTAACGCCGGGCAATGCCTTGCCCTTGAGCGTCTCCAGCACCTGGGCGACGATCCGCCCCGCCTCGCGCATCAACTGGATTTCCCGGCCGGACTTCAGTGTAACCATGCGTTTTAGAAAAGAGCCTTCACTCGCCCTTGATCTCATTCAAGAGCGCCGCGTGAACCGCCTCTATGGACTGTTCACCGTCTATCTCGCGCAGCAGCCCCTGCTCGCGATAGTACTGTATCAGCGGGGCCGTTTGCTCAAAGTACACGTCCAGCCGCTTCTTTGCCGTCTCGGGCGTGTCATCGGGCCGCTGGTACAACGGGCCGCCGCACTTGTCGCACACGCCGGGCTGCTTTGGCGGGTCAAAAACTATATGATACACAGCTCCGCAGTTTTTGCAAGTATAGCGCCCGCCCAAACGCCGCAGCAGTTCCTCGGCGGACACCTTGATGTACAGCGCCGCCCTGATTCGCCGGCCGTTCTCGGATAGCGCCCGCTCCAGCGCCTGTGCCTGCGCGATGGTGCGGGGGAACCCGTCCAGAATCGCCCCCTTGGCGCAGTCGGGCTGGGCCAGCCGCTCCAGCACCATGCGCACCGTAACGTCGTCCGGCACGAGTTTCCCCTCCTCCATGTACCGCTTGGCCAGAAGGCCCAACTCCGTGCCCTTGCTCAGGTGCTCGCGGAACAGATCGCCGCTGGCCACATGGGGAATCCCCAGGGCCACGATGAGCATCGCCGCTTGGGTTCCCTTGCCCGCCCCGGGCGCGCCCAACAGGATGTAGTACTTCGGCTCCATTGTCCCTGCCTTCCCTGCGCCGACGGCAACTCCACGCCCTACTTGATGAAGCCCTCATAGTGGCGCATCAGCAACTGCGCCTCCAACTGCTTCATGGTGTCCAGCACGACGCCCACTACGATGAGCAAGCCCGCGCTCGTGATGAGCATCGTGGATGTCTCCGTCAGGTCGCGGGTCAGCCACGGCAGGATGGCGACCACCGCCAGGAACAGCGCGCCCACTAGCGTAATGCGGCCCAACACGCCGTTCAAGTAGTCGGCGGTGGGACGCCCGGGGCGAATGCCCGGGATGAACCCGTGATTCTTCTGGAGCATCTCCGGCAAGTTCTGCTGTCGGAACACCACGTCAGTGTAAAAGTACGTGAACCCTACAACCAAGATGAAGTAGAAGATCCAATACCAGTTACCCTGCGGCGAGAAGAAGTTCTGCACGCCGGTCGCGATGTTAGAGATGGTCGTGTTGGCCGAGCCCACGAAGTAACTCGCCACCGTGCCCGGGAAGATCATCAGCGACTGGGCGAAGATGAGCGGAATCATGCCCGCCGAGTTCACCCGCAGCGGCACATACGTGCTCTGGCCACCGGCCACCCGCAGGCGATTGCCCCGCTGCGCCAGCACCCGCCGCCCGTACTGCACCGGAATCCGCCGCACGCCCTCCTGCACCACCACGATCACCCCGACCGTAACGGCGGTGATGATAATGAACGCGATGAGCGCGCCGTAGTTCTGCTGCGCGATCATCTCGCCCACGCGCTGCGGAATCCGCGACACGATGCCGCCGAAGATGATGATGGAGATGCCGTTTCCGATGCCCTGCTCGGTAATCAACTGCCCAAGCCACACGGCCAGCATGGTGCCCGCGGTCAACGCGATGAGCGTCGCGATGGTCGGGAGCAGAAACGCGCCCGAGAACCCGAACCCCGACAGCACGCCTTCGCGCTGCAACAGCGTCGCCTGCGCCCACCCCTGCAGCAGAGCCAGCGGGATGGTGCCGATGTAGGTGTACATGTTGATCTTCTGCCGCCCTGCCTCGCCCTCCTTGGCCAGCCTCTCCAACGGCGGGATGATGGGCTGCAACAGCGTCATGATAATAGACGATGTAATGTACGGATACACGCCCATCGCCATGATGGAGAAGTTGGACATCGCGCCGCCCGAGAACAAGTCCAGCAACCCCAGCAGTTGGCTGCGGGCGAACAAGTCGCGCAGCACGTTGTGGTCAATGCCGGGGATCGCGATCTGCGACGCGGCGCGATACACGACCAACACGATGATCGTGAAGATGATGCGCCGTCGCAGGTCCGGTAACCGGATGGCATTTCTCAGGGCCTCAAGCATGATCCACGCTCCTTCAGACTGTTAGGCGATTTCCTCGGCGGAACCGCCCGCGGCCACGATCTTCTCCTTGGCGCTGGCCGTGAACCGATGGGCCTTCACCGTCAGCGGCCGGTCAATCTCGCCGTGCCCCAGGATCTTCACCGGCAGGTCTGCAGAGCGGATGATGCCGTTTTCCGCCAGCAGTTCGGGCGTAACGACCGTGTTGGGCTCAAACTCCGCCAGGCGGTACACGTTGACCGTCGCGTACTGCACCTTGAAGATGTTGGTGAAGCCGCGTCGGAATGGCAGGCGGCGCACCATGGGCAGTTGGCCGCCCTCAAAGTAGGGCGCTACCGGGCCGCCCGTGCGCGCGTTCTGGCCCTTGGTGCCGCGCCCCGCGGTCTTGCCTCGGCCCGAGCCGTGGCCACGTCCCACGCGTCTCTTATCTTTCTTGGAGCCCCATGCGGGCCACAATTCATGCAACTTCATCTCTACTCTTCAACCTCCTGCACCTCTACCAGGTGGCTCACCTTGGCGACCATCCCGCGCAGCGTCGGCGAATCCTCCTTCTCCACCACCTGCCCCAGATGATGCAACCCCAGGGCGCGCACCGTCGCCTTCTGGCGCTCCGAGTAGCCGATCACGCTCTTGCGCAGCGTGATGCGCAACTTGCGGGTCGTTTCTTTCTTCTTACGAGGCACCATGTTTCCGCCTCCAGAATGGAGTAACTTCCACAACCTGCTTGCCTCGCCGATTGGCTTCTTCCGCCGCGTCCTTGAGTTGCAGCAGGCCCTTCATCGTCGCCTGGACGACGTTCAACTGATTGGAACTCCCCAGCGACTTGGTCAGGATGTCGCGAATCCCGGCCGCTTCCACCACGGCGCGAACCGCGCTGCCCGCGATCACGCCGGTGCCCGGAGACGCGGGCTTCAGCAGCACCTGCGCCGCGCCGAACTTGCTGATGACCGGGTGCGGAATCGTCGTCCCGACCAGGGGAATCTTCTTCATGTTCTTCCGCGCTCGCTCCGAGCCTTTGCGGATAGCGTCGGGCACTTCCCGCGCCTTGCCGATGCCGATCCCTACGTTCCCGTTACGGTCGCCAACCACAACCACGGCGCGGAACCCGAAATGGCGTCCGCCCTTGACCACCTTGGCCACGCGGGCGATGGACACCAATCGCTCTTCAAGTTGTTCCTGCTCTTCGTACTCTTCGCCGTACATGCATCCTCCTCAAAACCCTCGGTTGCAGGGTTAGAACTCCAGCCCGCCTTCGCGCGAACCGTCTGCCAGCGACTTCACGCGGCCATGATACCGGTAGCCGCCCCGATCAAAGACTACCTTCGTAACCCCGATGGCCAACGCCCTCTTTGCAAGTGTCTGCCCCACCAGTTTCGCCTGTTCCGTCTTGCTCAGACTTCCCAACTTCGGGCGAATCTCGGCGTCAATAGTGGAAGCAGACACCAGCGTGTGCCCGATCGTATCGTCAATGATCTGCGCGTAAATATGCTGATTGCTGCGGAACACGTTCAGGCGCGGCCGAGCGCTCGTCCCCTTCACCCTGGCACGAACCCGACGATGCCGAATCTCGCGAGCCTTTGCGGTATCCACTTCCTTGCTCATCCTGTATTCCTCCCTAGACCACCCTGCCCCGTTTGTTTACCGAGGAGGGAGAGAACTTTCTTGTTCACCACCAGCCCGTGGGCGATTACTTGCCGGTCTTGCCGGCCTTGCGGCGGATCTTCTCGCCCTCGTAGCGGATGCCCTTGCCCTTGTACGGCTCGGGCGGTCGCACGCGGCGAATCCGCGCGGCCATCTCCCCGACCAGTTCCTTGTCAATGCCGAAGATGGAGAAGGTGCGCCCGCCCTTGTCCACCTGGAAGGTGATCCCCGGCGGCGGCACAATCTCAACCGGATGGGAGTACCCTACCATCAGCACGAGGTTCTGGCCCTGCGCTTCTGCGCGCCAGCCGACGCCTTCAATCTCCATGCGACGGGTGAACCCTTCATGAACGCCGGTGATCATGTTAGCCACCAGCGCGCGAGTCAGACCGTGCAGCGACCGATGAATCCGATCATCGCTGGGTCGGGTAACCACAACGTGGTCTCCCTCCACCCGAACCTGAATCGCCTCGGGCAAGTCGCGGGCGAGTTCGCCCTTGGGCCCCTTTGCGATCAGGCGATTCCCTTCTATCGTTACCTGTACACCCTTTGGAATCGGCACGGGTTGCCGTCCTATACGCGACACTTCCATTCCTCCCTGCAAACATCCTGCACGCCCTGCGGCGCGATTCCTACCACACGTAGCACAGAATCTCGCCGCCCACGCCGAGCCGCCGCGCCTTCTGCCCCGTCATAATGCCCTTCGGCGTGGACAGGATCGCGATGCCCATGCCGCTCAACACCCACGGGATGTCGGCGCGGCCGGTGTACACCCTGCGCCCAGGCGCGCTGACTCGCTTGAGGCCGGTCAGCACAGGCTGTTTGTCTTGTGTGTATTTCAGATGTATCCTCAGCACAGGAGCAGGCTTCTGATTCACGATCTCAAAATCCTTGATGTAGCCTTCCTCCTTGAGAATCCTCGCGATTTCCGCCTTCACCCGCGAATGCGGCATGGCCACCGTCTTGTGATGCGCCATGATCGCATTCCGCACACGGGTCAACATGTCGGCAATGGGGTCGTTTACGCTCATTCCCTGCACTCCTGTCTGAATCACCAACTGGACTTCACAATACCGGGAATCTTGCCTTCCACGGCCAGTTCACGGAAGCAAATCCGGCACAGGTCAAAGCGGCGCATGTAGCCCCTGGGTCGCCCGCAGATGTGGCAGCGGTTGCGAACCCGAACCGCGTACTTCCGCTTCTTCTCCCGCGCAATCATGCTCTTCTTCGCCACTGTCTTACTCCCTCCTGCTTATCAATCCCTGTTACTGCCGCTTGCGGAAAGGCATCCCGAGCAATTGGAGCAGTCGGCGTGCTTCCTCATCGGTCTTCGCCGTCGTAACGATGGTGATCTCCATCCCTCGGACTTTATCAATCGTGTCGTAGTTGATCTCCGGCCAGATGAGTTGCTCCGACAGCCCGAGGGTATAGTTGCCGCGCCCGTCAAAGGCGTCCGGCGACACGCCGCGGAAGTCGCGCACCCGCGGCAGCGCCACGCTCATCAGCCTGTCCAGAAAATCGTACATACGATTGCCGCGCAGCGTAACCTTCACGCCGATGGGGTTCCCCTCGCGCAGTTTGAACGTGGCGATGGACTTCCGCGCCTTGCGCACGATGGGCTTCTGCCCCGTGATGAGCATGATGTCATTGGACGCGGCGTCCAGGGCCTTGGCGTTCTGCAGCGCCTCGCCCAGGCCCACATTGACCACCACCTTGACGATTCGGGGTACCTCCATCACGTTCTGGTACCCAAACTCCTGCTGCATCGCAGGCAGGACTTCCTGTAGGTACTTATCCTTCAACCGTGGCATACTCAAAACTCCTCACGCACCAGGCCGACTACAGCGTCTCGCCGCAGCGGCGGCAGACCCGCACTTTGGTACCATCGGCGGCAATCTGATAGCCCACGCGGACGCCCCGCTGGCAGTGGTTGCAGTAGAGCGCCACGTTGGAGACGTGGATAGGCGCTTCGCGCTCTATGATGCCCACCTGCGTGCGGGTAGAGCCCGTCGGCTTCTGATGCTTCTTGATCATGTTGACGCCCGCGACGATCACCATCTGGCGCTTCGGCATGGTCAACTTGACCTCGCCCTTTGCGCCCTTGTCATCGCCGCTGAGCACTACAACGGTATCGCCCTTCTTGATCTTCATCTTGTTCATGAACGCCCCCTACACCACTTCCGGCGCCAGCGACACGATCTTCATGAAGCCCTTCTCGCGCAGTTCGCGCGCCACGGGGCCGAAGATGCGCGTGCCCTTCGGGTTCTTGCTATCATCCACAATGACTGCAGCGTTCTCGTCAAACCGAATATAGGAGCCATCCGGGCGAGCATACTCCTTCGCCGTCCGCACCACGACCGCGCGCACCACGTCGCCCTTCTTGTACGAGCCGGTCGGCGTCGCCTGCTTCACCGACGCGATGATGATGTCGCCTACCTCGGCATAGCGCCGCCCCGACCCGCCGACGACGTGGATGCACATGATCTCTCGTGCGCCCGTGTTGTCTGCCACCTTCAGTCTTGTTTGAACCTGGATCATTTCTTCAACTCCCGATTACGACTTCCAGGCCGCCGGCATCGCATCGTGTCCGGCCAACCATCGTCCCATATGGACTACTGGGCCCGCTCCAGAATCTCCACCACGACCCAGCGCTTCTCCTTGCTCAGCGGGCGGGACTCCACGATCCGAACCAAGTCGCCCACCTGGCACGTATTCTCGGCGTCGTGCGCCTTGAAATGGCGGCGCTGCCGAATGGTCTTGCCGTACAGGGGATGCCGCTTGAGGCGCTCAATCATCACCACCACGGTCTTGTCCATCTTATTGCTGGTTACGCGGCCCACCATCTGCTTGCGACGCTCCCTCATGATGCATCCTCCCCGTACCGCTGCAATTCGCGCTCCCGCCAAACGGTGCGCATCCTGGCAATATCCTTCTTGACTTCCTTCAGGCGGTTGGTGTTCTTCAACTGCCCCGCCGCAAACTGAAACCGCAGGTTCAGCAACTCCTGGTACGCCTCGCCGATCTTGCGTTTCAGTTCTTCATCGGTCATGTTACGAATCTGGGAGACTTTCATGCTTCCTCGCCTCCGGCCTGCTCAATCCGTCGGATGAACTGGGTCTTGATGGGCAATTTGTGCGCGGCCAGGCGCAACGCCTCGCGCGCCACTTCCTCGCGGACGCCCGCGATCTCAAAGAGCACGCGGCCGGGCTTGACCACCGCCACCCAGTGATCCGGCGCGCCCTTGCCGCCACCCATGCGGGTCTCGGCGGGCTTCTTGCTCACCGGCTTGTCCGGGAACACGCGAATCCAAATCTTGCCGCCGCGCTTGACGTAGCGGACGATGGCCCGGCGGGCGGCCTCCAACTGGCGGCTGGTCATCCAGCACGGCTCCAGCGCCTGAAGCCCGTACTCGCCGAAATGCACCTCGGCGCCGCGCTGGGCCTGCCCCTTCATCCTGCCCCGATGTACTCGCCTGTATTTCACTCGCTTTGGCATCAGCATAACGATCTACTCCTACACCTGCGCCCGGCGGCCACGATCCCACCCATTGGGCGCGCTGAAGTCTATTCTACTACCGCGACCTCTTCCGCGGCCTCTTCGGCTTCGGGCACCACTTCGCCCTTGTAAATCCAAACCTTCACCCCGATGCGCCCGAACGTGGTCAGCGCCTCGGCGTGGGCGTAGTCAATGTCGGCCCGCAGCGTCTGGAGGGGAACCCGCCCCTCGCGCTGCCATTCGCGCCGCGCCATCTCCGAGCCGGACAATCGCCCGCCGCACATGATGCGGATGCCCTGGGCGCCGGCCCGCATGGACCGCGAAATCGCCTGCTTCATGGCCCGCTTGTGCGAAATGCGGCGCTCCAATTGCTCCACAATGCTTTCGGCAACCAGGTACGCATCCAGTTCAGGGCGCTTGATCTCCTTCACCTCAATGCGCACCTTCTTGCCCGTCATGTCTTCCAACTCTTTGCGCAAGTCGTTCACGCTGGCTCCTCGGCGGCCGATGACGATGCCCGGCTTGGCCGTGTGCAGCGTTACGATGATCTGCTTCGCGAACCGCTCAATCTCTATCTTGGAAAGCCCAGCCTTCTGGAGTCGGTCCCGAACGATCTTGCGAATCTTCAGGTCCTCGCGCAGGAACTCGGCATACTGCGGTCCCGCCGCGTACCAGCGCGCATCCCACGTTCTGTTAATTCCTAGCCGATATACTGTCGGATGAACCTTGCGCCCCAAAGTCTACCTCCTGCCAAACGTTTCGGGCAATGCCCCGCCTAGGCCTCTTCCCGCGGGCTGAGCACCACCGTGATGTGCGACGATCGCCGAATGATGGGCTTGAATCGCCCCCTCGCGCCGAACCTGCGCCAACGTCGGCTCGGTGCCTCGTCCACAAAGATCTTGGCAATGTACAGATCCTCGCGGGACAATTCCATATTCTCCTCGGCGTTGGCGATGGCCGAACGAATCACCTTCGCCACCGGTCGCGCTGCGGCCTGCGGCATGAACTGCAACCGCGCTAGCGCCTCGTCGGCACCGAGACCGCGGACCTGATTGGCCACCAGGCGCGCCTTCAGTGGTGATATTCCGCTGTATTTCAGTACCGCCCTCACTTCAAAGTCCATTCTCGCAACCTCTGCCTTACAGTCTGTCGGGCTTTCGCACGGGAGAAAGATCCGACGCTACTAGCCCTTGACCTTCGTGCTCTTCTCTTTGTACGAGTGGCCCCGGAACAGCCGCGTGGGCGCAAATTCACCCAACTTGTGCCCCACCATGTTCTCGGTGATGTACACGGGCACATGTCGGCGGCCGTTGTGCACCGCGATCGTATGCCCCACCATCTGGGGGAAGATCGTGGATGCGCGCGACCAGGTCTTGATTACCTTCTTCTCGCCGCTCTTGTTCATCTCCTCAATGCGCCTGAGGAGTTTCGGATCTACGTAAGGGCCTTTCTTCAAAGACCTAGACACTGTTCACCTCCAGCAAATGCCTAACTGCGACTACCGCTTCTTAGGTCGGCGGCGAATAATCATGGCGTCCGTTCGCTTGTTGCGCCGCGTCTTGTATCCGAGTGTGGGCTTGCCCCACGGCGTCTTGGGCCCGGGCATACCCACCGGCGAGCGACCTTCGCCACCACCGTGCGGGTGATCTCGCGGCGTCATCGCAGACCCGCGCACATGCGGCTTGCGGCCCAGCCAGCGCTTGCGGCCCGCCTTGCCCAGGCTGATGTTGGAATGGTCCGTGTTCCCCACCTGGCCAACGGTAGCCTTGCAGGTCTGGGCCACCAGGCGCATCTCGCCCGAAGGCAGGCGAATCTGCGCGTAGTCGCCTTCCTTCGCCAGCAACTGCGCCGCCGCGCCCGCCGAACGCACCAACTGCCCGCCGCGCCCGGGGTACAGTTCAATGTTGTGAATCAGCGTACCCAGCGGGATGTTCGCGATTGGCAGCGCGTTGCCCGGGCGAATCTCCACGTCGGGCCCCGACATGACCGTCTGGCCGACCATCAGGCCGATGGGCGCGATGATGTAGCGCCGTTCGCCGTCGGCGTACAGGAGCAACGCGATGCGCGCGGAGCGGTTCGGGTCGTACTCTATGGACTGCACCCGCGCGGGCACGCCGTCCTTGTCCCTGCGGAAGTCAATGACCCGGTACAGGCGCTTGTGGCCGCCGCCCCTGTGGCGCACTGTTACGCGCCCGTAGGCATTCCGGCCCGCCGTCTTGTTCAGCGGCCGCAACAGGCTTCGCTCGGGTTCTTCTCGCGTGATCTCTTCAAATGTTGAGACTGACATCCCCCGCCGCCCTGGCGAGGTCGGCTTGTAAATCTTAATCCCCATGGAAACCCCTCACGGATTCATGATTCTGGGCGAACCGTTCGCGCTACACACCCTCAAAGAACGTGATCTTGTCGCCCGGGGCCAGTGTTACAATCGCCTTCTTCCAGGCCGACTTGGAGATGACTTGCCGGCGGCCGTAGCGTCCCATCCTGGCCGGAACGTTGATGATGTTCACGTCCACCACACTCACGTTGAACGCCGCCTCCACCGCCTGCTTCACCATGATCTTGGTCGCCCGACGGTCCACCTCAAACATATATTTGGACATCTCTTGCAGGTTATCCGACTTCTCGGTACGGATCGGGCGTCTCAGCACTTCGTAGATGTTCATGGCTCTCAACCTCTTCCACTAGCCCAAGAATGACTCAATCGCCTGAATGGCCGAGACGGGCATGACCACGTAGTCATACGTCAGCAGATCGCGCACGTTTAGGTAGTGCGCGCGCAGCGTCTTCACATCCGGCAGGTTGCGCGCCGAGAGTTCTACGACCTCGTTGCGCTCGGGCAGCAGGATCAGCGTGGAGCCCCCGCCCGCCAGATTGTCCAGCACCTGCCGCATGGCCTTGGCCTTCGGCTCGTCCAGCGCCAGGTCCTGCACCACGATGATCTGCTCATCGGCCGCCTTGACCGACAGCGCGCTGCGCAGAGCCAGGCGGCGCATCTTGCGCGGCATCGCCTGCGCGTAACTGCGCGGGTGCGGCCCGAAGACGATGCCGCCCTTGCGCCAATGCGGGGCGCGGATGCTCCCCTGGCGCGCGCGGCCCGTGCCCTTCTGTCGCCACGGCTTCTTCCCGCCGCCGCTCACGTCCGACCGCGTCTTCGTGTCGTGGGTGCCCAGGCGGGCATTGGCCAGTTGGCGCAGCAGCGCCTGGTGCATAACCGGCTCGTGAATCGGCGCGGCAAAGATGTCATCGCGCAACTCCACTTCGCCGACGATTTCGCCTTCCAGATTTCGCAACGGAACCAACATGTCTATCCACTCCTTGTCAGTCGGAACGCGCCCCAACTCCCTGCGCCCCGCCTGAGGTCAGATTGCTATTGCTTCACGGCCTCGCGGATCAGCACCAGCCCGTTCTTGGCCCCCGGAACCGCCCCGCGCACCAACAGCAGGTTGCGCTCCGGATCCACCATGACCACCTGAAGGTTCTGCACCGTGCTGGTGTGATTGCCCATGTGCCCGGCCATGCGCGTCCCCTTGTACACCCGCCCGGGCGTCGTGCCCGAGCCGATGGACCCAGGAGCCCGATGGCGGTCCGACTGGCCATGGGTCGCAGGCCCGCCGCCGAACCCGTGCCGCTTGACCACGCCGGCGAAGCCCCGCCCTTTGGACAGGCCGGTAACGTCCACGGTGTCGCCGGGCTTGAACAAATCCACCAACAGTTTCTGCCCAACCTCGTACCCGCTCACGTCCGACATGCGCAACTCGCGCAGATGCCGCAGCGGAGGCAGGTTCACCTTCTTCAGCCGCATCCACTCGGGCCGCGTCAGTTTGCGCTGCTCGGTCTCCTCAAAGCCAATCTGAATGGCCGAGTAACCGTCGTTCTCCACGGTCTTCTTCTGCGTAACGTAGCAGGGCCCCGCTTCTATGACCGTAACGGGAATCACCTTGCCCGACTCGTCAAAGATGCGAGTCATTCCCAGTTTTCGTCCGAGTAATCCTTTCATCGCACTCCTCACCAGAAACTGCCCTCAAGAACAATGACAATAAGTCCTGTTTTCGGCAGTGGTGTGCAAAGGGTTGTGCCGGGCCTAGAGTTTGATCTCCACGTCCACGCCGGCCGGCAGGTTCAAACGCATCAGCGTATCAATCGTCTTGGAGCCTGGGTCTATCACGTCCACCAGCCGCTTGTGCGTGCGGATCTCAAACTGCTCCCGCGAGTCCTTGTCCACAAACGGGCTGCGCTGCACGACGAATCGCTCTATCTTCGTCGGCAGGGGCACCGGCCCCACAACCATGGCCCCGGTTCGCTCTGCGGTTTCCACAATCTGCCGAACCGACTGATCCAAGACACGATGGTCATACGCTTTGACGCGAATTCGGATTCTTTGCTTCGCCATGTATCCCACTCCCCACGAAGGTCGGGGACAGAGGTCTCTCCGTCCCCGACCCCAGATTGCCAACAGCCTATTCCAGAATCTCGGTGATGACGCCTGCGCCGACCGTTCGCCCGCCTTCGCGGATCGCAAACCGCGACCCCACTTCCAACGCCACGGGCACGA
>JBBIHX010000049.1:5651-18444 GCA_037446815.1 Caldilineae bacterium | reverse complement strand
TATCCTTGATGGACGCAGCCATCTCCCCGCCTCCGACGCCAATACAAACGTTTGTATTGCCATTATACCACAATGGCAAACGTTTGTCAAGGCCCACGCACGCTGCTGAAGCAAGGGAGTTCAATGCCGCTGCGATCCCGACACTTCGGCCAGGTTGCGCCAATGTGAGGTCAGCGCCAACTGGCCCAATCTCATGGACACCGTGGACGACTGCCTTCGGGCCGGCGCGGATGGCATCACCGCCACTGATTCCATCGGCCCCGCCCTCGCCACAGACATAGAGACTCCGCAGCCCCGCCTGGAAGGCCCGTGGGGATTCGCCTGGCTGTCGGGCGCGGCCATCAAGCCCATTGCCGTCCGCGTCGTGGCGGAGATTGCGCTGCGGTGGGACGTGTCAATCCTGGGCGTGGGAGGCATTTCAAAAGCGGAAGACATCGTGGAGATGACAATGGCCGGGGCGACTGCCGTTCAGGCGCACACCGCCCCCCTCCTGGCCGGCATCGGCTGGATCGGGAAGACGCTGAAGCGCCTGAACGAATGGCTAGATGCCCATGGCATCGCCTCGGTTGCGGAGGTCCAGCGCGCCGCCCTGCCATCGCTTCGCCCCGCCGAAGATGCGCGCCCTTTGGACTTCGCCTTTGACCCGAGGGCGTGCACCGAGTGCTATCGGTGTGTTACCGTCTACGCCAAGGGGCCCTGCGCATGGATGCCAAGCGCATGGCGCGCGACCGCGCCTTCTGCCGCTCGTGTGGCCCGTGCGCATCGGTCTGCCGCAGCGGAGCGTTGCGCATCAGAGGCCGGATGGGAACGGCGCGGGCTGACCCCGGCACGCATCGCCGCCCGCGAGTGCGGAACCCCTGCCGCGAGGGCACCGAATGCCGGTGCCGCCATCTCGCCCGTAGCCGCGGACGCCCCGCGCGCGCACCGTACCTTGTCCAACGCGCACCAGCCGATGTATAATATGTTCCGGTGAACGATCCCCCCGGAGCGGATGAGAAGATGAGAGCGGAACCGAGAGCACCGCAATCTCGTACCAGGGCCGTTGCCGTCTATCTCCTCAAGGTCGCCCTGTTTGCGTTGGTCTACCACCTCGCCGCGCGGCTGGGGCTGAAGATGGCCTACGTGCAGATCAACACCTCTCCGGTCTGGCCCCCCACCGGCATTGCGCTCGCCACCCTCCTCCTCTTTGGTTACGATCTCTGGCCCGGTGTGGCCCTGGGCGTGCTGTTTGGCTCATTGCCCCAGGGCGCGCCTCCAGCCGTGGCGCTGGGCATGGCGCTGGGGAATACACTGGAGGCGCTGGTCGGAGCCTATTGCCTGAAGCGATTCGTCGGCTTCCACAATGCCATTGACCGGATTCAGGATGTCGTTGGACTGTCGCTGGTCTCCATCGCCAGCACGGCCATCAGCGCGACGGTCGGTACGACCACCCTCGTTCTCACCGGGCGCGTGGGCTGGCAGGCATCTAGTGGGGTCTGGACAACGTGGTGGATTGGGAACCTATTGGGGGCGCTGGTCGTCGCGCCGGCGCTGCTGGTTTGGCGAACCCAACCCTACCCAGAGGCGCAGAAGGGCCGATATATAGAGGGCGGCGTATTGTTGCTGCTGCTGGCCTCCATCACCTGGTACGTCTTCAGCAATCAGCCCCCGGTGGGAGTCTTCCATCGGGCCATGGTCTACGTCATCTTCCCATTCATGATATGGGCCGCCCTGCGCCTGGGGCAACACGGAGCCACATCTGCCACCCTCCTCGTTTCGGCAATCACCATTTGGAGCACCGCGGCGGGCAGAGGGCCGTTCTCGTTTGAATCCAAGAACGACAGCCTCGTGTTCCTTCAAACCTTCATGGCCGTGGTCTCTCTCACCTCTCTCATCCTGGCTGCCGCGACCATTGAGCGGCGCAAGGCGATGAACACGCTGCGACAGCGAGTTGACGACCTGGCAGCCCTGAACGATGCCTCCAGGACTTTCCTGGATGCCTTTGACATCACGGCCCTCGCGCACACCATTTGCGAAACGGCCGTTACCCGTTTGGGCGTAGACGCCACCTGGATTGAAAGAGCCGACTGCGACGATCCGAACGCGCCCCCGCTTGCGGTCTATGGAATCGCTGCCGAAGCGGTGCCTGCTCTGAAGGCGCAATGGGCGCAGAACCTGTCGCTGCCGATGGGCCAATCCATCCTCGTGAGAACGCTGGACGATCTGCCCCCTTCGTCGCGCGAGGCGAATCCGACATTTCGTTCCTACGCGGTGTTGCCCTCCATCTTCAGCGGGCGCCCCATCGGCGCGCTTCACATGTTGAGCAAGAGCGAAGCCTTCTTTACAGAAGAGCAGAAACTCCTCATCCAGTCGTTCGCCAACCTGGCCGCTGTCGCCGTTCAGAACGCCTGGCTATTTGAGGAATTGCGCAAGAGCAACAAACAGCTGCACGCCCTCTCTCAGCGCCTGATGAAAGCGCAGGAAGAAGAGCGCCTGCACCTTTCGCGCGAACTGCACGACGAATCCAGCCAGCTCCTGGCAGGTCTGACGATGCAACTCGGCCTGCTGGAGCGCGACGCCGGCGATCCTGAGATTCTCAACCGACGGATCGCCGAACTGAAGCGCGTTGTCAACGAAGTCCAGGACAACCTCCATCACCTGGCCGTCAATCTACGGCCCGCCAGCCTGGATCACCTGGGGCTGGTAACCACCTTACGCCAGTATGTGGATGAATTCGGGCAGCAGTATCACATCAAGACGGACTTTGAGGCCGTCGGCATGGAAGGGAAGCGTCTGCCCATAGAAATAGAGACGGCTCTGTTCCGCATCGTTCAGGAATCGCTTACCAATGTGGCGCTGCACGCCCACGCCAGTCGCGTGGATGTGCTGATCAGCCTGCGCGATAAGCACGTTGTCGCCATGATTGAAGACGATGGCGTGGGCTTCACCCCTTCCCCTCCGGTTACGGAGGATGGCCTGGGCCTCTTCGGGATGCGGGAGCGAGTTGAAATGCTGGGGGGAAGGTTCACCATAGAGAGTTCCCCTGGAAGAGGCACCACAGTAAGGGCCGAGGTCCCCTGCAATGATTAGGGTCGTGATCGCCGATGACCACGCCATTGTGCGCACGGGCTTGCGCACGCTCTTGAAAGCCGAGCCGTCCATGGAACTGGTGGGCGAGGCTACCGGCGGGTACGAAGCCATTGACTTGGTGGAGAAGACCAGGCCCGATGTCCTAGTGTTGGACCTGAGCATGCCCGACCTGGATGGAATCGCGGTTACGAAGAAGATAAAGCCCCTGTCCCCTCATATTCGCATCCTGATTCTTACTATTCATGCGGACGTGGCCCTGATCCGCGAGGCCATCAAGGCGGGGGCCTCGGGCTACATTCTCAAGCGCGCGGCGGAGGCCGAGTTGATCTCCGCCATCCACATCATCATGCGAGGCGATGTGTACGTGGACCCCTCCATGGTGCGCGCTTTGCTGAGCGAACCGGACAAACCGGCGCCGGCCCAACCGGAAACATCAGAAACCCTCACCCCGCGCGAGACCGAAGTCCTGCGGCTCATCGTGGAGGGTTACACCAACCGGCAGATTGGCGAAGCGCTGAATATCAGCGTGCGCACGGTTGAGGGACACCGCGCCAATATCCTGGCAAAACTGGGACTGCACAGCCGCGTGGAACTCGTGCGCTACGCGCGAGAACATGGATTGATTGAGTGAGGCGTGCTCCTCACCATCATTGCCCCGAACGCAGCGGGCCGCCCGCTGTTCGCCCCCGCGCGGCTTGGCCCTGCTGAACCGGCCCCTTTCCGTGCACGAGTCGGCTTCATCTTGTGCTGGTGAACCGCATGTACACCCTCCCCGTATGTCCTTGCGAGCGCCCTCGCAATGACAAACCCCAACAGACTTTGGAACCGAATCCCGTGCGCGTCCTCGTGGTTTCTACGGGGTGAATCGCGTATAAACTACGCGCCCGCCAGGCACAAAAATCCCCAATTTTCTACGCTTGTGCACGCGCCTTTGCTCCCGTAAGATAGTAAAGTAGAGGCAGAGCATATGCCCGCGACGTCCCTGAATGCGCCCATGTTCGCCGGCAGATGGGTTTACCCGTACGACGAAGATGTCCAAATGCCAAGAGGAAACCGATGAATCAATCGGCCCAGACAGAAACGAAACCGACCCCCTTATTCTCCCTGCGAGGAATCACCAAATCCTTCCCCGGCGTTTTGGCGAATGACCACATAGACCTGGATATCTACGGGCACGAGGTTCACGCCCTGCTCGGGGAGAACGGCGCAGGCAAAAGCACGCTGATGAAGATCCTCTACGGCTTCTACCGCGCCGACGCAGGCCAGATTCTGCACGACGGAAAGCCCATCTCCATCCAGTCGCCCCACGATGCGCGAGCAGCCCGCATCGGCATGGTGTTCCAGGACTTCACCCTCATCCCGGCCTTCACCGTGGCGGAGAACATCGCTCTATTCCTCCCCGACCTGAAGGCCATTGTAAACACTCAGGAGGTGCATCGCCGCATCCGAGATTACTCCGAGCGGTACCACCTGGGGGTGAACCCGAACGCGATGGTATCCCAACTCTCCATCGGCGAGCAGCAGAAGGTGGAGATACTGAAACTGCTCCTTGCCGATGCGCGCCTGCTCATCCTGGACGAGCCAACCCGCGTGCTGGCCCCTCACGAGGTGGAGGCGCTGTTCCGCATTCTGGACAGCCTGCGCAAAGAGGGCTATGCCATCGTCCTCATCACCCACAAGATGAGCGAGGTGCTGGAATACGCCGATCGCATCACCGTTCTGCGTGGCGGACGCCTTGCGGGAACATTGCTGCGCGCCGAGGCCACGGAAGAAAAACTGGTATCCATGATGTTTGGGAAGAGGCTGGCCGGGTTGCGCGTAACCCGCCAACGGGATCGGTCCGAGGCCGCGCAGCCACTCTTGGAACTGCGCGGAGTTGAGACGAGGGGAGTAGGGGCCGAGACCAGCCTAAAGGCAATTGACCTAGCCATCTACCCTGGCGAGATCGTCGGCGTCGCCGGGGTCTCCGGCAACGGGCAACGCGAATTGGGAGATGTCATCCTGGGGATGATCCGGTGCGCCAAAGGAAGAAAGATTCTCTTTGGAAAGGACGCCACGGACTACTCCGTGGGCAAGGTGCGCAGGAGCGGGGTCGCTTTCATTCCGGAGAATCCCCTGACGATGGCGGTAACGCCCTACATGACGGGGCTGCAAAACATGGCGGTGACGAAAATGTGGCGCTACGCCCGCCTGGGCGGATTAGCGATAGATTGGCGTTCTGTCAAGGCCGACTTTGAAGAGACCGCGAGCAAACTGGGGGTGTCGCTGCCTCTGTACACGCCGGTCAGGGCGCTTTCGGGCGGGAACTTGCAGCGCCTGGTCGTCGTGCGCGAAATGACGCACGGCCCGCGCCTGATCATCGCTTCGTATCTCACGCGCGGCTTGGATGTGCGAACTGCCATTGCCGCCCGCCAGGCTTTGCTACAGGCGCGCGAAGAGGGCGCGGGCATACTGCTCATTTCGGAAGACCTTGAGGAACTGTTCACGCTCAGCGACCGCCTGATCGTCCTGTATGGCGGGAGAATCGTCGGCTCGTTCAGGCCGAATGAAACGGACCCATACACCGTTGGCCATCTCATGACGGGTTCTGAGGTTCAACATGCCGCAAAAGCCTGATTCTCGCACCCGCTCCAGATTGCTCATTCAGAAGATAGCGAATACTCTGGGGCGCTATCTGTTGACGATCGCGCTGGCCCTGCTGTTGTTCGGGCTCGTTTTGCTGATTACGGGCGAAGACCCCGTGAAATCCTACGGGGACATCTTCTCCTTCACCCTGGGAAGCGGATACGGCTTCTCTGAGGTCATCGTGGCGATGATCCCCATGCTCATCACTGCCCTCGCAGTCGCCTTGCCCTCCAGGGCAGGGCTCATCAACGTGGGAGGCGAAGGGCAACTGTACATCGGCGCGGCATTCGCAACCTGGGGCGCGCTGACGTTCACAACATGGCCGGCGTGGGCGTTGCTGCCGTTGATGATGCTCTTGGGCGCGCTCGGCGGCGCCCTGTGGGCCTTCATCCCCGGGTACCTCAAGGCCGTTGGCCTCGTTAATGAGACCATCACGACCTTGTTGTTGAACTCCGTGGCTCCCAAGATCGTCGGCTTTCTGATTTTCGGCTTCTGGCACTCGCCCATGGATACCGTCAAGACCGCCAACTTTGTCCAAGCGGCGCGCCTCCCGACCTTCTTCGGCACGCGCATCCATTTGGGTTTCGTTTTCGGTCTGGTTCTGCTGGCGCTGTTCTGGTTCCTCATGAAGAAGACCCGCTGGGGGCTGGAGATGTACGCCATTTGGGGAAACCCCCAGGCCGCGAAGCGCAACGGAATCCCTGTCAAGGCCTACTGGATCACGCTGATGTGCGTCGGCGGCGCCATCGCGGGGTTGGCCGGGATGGCGCAAGTATCCGGCTTCTACGGTGTGCTTCTGCTGAATTTCTCCATGGGCCTCGGTTTCATGGGCTTTCTCATCTGCTGGCTCGCAGGTGGCAGTCCGGGCGGCATCCTCCTGCTGTCTTTCGTGGTTGCCATCATCACCACCGGAGGCAATCAACTGCAGTTGACGCGCGACGTGCCCTATGCCGTGATCCACATCCTGCTAGCCTTCGCGTTGTTCGTCGTCCTTGCCCGCCCCACCTTCTTCAAAGGGAGGCAAGCATGAGCCTGTTGTCCATCCTTGGGGTTCTCTCCAGCGCCATCTTCTCGGGTACATCGCTTCTCTACGTAACTCTCGGCGAAGTTACTACCGAGCGGTCGGGCATCGTGAACCTTGGCCTGGAAGGCGTGCTGCTGGTCAGCGCTTCCAGCGGCTTTGCGGTAACGGTTTTGCTGGGCAACCCCTACCTCGGCGTGCTTGTGGCAGCGCTTGTCAGCGGGTTGCTGAACATGATCCTGGGGTACCTGGTGATTCATCGTCAGGCGAACCAGTTGGCCAGCGGACTGGCGCTCATGTTCTTTGGCTTTGGCCTGAGCGCCCTCATCGGCAAGCCGTATGTGGGCATGAAAATCGTCAGCCTACCCCGAATTCCCCTGCCTGGACTTGCCCACCTCCCGAAACTGTATACGTCGCTGTTCAGTTTTGACCCCTTGATCTACCTAGTCCTCCCCACCGCCGTCTTGGTCTGGTGGCTGTTGTTCCGCACACGCTGGGGACTCGGGCTTCGCGCGGTGGGCGAGAATGCGGATACGGCCTTCGCCTCGGGTCGCAACCCGCGCGCGATTCGCTATCAAGCCCTCTTCGTGGGCGGGCTTCTGGCCGGCATCGGCGCCGCCCACTTGTCCATCGCCTACACCATGACCTGGGCCGAATACATGACCGCTGGCCGCGGCTTCATTGCTGTGGCCCTCGTGATCTTCTCCAAGTGGCACCCGCTGCGGGCCATCGCTGGCGCATTGCTGTTCAGCGGCGCGGTCGCCTTCCAACTCCTGCTGCAATCCAGCGGCGTGCGGGTTTCGCCCTTCCTGCTGGACATCATCCCGTATCTTGTAACCATCATCGTGCTGATAATCTGGGGGGGCACGCGCAGGCATTCCGCGCCTGCCAGCCTGGGGCGCGTCTATCATGGCACTGAGTAGAGACCGAAGAAAGGAGGTGTTGAGAGCAACCTACAGGTCAATGGATCAACCATACCGTTCACTTCATGCAGAATCCCAATGAGAGGAGACGGAGATGAAAGGCAAGACACGTAACGCCATTACAGCCATCACTCTGTGCGTGATGCTCTTGTTGTCCGCCTGCGGGCCGGCAGCGACACCCACGCCAACGACTGCCCCACCGGTCGCCGCTCCCACCAAGGCCCCAACCGCCGCTCCCACTGCCGCTCCAACCCCCGCGCCGACGGCGGTCCCAACCCAGGCCGAGCCGTGCCTCATCATCGGCGCGCTCTACGGCGGGCCTATCACGGACGCAGGCTACAACCAGGCCATGCACGACAGTGTGATGGAAATCAAGAAGAACATCCCTTGCGTCAAGATCATCGAGGCCGAGAACGTGCCCGACGAGGCGGGAGCAACCGCCACTATGGAGAGCATGATTCAGCAGGGCGCGAAGATGATTATCGCCACCGCGTTCAACCATCAGTACCCCGCCCTGGGCCTCTCCAAGAAGTACCCCGACGTCATCTTTGAGCACGCCGGCGGATGGGAAATGGGGCCGAATTTTGCCAACTTCTTCGGCAAACCCCCCGACACCTGGTACATGATGGGCGTCGCAGCCGGAAAGATGACGAAGTCCAACAAGTTGGGGTTTGTCGCCGCCTTCCCGCTGGGCTGGACGCTGACCTTCGCCAACGCTTTCCACCTGGGAGCCCGGTCGGTCAATCCGAACGTACAAACCATCATTGCCTACACCTTCTCCTGGGGCGATCGCGCGAAGGAAGCGGACACGACCAACTCGCTCATCAACCAGGGCGTAGACGTCATCACCATGCATGTTGACTCGCCCGCGACGGTGATTTCAACGGCAGAATCGCGCGGCGTCTACTCCATCGGGTTCCAGTCCCTGGCCGCCCAGCAGTTCGCGCCCCAGTACTGGATCTGCGGCACAGGCTACACCCTGGGGGGCAAACTGACCTGGCTCACCTCCACGGTGCTGGACAAGACCTGGAAGCCCATCTTCCTACGCTGCGGCTTGGCCGATGGCTGTATGGCCCTGGCCCCGTTCGGGCCGAAAGTGCCCAAGGAAGTGCAGGACCTGGTCATGCAGACAAAGGCCGACCTGGAGGCCGGGAAAATCGTCGTCTTCAAAGGCCCCATCAAAGATCAGGCGGGCAACATCAAGGTCCCAGAGGGCTCTGTGCTCACAGATGACTTGATGAGCTCGGTGGATTGGCTGGTAGAGGGCATGATCGGCAGCCCCAAGTAGACTTGCGCATCCCGTCCGTATGGAGCGTCGCCAGCGATACGGCAATGCTCCCGGGCACATGGCTTGAAACGGATACCCATCGGCCCTCCGGGGTCTCTGGCGGACCTCGGAGGGCCGGAGGACCCAGCCGATGACAAACCCAACACGTAGCGAAACGCAATCCCATATCACGCACATGGGCGCAGCGGCTCACGCGCATCTCACGCCGGGTCAGCGCGGTACGGTGCTGGCCGCGTTGTCCAACGCGACATACTTGCTCACCGACTCCCGCGAACTCCTGTGGCTGGCGTCCGACGGCGCGCCCTTGCATCGCCGTTGCGTGAAAACGACGGCGCCCTTTCCGCGCCCGGCCGCAGGCGCGTCGTTCTCTGTGAGCGACCGCTGCCTGCGGATTGATGGGGGCCTTGCCTTTGACAGCGCCACAGCCTCCGTGTGGCAGCCACCGCAGATAGACCGAGGGCGCGCCGTTGCTATGGGCGAGATCGGCAGGAGCGTTCGGGCCCTTGCCGCAGAATTGGATTTCTCGCAGGCCCAAGGATTCGGGCGTTTCATCCCAGCCATCCTGCAGCGTGAGCCGGGCTTCGCCGCCGCGACGGACGACCCGGTGCTCGCCCATGCAAGGCCCATCGTTTTGGATATTGCCGATGCCTGTCGCCGCCAGGACATGCGCCGCGTTGCCCACTGCGCAGATGCTCTCATCGGCCTGGGCAGCGGCCTGACGCCTTCTGGCGACGACTTCCTTGGCGGCTTGCTGTTCGGCCTCAAAGCCCTTCGTGCCGCATATCCGGGCGTTCGCTTCCTCGATCTGGCGATCCCGTCTGAACATCATCGCACGCGAACTCATCCCATCAGTCTTGTCCTACTAGATGATCTCGCCAACGGTCATGGTATCGCGCCGCTCCATCACATCATCAACGGCATTCTTTGTGGGGAGTCCACTGCAAGCCTTCGTCCCGCCATCCTGCAACTGACGCAAGTCGGGCACTCCACAGGCTGGGACATGCTTGCGGGACTACTCGCCGGCTTGCTCACGGCCCCCGAGGCCGGGAGCGTCAGAACATAGTGGAGGAACTCCAATGGACATCAAGCAGAAGATTGAGAAAGCCAACGAAGAGGCAGTCCGTCGCCTTATGATGGGAGAACCCGTGCTCGTGGACATCGCGCCCGCCCATGAGGTGATTCCAGGCATGCAGGACAAGATGATCACGCATGCCGGGCCGCCCATTGAGTGGAAACACATGTGTGGAGCGCAACAAGGCGCCATCATCGCCCAGGTCGTGTACGAAGGGTGGGCCAAATCCGCCGATGAGGCCAGGGCGCTATTGGACAAAGGCGCAATCCGCCTGGAACCCAACCACCACCATCAGGCCGTGGGGCCGATGGCCGGGACGATTTCGCCCTCTTCCCCTGTCTGGGTCGTGGAGAACAAAGCCTTTGGCAACCGCGCCTTCTGCCGCCAGGTGGAAGGCATGCAGCAATTCGGCGACTACAGCGACCAGGCGCTGCAAGGGCTTCGCCTTTGGCGCGACGTTTGGGCGCCCACCTTGCGCAAGGCGCTCCACACCATCGGGGAGTTGGACTTGAAGCCCATCATCACCAAAGCGCTCCAGATGGGCGACGAACTTCACAACCGGCACTCCGCGTCGTCCAGCCTGTTCGCCAACGCGATGGCAGTGGCAATGGCGCAGACTGAATTACCGAAAGATATGTTGATCGGCACCCTCAAGTACATCACCAACCATGACCTGATCTTCCTGGGCCTGGCGATGGCCTGCGGCAAGGCCATCGCCGACCCGGCCATGGGCATCGAGTACAGCACCGTGGTAACGGCCATGTGCCGCAACGGAGTGGAATTCGGCATTCGCGTCAGCGGGCTTGGCGACGAGTGGTTCACCGCGCCCGCGCCGGTGGTAGACGGACTCTACGTGCCCGGCTACTCGGCGGCGGATGCCGGCCTTGACATGGGAGATTCGGCGATTACAGAAACCGTTGGCTGGGGTGGGTTTGTCATCGGCGGCGCGCCGGGGATTCTGACCCTCGTCGGCGGCACCCCCGAAGAGGCTTTAGGCTATTCGCGCGAAATGAAGAAGATCACGGTTGCCGCGCACCCAACGTACCGCATGCCCGCCCTAGGCTTCATCGGTGCGCCCATCGGCATTGACATTCGCAAGGTTGTCCAGACAGGCATCACGCCTATCATAGACACGGCGATCGCGCACAAGAACCCAGGTCATCCCAAAATCGGCGCAGGGTTGGTGCGCGCCCCGCTGGAATGCTTCAAGAAGGCGCTCATCGCTTTCGGGAGAAAGTACAGCGCAAGTTAAGGGGGTAACCATGGCATCCGGATTTGTCATCCGCAAGAACCAGTATTACGACTCTGTGTTCTTGATGGGCGTCAACAAGCGCCTCTCGGGATTCCCAGGCGTGCAACAGACAGCCGTTCTGATGGGCAGCGACAGGAACAAAGAGATTCTGACCCGAATGGGCATTCACGATCCACAGATTGACGCCGCCCAGCCCAATGACCTCATCGTCGCCGTCATCGCAGACACTCCCGAAGCCGTCAACGCAACGCTCGGGCGAATTGATGAGGCATTGAACGCCGTAGCCGAGACTTCACAGCCCTCAAGGCTGCACACCTTTGAGGAAGGGCTGGCGCAGAAACCCGCGGCCAATTTGGCGGTGCTGTCTATCCCCGGGGAGCACGTTGCCCGCGAGGCGCACAAGGCCCTTGCCGCCGGCCTGCATCTCTTCATATTCAGCAGCAACGTTCCCATTGACGACGAACTGGCGCTCAAGCGACTCGCCGTGGAAAAGGGGCTGCTCGTCATGGGTCCGGATTGCGGCACCAGCCTCATCGGCGGGGTGGGAATTGGATTCGCGAACGTCGTCCGGCAAGGCCCCATCGGAGCCGTCGGCCCGTCCGGCACGGGATTGCAGGAATTCACCACCCAGGTACACAACGCAGGATGGGGCATCTCCCACGCCATCGGCACAGGCAGCCATGACCTTTCGGATAAGGTCGGGGGGCTGACCACCTTTGCCGCGCTGGATGCGCTTGAGGCAGACCCTCGCACGCAGGTGATCGCGGTGATTTCCAAACCGCCGGGCAGCAGGACGCTGGAGCGCCTTGTGGCGCGCCTCCAGGCGAGCAAGAAGCCGGTTATCGGCTGTTTCCTGGGCGCGCACCTTGAGCCTGAGACTTCGGGGGCCGCTTTCCAAACGGCCAGCGTGATTGACGACGCGGTTCGCCTCGCCATTGCCAAGGCGAGCGGCCAGCCACCTGCGCCCCGTCCCCCGCTGTCGTCGGAGGAACGGGAATGGCTTGCCCGCGAAAGGGCCGCTTGGTCCTCCGAACAGAAGTACCTGCGAGGACTCTTCGCCGGAGGCACCTTCTGCTATCAGGCTCAGCACATCTTCCGGCAGGCGGGCATTCGGGTACATTCCAACGCCCCGCTTGACGCAAAGGACGCCCTCGCCGATCCCGACCGCAGCCGCGAGCACACCGTCGTGGACATGGGCGACGATTACTACACCCTGGGCAAGCCGCACCCGATGATAGACGGAACGATGCGCCTGCAGCGCATTCGGGCCGAAGCCCGCGACCCGCAGGTCGCCGTACTCCTCTTGGATTTCATCCTGGGGTACAACGCCTCAACGGATCCCGTCGGCGAACTTCTGGACGGAATCCTTGAGGCCAAGCGGGCCGCACAGAAGCGCGGCGGCCACCTCACCGTCGTGGCATCCATCTGCGGAACGGAGGGCGACCCTCAGGATCTGCGCCTGCAGACCCAAATGCTGCGCGAGGTGGGGGTCATCACGTTTCCGAGCGCCGCAAGGGCGGCGGCCTTCTGCTGCGAACTGCTG
>JBBIHX010000049.1:0-5551 GCA_037446815.1 Caldilineae bacterium | reverse complement strand
GGGGTTGAGGTCGTCCAAGTGGATTGGACTCCCCCTGCCGGCGGCGACAAGGAAATGCTGGACCTGCTGGATCAGTTGCTCTGACGTGCCCGCCGTCCCGGGGGAATTGCATCGGGCGCCCTGCGCGATTGGGTTTGGCATGCCCGCCCGAATGCGGGCACAAGTCGCTGAGGCGGCAAGACCGTGACCAGAGGCTACACGGACTCGGCCCAGATACGGGCGCCGTCCTCGGGTAAAACCGGCGCCTAGCCGACCGTGTGCCGCGCTGCAGGCAAATCAATTCACTCCGCCACTCTGACGAACCCCACTCCAATCTCCTGGCAACGGGTCAACAGTTTCTTGTCTGCGGTGTAGAAAACCGCATTCAGCCGTTCCGCCAGAGCAAGATATATGCTATCGTAGATGGCAAATTGCCCTAGACGGCTTGCCCATGCGAAAGCGCTGCGGCAGAGATCTACATCCTCATTGAAAACCTGCACCGGAAGCCCCAGCAGAGCGTCCAAGGCGGCTTCTGCCTCTTCGCGATCCATCTGACGCTGCATCATGAGCCGATGGATGCTTGAGGTTACTTCCAGCAGCCACAAACTGGGAACGGCTATCTTCGTCCCGGCCTCAAACCATTCCTCCAGCCGATCAGCAACCTTTCCACTGTCGCGGAGCGGCAACACACCGCGCACGGTGAAACTGGCATCAATAATCAAGAACTCGGCGACCGAGCTCATCGGTACGCTCCTCTCGCATTTGACGGATGAACTCCGCCGCATCTATTTCCATCGGTTGACCGCTACGAGAGCGAAGCAGGGATTCCCGCACCGCCTTCATCTGGTGAATGGCCCGTCTTGCCTGCACGCGCCGTGTCTCCTCCTGCTCAAGGTAGCGATCTACCGCCTCACGGATGAGGTCAGAGACGCTGCGTTTTTGAGCACCCGCCAATTCCATCAACCGCTGTCTCTGCCGGTGAGCCATCAGGATTTGCATCCGCTCCAAACTTTGATTCATGCTCTACCTCCACGATGATTATACACATACACATGTGTGTGTCAATATGCGACGGTGTAACATTTGACTCCAGGGTCTATTGCTGCCCACCGTCATCCTGAGCCGTGCAGCGGCCAAGAATCTCACCCCTCACCCCAGCCCTGTGCCGAAAGGCGACGGCGTGCCGCCTCCGGCTCGCCATAACAACGGAGCATGGAGAGTCTGCGCGGGCCAAACAACACAAGACGAAACCGAGTCGGAGGCGACACTCCGTCTGGAATGTAATCACGAAGCCGTTTGCCCGCGAGCATCCAAGCGGCGAGCGGCGAACACGGCCAAGGACGCCATCACCACCAGCAACATCACGCTGAATCGGAACCCACCCACAACCCCTCCGGCATCCCCCTGGAGAACCAGCCCGAACACCGTGCTGCCCAGCGACCCGCTTAGAAACCGCCCCATGTGGAACACGCCGGTCGCGACGCCCACCTGCTCTGGCCGAACCGCCTCAATGGCCACCGTTGCCGAGGGCGACTGAATCAGCCCCATGCCGCTCCCCGCCACCACCAGACACCCCAGCAGCGCCCACCGCGTAGCCGTCCATGGCGGTATTCGCCAGAGGCGGGATGTCCATATCCGCGTACACATCCTCGGCCAACACGCGCCCCAGCGTCTCAAGCACAGGCACTCGCTCTGGAGGAAGCGGCTGGAAGGCGGCCAACACGCGCCCTAGCGCTTCCTCCACGCTCAACATGGGATAGTCTTAGCTCATGTTCCCCTTCCAGAACGAAACGTCTGCGCCAATCTTCCCCTACTCCGCCAAGGCCAACGTGAAGTAGTCCAATCCAATCGCGTTGCTCAAGTCCTGCGCGACCTCGGCGAGATACCCCTTCAGCACGGTCAGGACAGCATCGCAGCCTGCGATAAGCGGCTGGTTCTGAACCCGCATACGCAGCGCATTGAATTCGTCAATCTCCGTCTGTCGTCTAATCCCACCAAATCCACCGCCACCTGTGTGTTTACCCTTCGGTCGGCCTCCTTTCCACCCACTCCTCGCGCGCCTTGACGTCTCTGTCCAGCAGAAGGCGGCGCAACAGCACCCTGCGCCGCTCCGGGCCTGACGCCGGAAGGGGCAGCCGATTGGCCTCAAGCCGCTTGGCAATCGTAATGACCAGCATCGCGACGGCGGCCCAGGAGACCTCCGCAGGCTGACCGGTCAGCGCGGTCAGCAAGGGCAACAGCGCCACGCCCAGCAATGAAAACAGCGCCGTTGACCGCGCAAGCCGCCCCACCGCCATAAAGGCGAGCATCCACGGGAACCCCCACGGGAACACCACGAGCAAGATTCCCAGGATGGCGCTATGCCCGCGCCCTCCCTGGAAGTTCAGGTACAGGGGCCAGTTGTGGCCGATCATAGCGGCAAGTCCAGCCGCCATTGCGACCCCAAGCCCGAGCCCCCACCGTAGGGCCAGCCAGGTGGGCAGCGAAGCCTTGCCCATGTCAAACAGCCCCACGGCCACCACAGCGGGCCGCGATACGTGATAGTAGACCCCCGTGCCGCTCACCGTCCCGCTGCCGTAGCGACGCAGGTCAATGTGCTTGAGCCACCGGCCGGCGAGGTAAGCGGTGGGAATGGAGCCTAGGAGATAGCCTCCGACAACCGCAAGCGCAGCGGCAAGCAAGTTTCCCATGTCCATCACTCCTTGCTGCAGAACGCCAGACCCACGGTTCCGGGGCCGGTATGAGCGCCCATCACAGGCGTAAACTCGGTGATGTAGAACTCCTGGCAATTGAACCGCGTGCAAACCTTCTCCTGGAGCCACTCTGCCTCCGGGTGAGCATCCGCGTGGAAGACGGAGACGCACATCGGGTGTTCGCCCACGCGCGCAGCCATCAGTTCCACGATCCGCTCCAGCGCATTGCGCAGGCTGCGTGCCACCCCCGCCACCTTCACCCGCCCCTCAGCCAGATAGACAATGGGATGGATGTGCAGTTGAGAGCCCAGGAGTGCCGCAGCCTCACCGATGCGTCCGCCCCGGCGCAGGTACTCCAGCGTCTTCAAGGTGGCAAAGAGGCCGACGCGAGGAATGGTCCTTTCCGCTGCCGCAGCAACTTCTTCCAGACTGCCCCCGGCGGCAGCCGCACGAGCCGCGGCCAGTACCACAAACCCTTCAGCGGCGGCCGCAGTCCGAGAATCAATCACTCGCACCGGCACAGACGCAACCTGTTCGGCCGCGAGGCGCGCCGCCTGAAGGGTGCCGCTGACTTCGTCGGGGACATGGATGGAAACGATCCCTTCTGCCTCCTCGGCCAGGCGGAGGTACAGGGTGGCGAAGTCCCCCAGCGACGGCTGCGACGTCGTCGGCAACGACTTCCCCTCGGCCAGGCGGCGATACACCTGCGCCGGCGTTATGTCCACGCCGTCGCGATAACTCTGGCCGTCCCACACCAATTCAAACGGCACCACGTGGATGCCGTACTCCTCCACCAGGTGCGCGGGGACACATGCGGCGCTGTCGGTAACGACGGCAATACGGGGCTTGGACCGGTTCATATTGCACCTTCCACGAATGCAATGCTACTAGCCGCAGGCAGGAAAAGCCCAGCCGCCACCTCCTTGGCTTTCAGGAGCGCCTGCAGCGCTCCACCGCCCCGAACGCGCACCCAGCCCACACGATCCACATCACGCCTGCTGGCGCGCCCTCCGCAGTTCGCGCATCAGGTTTACCAGTTCCTCGCGCGACGGGAAGGAGATGGCCTCCATGGGGCACAGTTTGGCGCACGCAGTGCAGCCCACAACACAGTTGTATGGGTTTCTGACAATGGGATGATGGTCATTGCCATCCCACTCGTAGACGCCGTTCGCGCAGAAGTTCATGCACCCCTGGCACCCTACGCACGTGTCATAGTTGACCCTGGGGTACCATGGGATTTCTTCTCGTGCAATTCCGTCGGGCATACGATAGCCTCCCTGTTTTCAATCGTACCACTCCCTGCCGCGCAGGTCAAACACACAGCGCGCTTTCAAGGAGCGGCCTCGCAAGCGGCGAGACCGTGCCCACCTAGCGCACAGAGGAACTGGGGGCAGGAGCAACCCTGCCCCCAGTGCTCGTCATCGCCGCTCCGCGGTGAGCGACGGTGAACGCCGATTTCATCGCTTCAGGCGCGCCACTGCCTCCGCCACCTTGTTGTAGGCATCATCGGTGGACATGTTGCGCAGGTCAAGGGGGATGATCTGCTTCTCAAAGTTGCCCCCCATCTCCCCGATGGTGTCTTTGAACATCTTCTGCTGCATGCGAGGGTCGCACCCTCCCACAACATAGGTGGCGGAATCCTTGACGTAGTCGCGCCAGAAGCGATCTCCGTCATCTACACGGAGTTGCGGGTGGACAATGGCATACTCCACATCCAGTTCCCTCCGCACGCGGTTGACCAGTTGCCACAGGGTGAGAGTCTGGAACCCTGGGCACTCGCCCGTGCAGTAGCACATGATGAATCTCGGTTTCTCGTCCATTTTGCTCCCTCCGTTTGTTGTTCATGTGGTATCTCAGTACGCCCTAACGCAAGGCGTGCTTCCCTTGGGGACGGGTGGACCTAGAGCCCCGGTCGTGCCCTTCACGCAGCCTCGCGGCCCACTCCTACTTGGCGTTCTCCAGGGCGTTCTCGCAGCATCGCCGCGACGCGAGCCAGAACGCCGCCGGTTACGGCAGACAACGCCGTCTCGCGAGGCGGAAGGGCGATGGGGCCTGGGGGGCACAACGTCGCGCAGGTGCTGCATCCGACGTTGCACGCATCGGGCGCCACGAGAGTTGGCTTCCGCCGCTCAGGATCAAAGGCATACACCCCCTGCACACAGACCAAGACGCAAATGCCACAACCGTCGCAGAGGCTTATGTCCACTACGGGGGCCAGGCGATGTGAGCGCGCAGCGCCTCGTGGAACCAGGCTTGGGCCACACCGACATCCGTGCCCGCCGCTTGCTCGTGCCGTTCCGAATCGTGCGCCGCCAGGTGCCGGATGGAGTCGAGCAGGCCTTGAAGGTCGGCTGAGGTAACTCGGTAAACGATTTGCCTGCCTATCCTTTCGCCGACGATGAGGCCACCCGTTCGCAGAATGGCCAGTTGCTGCGAAACATTGGGATGGCGACGCCCCGTGGCAGCGACGATCTCGGACACCGTGGCGGGCTTGCGCGCCAGGAGCGTGAGGATATGAAGCCTCACCGGATGCGCTAGGAGGCACACCAGGTCGGAGCAGCCTTGATAAGCCGCGTGCATCCTTGGTTTTCTCCCCTTGCGACCAGACTCGGTATCGTTCAAAGGCAACGCGCCCTCCACGAAAGCCCTTATATGCGTATTCCTGAATATTCGTAACTATGCATATCGTACACCCATTGTCAAATTCGTCAAGTGCGGAAAGGGCGGCTCGGCTCCACCCTGCGCTGATCCACCGCGCGGCCTTTCCATTCCGTTGTCACGCCGAGCCGAAGGCGATGCGCCTTCGCCCTTCGGGAGAGGGCTTAGAGCGTGTTTCAAAAGGGTTCAGAATTGGTGTATAATCATGGCATGAAACGAAA
>JBBIHX010000048.1:0-18702 GCA_037446815.1 Caldilineae bacterium | reverse complement strand
GAGGGCTGGGGTGAGGGGCGAGATTCTTCGCGGCTCCGCCGCTCAGAATGACGGTTGCTGGGGGGAGTGGCGCGGCGAAGGCTCTCCCCCGATTCGTGCAGAGGCGAAACGCCCTCGCCCCACAACTTGTCATTTCCTACAATCAGGATATAATTCTGTGGAGTTGTGCAGTACACGCAATGGAGGTTCATCTTGGTTCGCCAGAAACTGAATCAGCCATCGGGATGGACGGGGGAACTTGCCCTCACGGACGATGATGTGGCGTTCTTGTACGAGTGGCTCCACGAGCAGGGCAGACCATGCGCGACCAAAGACCTTGCGCTGGCGTTGGTGGGGCAGCGCCTGGCCGAACAGGCCAAGGCCGTGCAGGCGAGGCTTTCCCACGGGGAGGCGTACCAGCCGAAGAAGTCCTACACGGTGGGCCAGACCCTGGTGTTTCCCGCGCTGGATTTTGCCGTTGGGAAGGTGGTTGGGATTCGGGACGGTGTGAACCCGGCGTATCCGCCCTTCAAGGTGATTCAGGTTGCGATGGAGGGGGCGGACGAGATTCGTGAGTTCCCGGCCGAGTTGGATTTCCCCCACAAACTGAACGCGGACATCGCACAACTCTTGCAAGGCGCATCCCCGAAGCAAATCTACCAGGAGCACAAGGCGGCGCTGGATGCCGCGGTCAATGAACGGCTCGCACAGGCCAGCGCATTGGGTTTCGTGCAGTTGGATGGCCACTGGTTCCTTCGCGAATTGATGCCGGAGATTCACATCGGCTATCTGAACCTTGCCGAGGCCATGATTGAACTGAACGCGCGGCCCGTGAGTTCGGAGGAGGTGCTGAAGGAACTCGCGTTGCCTGCGGAAGTTCCTCACGATGTGCAGCGTTTTGCCGTGGATGTTGCCCTGGGCGCCGACGAGCGGTTCATGAACCTGGGCACGACCAAGGAGCCGATGTGGTATCTCCGACGACTACTCCCGCCGGAGGTTCTCCAAACGCCCATTTGGCTGACCTACACGCCCATCGCCTTCAATCGCAAGCAGATCAGCGCCGTCTTGCAGCAGGTTGAGCACGAGATTGACGACGAAGCGAGCGACCTGGCGGGAGCGCCGGCTGAGAAGCGAAAGCCCGGCGACAAGGCGTCTATCGTGCTGATTGCGCCGCACCGCAAGGCAGGCACGCTGCCGTTGACGCCGCGCACGCGTGGGTTCTTCCCCGATGGGCCGGGGGCTATGGTGCCGGTGCGGCTTATCAACGGCCAGAATGGGGAGGCGATGAGCGGCTGGGTGGTGCCGGGAAGCGGGTATGTCTTCGGCCTGCGGGAATGGTACCTGCAGAATGAAATCCCCGCGGGGGCGCTCATCTGGCTCCAGAAGACCGGCAACCCGTCGGAGATCATCATTGACTTTGAGCCGCGCCGCATGCGGCGTGAGTGGGTGCGGGTGGCCCGCGCGGATGCCGGAAGGCTGACGTTCCAGATGACGAAGTATCCCATCAGTTGCGAATACGACGAAACGATGCTTGTGGCCGAGGACCCGTCGCCGGCGCTGGATGACCTCTGGGTGGCGGAGCAGGAACGCGGGCGGCCGGTCTTGGATATCCTGTTGGACCTGTTCCCCGAATTGGCGAAACTCGGCCCGCGCGTGCACGCCAAGACGGTATACGCGGCATTCAACCTGATTCGCCGATGCCCGCCCGGCCCCATTTTCTACGAATTGTCGGTGAACCCGTGCTTTGTGGACGAGGGCAACGGCTACTTGGGGTTTGACCCAACCAAAATTCAGAAGCGCTAGGGAGCGGTAGCATGACTCCTTGGGTGAAGCCAACGTTGGAAACGAAGTTCCATATTGACTTTGACTGGTGGACCGAGAAAGGCTCCAACTTCCGCGTGGTCCTCCACAGCCGCTTGTGCGATGATTGCCGGGAGAAGTATCCGCCGATGGGCTCCGTCGGCGAGATTGACTGGATTGACCCGGATACGGCGGAAATCACGCGCGTGGATGGGCTGTGGCACAGCCTGCGCACGTGCTGCAGTCAGAAGCCGTCCTACATCACGGAGTACACGCCGCTGGCCGAGGCCGCTTTTCGCATCTTTCTGGCCAACGACAACACCCCGCTTACGGCCGTGGAACTCCACAAGATGATCGGCCGGAGGACGCCGGAGGCCGTCCTGGCGACGCTGGGCGGCAAGCAGGTGTACATGGGCATCAAGCCCATCAGCCCGCCCAAGGGACGCGCCCAGCGCAGGTAACGCGCAGCGCAGCGAACATCCCAGCGCCCGAGAGGGCGCTTTTTGTTTGGCGCGGTGCCAAAGATTTCGTGAATTTTGGCGATTGGGCGGAACTCCAGGCCGTTGTCCGGCGTTTTGGCAGTGTAGAGACGGCAAGGAGGTCTGCGATGAGGATGCTGCGACGGACGAGTTTTCTCGGGACTCTGGGACTCACTGCGGTGTTTGGCGTGGCACAAGTTGGGGCGGCGGTGTTCCTCATCCAGCGGCTGGAGCAGCACCGGCCGTTCACTGCCGCGGAGCGCGTGCTGTGGATTGGGCTGGTGTTGCTCCTGGCGATTACCGAGATGCTGACCGCAGTCGGAGGCGCGAGGTCGCGCTAGCCCTGCGCACATTCGCGCGAACCCATCGGGCGAGGGGTGTTCATCCCTCGCCTCTTTTTTCGTCCGACGGGCCCGGCCAGTTGGTGGGAAGGCGGCTCGCGCCCGCAAGTGATGTTTTTGACAAATGGGCGGCTCCGTGCTATAATCCCAATGCAAACGTGTGCAGTATCTGACCACAAGCCTGTTACCACACTTTCAACGGATAAGGAGGATTGTTGCAATGAAGGGGTTAGTACTCGCCGCAGAATGGCAGCCTCGGCCAGGGTATCACGTGTCGGAGTTTGAGAAGACCACGGGCAAGGCTATCACAGGCAATGCCGTGTGGCGGAATCCCAAACTCATCGTCCAGGAAGTCCCCAAGCCCCAGATTGCGCCGGATCAGGTGCTGATTCGCGTGCGGGCGTGCGGGGTTTGCGGCTCTGACATGCACTTCTACGAGACCGACAAGGACAACTACATTCTGTATCCCGGCCTCACCAAGTTCCCCAGCATCCTGGGCCACGAGTTTTCGGGCGAAATCGTGGAGGTGGGCAGCGCCGTCAAGGACTTCGCCGTGGGGGATTTCGTTACGGCGGAGGAGATGATTTGGTGCGGCCACTGCCGTCCATGCCGCGATGGCTACCCCAACCAGTGCAAGAACCTGGAGGAAATCGGCTTCACCATTGACGGCGCGTTTGCGGAGTACATCGCCGTCGGCGCGAAGTACTGCTGGAAACTGAACGCGCTACGCGAGCGGTACGATGACGACAAGATCTTTGAAGCCGGGGCATTGGTGGAGCCCACGTCGGTGGCGTACAATGGGATTTTCGCGCGGGCAGGCGGCTTCAAGCCCGGGGCCTATGTGGCCGTGTACGGGGCGGGGCCCATCGGCCTGGCGTCCATTGCCCTGTGCAAGGCGTCGGGCGCGGCCAAGGTCATCGCCTTTGAGGTGTCTGAGGCCCGCCGCGAATTGGCCAAGAAGGTTGGGGCCGACTACGTGTACGACCCGCGCGCGGTCAAGCCCAGCGAGGTGGTGATGGAACTCACGGGCGGCGAAGGCGCGGACTTCCATGTGGAGGCCGCCGGTGCGCCCTCCAAGACCATCCCGGAGATGGAAGCTTCTATGGCCGTCAACGCCCGCATCGTCCAGATTGGCCGCGCGGCGGAGCGGGTGCCGATGTACCTGGAGCACTTCCAGACGCATCACGCGCAGGTCTTCGGCGCGCAGGGGCATTCGGGCAACGGCACATTCCCGAACGTGATTCGCCTTATGGCTTCCGGCCTGATAGACATGACGCAGATTATCACGGCCCGGTACGACCTGGTGAGCGTTGTGGATGCCATTCGGCAGTCCACGAGCCGCCAGGATGGCAAGGTCATGGTGCGAATCTAGCAGGCGCGGGGCGGGCCGGACAGGGTCGTGTGGCGCTGTCCAGCCCGCCGCAAGCGCCTCAAGAGACGATGCCGTTATGGAGATTACCATTCTCGGATCGGGCACGGGATACCCGAACCCGCGCCGCTACCCGCCCGGCCTTCTGGCGCGGGTGGAGGATAGCACGCTCTTGTTTGACGCGGGCTCGGGAACGCTGCACCGGATGCTGCGGGCGGGCGTGGACGTGGGAACGCTGGAGTACGTGTTCTTCACCCACTCCCATTCGGATCACTGCGCCGATTTGGTGCCGATGCTCCAGGCATTTGCCCTGATGCGGCGGACTCGCCCGCTGCACATCCTGTCGTCCCCAGCCTTCCTGCATTACGCGGCGGCCATGATGGACTTGAATCCCTGGGCGCAGCCGGCGCTGTATGAACTGCGCGAAGTGGACATTACGCAAGGCGAGTTCCAGGGGCCGGGCTGGACGGTGGATGCTGCGCCGTCGGGGCATACGCCCGAATCGCTGGCGTACCGGCTGCGCGCCGAAGGCAAGACGCTGGTGTACACCGGCGATGCCGTGGCGGGGGATCGGCTGGTTGCGTTTGCGCGGGGCGCCGACATGCTCATCGCCGAGTGCTCGTTCCCCGATGACCTGGCGGAGCCGTACCATCTCACGCCGACGAGCGCGGGGATGCTGGCGGAGCAGGCGGGGGCCGCGCACCTGGTGCTGACGCATTTCTACCCGCCGTGCGACCGCGTGGACGTGGCGTCCGTGGCGGGGAAGGTCTATTCCGGTATAATCACCGTGGCGCAGGACGGCATGACCCTGCGCGTGTAGAGGAGGTGTGGACTCATGGACAAAACGATGTTGGCCGCCGTGTTTGAGGGCCAGGGTAAGTTGAGCGTGCGGGAGGTTCCCGTCCCGCGCATCAAGAACCCCGATGACGTGCTGCTGGAGGTGGAGGCGGCGGGAGTGTGCGGCACCGACCTGCACATCCTAGAGGTGCCGCCGGGGCATCCGGCCACTCCGGGCGCGATTCTGGGGCACGAGTATGTGGGGCGCGTGCTGGAGACCGGCAGCGCGGTGTCCACGGTTCAGCCGGGCGACCGCGTGGTCGTGGCGCCGAACCTGTACTGCGGCATCTGCGGCCCGTGCACCAGCGGGCGACCCAACCAGTGCGAGCATTTCACGACGCTGGGCATCTTCCTGGATGGTGGGTTCGCCAGGTACAACGTGGCGCCGGAGCGGGCGCTGTTCAAGGTCGCCCCGACACTGCCGCCGCAGGAAGCGGTCTACGCCGAACTCCTGTCGTGCATCGTCGGGGGCACCGAGAAGGTGCGCTTGCAGCCCGGGGAGACGGTTGCCATCCTGGGCGCGGGGCCGGTCGGCCTGATGTTTGAACTGGTGTTCAAGGCGGCGGGTGCGGGCAAGATTATCATGACGGATATCGCGCCGTATCGCCTGGAATACGCGCGCAAACTGGGCGCGGACGTGGTCGTGAACGTCAAGACCGAGGATCCGGTTGCCGTTACGCGCGAGGCGACAGGCGGCCGCGGCGTGGATGTCGTCGTGGATGCGGTCGGGTCGCTGTTGCCGCAGGCGATAGAGCAGGCGGCGGTGGGTGGCAAGATTGTGCTGTTTGGCATGAACCAGCAGGCATATCCGCAGGTGCATCAGTTTGACATAACGCGCAAGGAACTCACCGTCATGGGGACGTACATCGGCATCAACACGTTCCCCCGGGCGATTCGCATGTTGGAGAGCGGCGTGGTGAAGCCGTCGGCGCTCACCACGCACACGTTGCCCTTGCCGCGCATCCTGGAGGGGATTGCCGCGCTCCGGGCCGGCGAGGGAATCAAGGTCGTTATCACACCGTAGAGCGGCACAGGCCGCATGATGAAAGGAGAATGGCAATGAGCAAGCACAAGTGGGAACTGCCCCCGAAGGGCGGGCACATGGACCTGCCCACGCAGGTCTATCTCCAGAACATGACCTGGAAGCAGATTGAGGAGCGCCTGAAGAAAAACGACCTCATCATCGTGCCGGTAGGCTCCACCGAGGCCCACGGCCCCCACGCCTGCCTGGGCGAGGACACGTTCCTCGTTACGCGCATGGCCGAGGCGGTGGCCCTGCGAACCGGGTGCACGGTGGCCCAGCCGATTTGGTACGGGTCGCATCCGTACCACCACATGGGGATGCCCGGGACAATCATCGTGCCGGAGGAGATTTTCGTCGGCCAGTTGAAGGCGGTCATGGCGGGCCTGTGGAATATGGGGTTCCGCAAGCAGATTCTGCTGAACGGCCACGGGCAGGAGTACGTGATTCCCACGGCCATCCATCAGTTCGCCAAGACCTACCAGGTTCCCGGCGTCTTCGTCAACTTGAACTGGTACCATGCGATTCCCGAGCACTTCAAGACGAAGGCCGAGGGCGGCCCCTACGAGACGAACTTCATCCACGCGGACGAAGTGGAGACCTCGTGGTCGCTGGTGCTGTTCCCCGAACTGATGGACATGAGCGCCGTGGTGGACACGCAGCCGACGAGTTTCCTGGGCGACAAGATGGCGAAGCACGTGGATAAGGCCGGCAACCTGCTCCACAGGCCCATCGCCTGGTACGGGCAGGTGGGGCTGGGGCCGATTGAGGTGGCGGCGTACAAGCCCGGCGTCGTAGGGAAGGCAAGCCTGGCAGACCCGAAGAAGGCGATGCCCGGCGTGGAAGCGCTGCTGGACTACATCGTGGAGTTGGTCAACGACATCATGGAGCGGTTCCCGGCGGGCGAATTGCCGCCCATTGATCAGATTACGCAGCGGCGGCGCGATGAGATAGAGGCCGCCATCAAAGGCCCGCTAGCCGAAGGCGGGTGCAGCATCTACGCGCTGGCTTACCCGCCAGCCTAGGCGAAACCTGGCGACGCGAGGCCGGCAGAAGTCGCCGGCCTCGTTTTTTGCCACAGCACGCACAGGTGCGAGGAGGGGCATGAAGAAAGCCATCGTCGTTTCTACCCATGCGGCGCAATTCAACGCCGTCGCGTTCAAAGGCGACCTGGAGACGAATCTGGCGCGCATCGCATCCTTGGGCTACGACGGCGCGGAACTGGCCATCCGCGACCCCAACGCTGTGGACGTGGACGCGCTGAGTCGCCTATTGCAGAGGCATGGCCTGGAGGTGCCCGCCATCGGCACTGGCCAGGCTTGGGGCGAGGAGGGACTGTCGTTCACGGATCCGAACCCCGCCGTGCGGCGCGCTGCCATAGAGCGCGTGAAAAGCCACGTGCCGGTCGCGGCCAGGTTTGGCGCGGTCATCATCATCGGCCTGCTGCGGGGCATCGTGCGGCCGGGGGTGTCGCACGAACAGGCGTGGGCATGGATGGCCGACGCGCTGCGCGAGTGCGCTGAAGCGGCGCAGGACGCGGGCGTGCGGATCGCCGTGGAGCCCATCAATCGCTACGAGACGACGCTCGTCAACACGGCCGCCGATGGCCTGGCGCTGTTGGAACAGGTGGGTATGCCGAATCTCGGCATGCTCCTGGACACGTTCCACATGAACATTGAGGAGCCCGATATCTATCGGAGCACTCGCGCCGCCGCGCCGCGATTGTTCCACTTCCACGTGGCTGACTCCAACCGTTGGTATCCGGGGGCCGGCCACCTGGATTTCCCCGCCATCGTGGCGACGCTGCGCGAAGTGGGCTACACCGGCTATGTCTCGGTGGAGGCGATGCCCATGCCCGACGCGGACACGTGCGCCGTGGAGAGCATCAAGGCCATGCGGTCGTGGGGATTGTAGGCGAGGAGGTGGACATGGAGGAGTTGGTGCTTCGCTTGGTCAAGTCGCCAACGGCGGGCTACGCGCAGGAGGAGTATCGCGCGGGCCTCGCCGAGAAGTTGGGGCTTGTCGTCGGGGGCGGGGTGTATGCCCGATCCATCGCGGCGTCGCCGATGGGGCTGTTCTTCCTGTGGCGCGGGGCCGAGGGCAAGCGCGTGGCCTGGTTGCGGGCGGATCCGGCCCAGGAGTTGGCGGGGGACACGCGACAGATGGAGTGGGGCGGGCACACGCTGTACCTGAGCACCGGCCCGATGTCACGCGGGAATCTGGCGGTGTTGCAGCGGCATCTGCCGTTCCTGAAGCCGCGCACAGTAGGGCTGCGCGGTTCGTTCGGCTTCGGCGACCGCATTGGCGTGGCGACGCCCGGCCACGTGCGGGCCGTGCGCGGGAGCGGCCTCGTGCCGTTCTTCCCCCAGCAGTCCATCCGCGAGATGGCGCGCACCGAGCGGACGCCGCAGGACGTGATGGACGATGCCCTCTGGGGCGCGTTTCAGGAGGGCTGGGATGGGGATTTCGGCTCCGACGCCGATCACCTGAAGACGCCCGACGACGTAGCGGCGTGCGCCGCGGTCGGGTACACGATGTTCACCATTGACCCGGGCGACCACGTGGATAATGAGGCGGATACCGCCGACGTGGCTGCGCTGCGCGACCGCCTGAACAAGGCGCCGTGGGGCCAACTTCGGACAACGTGGGACGCGCTGGCGGCCCGCTACTCGGGCAAGTCGTGGCGGATAGAGCCGGGCGTCCTGGTGGAGTTTGATGACGAGCGACTGGCCCGCGCGGTCGTCAAGTATGGGAGGGCCATCGTCCACACGGCGCTGATGTACGAGCACGTGCGCGACAGGATGCAGGGGCGGCCGTTTGAGTTGGAGATGTCGGTGGACGAGACGGAAGCGCCGACGAGTCCCGAAGAGCACTTCTTCATCGCGCAGGAACTCCAGCGGCTGGGCGTGGAGTGGGTCAGCCTGGCGCCGCGGTTCGTGGGGAGTTTCCAGAAGGGCATAGACTACATCGGCGACGTGAAGGCGTTTGAGCGGTCATTTGCGGCGCACGCGGCCATCGCGCGGCGCGTCGGGCCGTACAAACTGAGCATTCACTCGGGTTCGGACAAGTTCAGCATCTACGGAATCGCGGCGCGCCACACCGAAGGGCTGCTGCACGTGAAGACGGCGGGCACCAGTTACCTGGAGGCGCTGCGCATCACGGCGCAGAAGTCCCCCGGCCTGTTCCGCGAAATCCTGGGGTTTGCGAAGGAGCGCTTTGAGCGCGACCGCGCCACGTATCACATGTCGCCTGACTTGCGCAACGTGCCCCAGCCGGATGCTCTTGCCGACGGGCAGTTGCCCAGCCTGTTGGATCAGCCCGACGCGCGCCAGGTGCTGCACGTTACGTTCGGGTCGGTGCTGACGCAGCGGGGCGCGGACGGCGAGTATCGGTTCCGGGGCCGCCTGCTGGCCGTGCTGGACGCGCATGAGGAGGCGTACTACCGGGCGCTGGAGCGGCACTTCGCGCGGCACCTGGAGGCGTATGGGTAGGGGGTGGGGGCTTCACCCCATCACCCCCGGCCCCTCTTCCCCGCAGGCAGGGAAGAGAGGAAACGGCTGGCCGAACGGCGCAGATTCACGCCGTCAGGGCCAGCGCGGCCACAGCCTCCTGGGGCAGCTCCAGACGGACGAAGTAGTCCGCAGGGTATAGATAGTCCTCGCCGGATTCGTCAATGACCCTCACGTAACCGTCCCTGGCTGCGGACTCGTCCGCGAGGACTCGGTAGACCTTGCGCACTTCCAGGTCTTCCGCTCCTTCGTTGCGGATGCAGATCGCGAATTGGGGTTCTTGCGGACTCTGTCTCATGGTCATCAATCCAGGAATCGCTTGATGAGGTAGAGTAGGGTGCCACTTTGCCCTACTACCGCAGCACCCTCACCGGCAGCGTCGCGGCGAGTGCCTCAATCTCCGCCAGAGTGCGGCGGAGGGGGCCGGGCTGCGGGAGTTTGAGCGACGTGGCGGCGGCAGCAAAGCGGCACGCCTCGTCGGGCTCGTGGGTCAGGCGGCGGGCTAGGTACGTGGAGATGCACGTGTCGCCGCGGCCCGTGCGGCCGCTGAGGTTCTCCGCGACGAACGGCGCCTGGTACACCTTCCCCTCGGCCCACACCGTAACGCCTGAGGCATGCGTGAGAACGATCTCCCTGGGGCCGTATGCGGCAACCTTGGGCAACACGAGGAGCGGGTCGGTTTCGCCCGTGAGCGCCTCGGCCTCGGCCTGGTCCAGTTTCAGCGTGTGGACCAGCGCCAGCCCCTCGCGCCGCTCCGGCCATTCCTCGGTGATGAGGTCGTTGCCGTGCGGCACGCGGACGAATCCCTGGATGTCCAGCGCGATCTTTGCTTTTCGCGCATAGCGCCTCACCAGGTCCAGCGACACAATGCCCGCCATGATGGGGCCGATGAACACGTAGCGGGCGCGCCAGCGAGGCAGGTCGTTGGCGTCAAACAGGCCCGCGTGGCCGATGGGATGGCAGATGCGGCGGTCTCGGTCGGCGGTGTTGTAGATGTTCTCAATGCCGGAGGTCTCGGGCGCGGCTTGGGCGTACACCGAAATCCCCTCGGCCTTGAGTTCGTCCAGGAACGGGAAGTCCTTGGGGTGCAGGCGCGTGATGACGCCGGTGCGAATCCCGAGCCTCGCCACGGCAACCGCGCCGTAGTACACGGACCCGCCCGAAGCCGCGACGCGCTCTGCGCCGTGGACGAGGATATCTCGGGCGAAGTCGCCGATGAATACGATGTCAAAGGTTTGTGTTGTCATGCATTACCTCACGGGGCAAACCAGGCTTTCCAAGATGACGCGGCATCGCTCGTAGGGTAGATGGAGATAGACGGCCTGGCCGTTGTCAAACCGTTCTGCCCCGTGGGTCTGGACGCGCACCTCAACGCCGCGCACGTCCACGCGGTAGTCAAACTTGTCGCCGAGGTAGGTGCTCTTGGCGATGACGCCCGCGATTTCGTTGGGGAGTTTCTGGCCCTCTGCCGCGCGCAGGCGCACGTCGTTCGGGCGGATGAACAGGAGCACGTCCATGCCCGCATGCACCGATGCCACGGGCGGGACGGCAATGCGCTCGCCCTGCACGTCCAGGATGACGCGCTCGGATTCCACGGCGAGCACCTTGGCGGGGATGAAGTCGGACAGGCCGATGAAGTCGGCGACGAATTTGGTGGCGGGGTGGTCGTAGATTTCGGCGGGCGTGCCCACCTGTTGGACGCAGCCTTTGTTCATCACGGCGACCCTGTCCGAAAGGGCCAGGGCTTCCTCCTGGTCGTGGGTAACGTACACGGCGGTGATGCCGAGGCGCCTCTGCAGGTCCTTGATTTCAAACCGCATTTCTTCGCGCAATTTGGCGTCCAGGTTGGAAAGCGGCTCGTCCAGGAGCAGCACCTTGGGGCGGTACACAAGGGCGCGGGCCAATCCCACGCGCTGCTGCTGCCCGCCGGACAGTTGCCGCGGATAGTGCTTTTCGTACCCTTCCAGCCGCACCAATTTGAGCGCGTCTCGCACCAGGCCGGCGCGCTCGGCCTTGTCCATGCGGCGGATCATCAGCGGAAACTCCACGTTTTCAAAGACGGTCATGTGCGGGAACAGGGCGAAGTTCTGGAAGACCATTCCCAGTTCCCGCCGATGGGTTGGCACGTCGGTAACGTCCTTGCCGTCAATGAACACGCGCCCCTCGTCGGGGATGTTCTGGCCGGTGATGCAGCGCAGGGCGGTGGTCTTGCCGCAGCCGCTGGGGCCCAGCAGCGTCATGAGTTCGCCCCGACGAATGCGCAGCGTTACGTGATCGTTGGCAACGATGTTGCCATAGCGTTTGGTAACATCCACAAGTTCAATCATCCAGTCGGACATCATGGCCTCCGATGTGGGTATCCTTGAATCCTCACACGCCCTTGAATCCGCCCACCAGTTTCTCCGGCTGAACCTGGCGCTGGATCATGAACAGCACGAAGAGCGAGGGGATGATGAGAATCATGGACAGGGCGCTCGTTACCTCCCAGTAGCCCTCACCGACGGCCAGGTAGGTGCGGACGGGGAGGGTTATGGTCTTCGGGCCGTAGGTCATCAGCGTGAGCGTGAACTCGTTGTACGAGGTCGTGAAGGTGAAGATGATGGACGAGAGGATGCCCGGCATGACCAACGGGAGCGTAACGTGGAAGAAGGTGCGCAGGTTGTTGGCCCCGCACACGCTGGCGGCTTCCAGCACGCGCTCATCCAGGCCCTCAAAGGTGGACGCGAGCACCAGGATGGCATAGGGCGCGCAGATGGCGACGTGGGCGATGGCGACGCCGAGGTGGGTGTCAATCAGGTGCAGGCGGTAGAAGATTTGCGCCACGCCCAGGGCGTAGGCGATGGGCGGGATCATGCGCGGCAGGAGTATGGTTGACATAATCACTTCCTTGCCGGGGATCTTGCGGCGGCCCAGCGCCCAGCCCGTGGGAATCGCGATGAGCGTGGAGATGCCCACGGCGATGCCCGCGATAATCAGCGTGTTGCGGAGCACCTCCGGGATGTTGGTTACCGTGACGGCCCATTTGTACCAGTCCAGCGTGAACTCGGGCGGGAGCCACAGTTTGCCGAACCAGTTGCGCCCGAGGGATTTGAGCAGGATCATCAGGAAGGGCGTGGTAACCCATAGGAAGAAGCAGAGCAGAAATGTGTAGGCTAGCAGTCGCTTGGCGTTGAGCAAGGCTCGCAGGTACTGTCGCAGCGTCTTCATGATGCGGACGGTCTCCTTAGCACGCGCATATAGAAGGTGAGGAAGACCAGTTGCAGCAGGGCCATGACAACGGCCATGGCGCTGGCGGCTTCCCACCGCGCGGGGGTGTACACCTCAATCTGCTTGTAAATCTGCACGGCGAGCGGTCGGTAACTGCCGCCGGTGATGAGCGGGATGCTAAACGCGCCGAATGCCGCCATGAACGTCAGCACGGAACCCGCGAGGATGCCCGGCATGATGAGCGGGAGGACCACGTGGCGCAGCACCTGCCACGGGCTTGCTCCGGCGACGCGCGCCGCCTCCTCAAAGGCAGGGTCCAGGCCCTCTAGCGTGGATAGCGTCGTAACGGCCGTGTAGGAGAAATAATGCCACACATAGAAGATGACGAGGCCGGTCAGCGTGTAGTTGATCTTCACGGGGTCCTGCACCACCCGCAGTCCCTGTATCAGCAGCAAGTTGAGCCAACCGCGGCTGCCGTAGAACAGCAGAAGGCCGAGCGCGCCCACCAAGCCCGGCACGGTGATGGGAATGAGAATCGTCAGCCGGAAAAGGCGATGCCCCGCCAGTTTCTGGCGCAGCAGAAGCGTCAGCGGCACGGAAAGCACGATGGAAAGGAGCGTGCACGCGATGGCGAGGAAGAAGGTGAGCAGGATAACCTGGCGCGTGGAGGCCTGGCCGAGAAACCCCGCGTAGTGCTCCAGCGTCCACCCCTCGGTGAGTCCTTCGGGGCGGAAACTGCGGACGACGGTAACGAGCATCGGGTAGAAGAACAGGCCGAAGAAACTGGCGAGACCCGGCAGGAGCATCAGCAGGCTAATCAAACCGTAGCGGCGCCTCTTGAAGAATGAAGTCATGACCCTTGACGTCTCCGTGTGAGAATCGGGCGAAGTGGCCGCATGGGAGTGATCTGGGCGTCGCGGCGGACGCCCAGATCACTGTGCATGGGCCGACTACTTGGGCAGGAGCACCTCGGCTCCCTTTTCCTTCACCCAGTCGGTGAACTCCTTGTTGTTGAGCCGTACCCGGACCTTTTCCACCTCGCCCCACTTCGGGATCTTGCGCCACACGACATCGGGAATCTTGTCCTCAATGTCGGTGCCGGTGTACTGCCACATCTCGGTGATGAGGCGAATTTGCTGGTCATCCGACAGCAGGTAGTTGATGACCTTCATGACCACTGGCTTGTACTCCTCGGGGATATTGGCCGGGATGGCCAGGTAACCGTCGGAGCCGGCGGGCAGGCCGTCGCTGAGGGAGCCGGCGGCGATGGTGGGCGGCATGGTGCCCTGGCTGATGGACCACAGCGAGTAGTCCATAGCGTACACCGCGATCCAGGTATCGCCGGCGTTGAAGTCCTCAAACATGTTGGTGGGCTCGTTGGCGATCTTGCAGTAGGTGAGGAAATCCTTCAACTTGGCGATGGCGTCCTGGTATTCCGGCTTCTTCTCCAGTTCGGCCAGCGGGATGGGGCTTTCATCCGGATTGGCGAGCGGGACGAAGGCGTTGACGAAGGCGTAGGGCAGGCTGCGGCCCGAGCCGGACTTGGAGTCGGGGCGCATCCAGCCGATGTGGCCCTTCCACTCGGCGCGGCGCTCGTAGAATTCCTTCCAGGACGTTGGCGGGTTCTTCACGTATTCGGTGTTGTAGATGAGCGTGTACTGGCTGCGCCAGTAGAGCGCGCCTGTTCCCTGGATGTCCACGCCCTGCGCCGTCTTCAGGTACGCCTCCGGGCACTTGGCCAGGTTCGGGATGGCATCCAACTGGTCGGGATACAGTTTGACCAGCGGGATGTTGCTCTTGATGAGGTTCGCCAGGTCGTCCGGCTTCATGAACAGCAGGTGGATGTCGCCCTTGCCCGGCTCCCAGGCCTTCATGCGCTCGGCAACCTCAGCGCCCTTGGAGACCACGTAGTTGATCTTGACGCCCAGTTGCTCCTGGACGGCCGGGAGGATTCGGGTCTGCCAGAACAACTGGAAGTTGGCGCCGGAGTTGGTGTCCACGACGGTGATTTCCGAGGGCGGCGGGGGCGGCGGCGTGGCGGTAACCGGCACCACGACGGTTTCCTTGACGGTAACCGGCACCGTCTCTTTGACGATGACCTTTTCCGGCGTCGGGGTCGGCCCACAGGCCGGCAGCACGGCCGCTGCAATCAGCAACAGGCTTACAACCAGAAACAGTGACTTACGCATGGTTCTCCTCCCCTCTTGAGATTCTGAACTGGATGCGATACGCCGATACGTACAATCCTACCTGGTATCCGAATGTTGCTGAGCTACCACCTCCTTTCATCGCCCCGTCAGGCTTCCAGCGGCAGGCGGACGGGCTTGCCCAACTTGGCGCTGCGATACATGGCTTCCGCCAGCTCCACCGCGCGATAGCCGTCCAGGGCCTTGACCGGCGGGAATCCTTCTCCCATCAAAGCGTCTACGAAAAGCCTGTCCTCTTCCACGTATCCCCACTTCTCGGCTGCGGTCAGTTGGAAGCAGTCGTGGGTGAGGATCTGCTTGCCGAGGCCCGGGCTGTAGGTAACCTTCTCCATCTCTTCGGTTACGATGGAGGCGTGTTCCCCGTAGAGTTCTATGCGCTCAAACGGGAAGGCCCAGGAACTGTGGGCACAGGACGAGAATACGGCATGGTGCCCGCTCTCAAAGGTCAGAATAGCGGAGAAATCGTCAAGTTCCTTGTACACGTTGGCCTCGGCGCGGCAGTAGACTTCCACGACCTCGCCCATGAGCCAGCGGATCATGTCCAGCAGGTGGATGGTGGATTCGTAGAGGAAGCCGCCCGTGAGGGCTGTGTTGCCCACCCAGGGCGGGTTGAGCAACTCGCCTCGGTTCATCTTGACGTTGGCCGAGAAGGGCACAAAGCCCTGGGCGATGCGGTCTTTGGCGAACTTGTACACCGGCGCAAAGCGCCGATTGAAGCCGATTTGGTAGATGAGACCGGTTCGCTCCACTGCGTCCAGAATCTGGCGGGCCTCGCCCAGGTTGGTGGCCATGGGCTTCTCGCTGAAGACGTGGATGCCGCGATTCAGGGCGGCCATGACTGGCTCCAGATGCAGGGCGTTGGGTGTTGTAACGTAGACGGCGTCGGGCTTGTGGGCGAAGAGGTCATCCAGGGAAGTGCAGGCCTGGCACTGGTACTCGGCGGCGGCCTTTTCGGCGTTGGCGGGCACGATGTCGCCGATGGCTACTAGTTGCACGCGGTCGTCCTTGCGAAGGTTTTGGGCGTGGATTCGGCCCATGTGGCCCGCGCCGATGATGGCGATTCTGATGGTCATCGTTGCGTCTCCCCCAATGGATTCCTTCCGTACTCAGACGACGTGATAGCCCGCCCGCGCGAGCAGGGCTATGGTCTTGGCCCGGGCGTCGGACGCGAGTTCGTGGGCGTTGCGCTTCCAGTAGTCTGGCCTGAAGAGTTCAATGGAGCAAAGCCCGTTAAACCCTATTGTACGCAGGTTGCTCAGGATATCAAGTAGCGGGATAACCCCCTCGCCGGGCAACAGCCGATGGGCGTCGGTGAGGGTAGCGGGTGGCCTGTCCTCGGCGTCGTTGATGTGGAAGATGTAAATCTTGTCCGGCGCGACGCGCAGGATGGAGTCCAGCGTGGAGCCGCCCGCGTAGAAATGGAACGTGTCCAGCACCAGGCCCACGTTGGGCAGGTTGGCGGCCTGCACGATTTCCCAGCACTGGGCCAGTGTGGACACCGAGCAATCGGGCTGGCCCAGGAACTCGTAGGCCAGTTTGACGTTGTGCGCCGCGGCGATTCCTGCTAGGTCTCCAAGCACGCGGATGGACTCGCGCTTGATGTCATCCCATGTGGCGCCGGCAGGGGTGGGGCTTGGCACCACGACGATGGTATCGCAGCCGACGGCCTGTGCGATCTCGCTGTAGCGGCGGCACTGCTCGCGGATGTCCGCGTAGTCATCGCCCAGGAACGTGATGTGCTCAATGGAGTTGATGCTGACGGGCTGGATTCCGTGGGACGCGAACAACGCGCGCAGGTCTTCCAGCGAGTGGCTTTGCAGGTAGTGGTTCATCTTGCCGGCCCAGATTTCCAAAGCCTTGAAGCCGGCGGCGCTGGCGGCTTGTACGTCTTGCTCCAGCGATGCTCTCATGGTGGTAGCGCCGTTGAATCCCAGAAGCATACGGTCCTCCGATGTGATGTTATGCGAAAACCCGTTGCAGGTACTCGCGCGAGTGGCGCAGGTACCCGACAAGTTCATCGCGCCAGCCCTCGCCCTTGATCGGCGTGAATGGGTCGGGGCCCTGCGCGGTGCATTCCACGATGATGTCGCCCGCGTACCCGATGCGCTTGAGCGCGGCGGCCAGCGCGTGGAAATCCGTGTGGCCCAACCCAAGGCCCGCGCGGTTGGAATCGGCCACATGGAACAGGAAGAGGCGCTCGCCCGCGTGCTCAACGGCTTGCGCGGGGTTGGGTTCCTCAATGTTCATGTGGTACGCGTCCAACAGGATGCCAACGGATGGATGCCCCACGTCCTGTACGAATGCCACGGCCTGGGCCGCCGTGTTCAGGAGATGGCTCTCGTAGCGGTTGAGGACTTCCATGGCGATGCGGATGCTGGCGTCGGCGGCGAGCGGCGCAAGCACGGCGACCGCTTCTCGCAGATACCCGTACTCCGCCTGCTGGGTGGCGGCAGCGCGGATGCGGCCCACCGCGCCGTGGCACGAGACGATGGGGCAGCCCACTTCGTGGGCGAAGTCAATCAGGCGGCGATAGTAATCTATGGCTTCATTCCGAATGGCCGCGTCCGGGTGGGCCAGGTCCACGTTCTCGGGCGTGAGGGACAGCACCGAGAGGCCCGTTCGGCGACAGACGGCGCGGACCTCGTCGGGGCGATAGGCGCCCAGGTCGCCCATGAGTTCCATGCCGTGGTAGCCCAGGCGGACCAAGGTGTCGGCGATGGACCCCAGGGGCATGTCGCCAAGTATCCAGGTGCAAACGCCGAATCTCAAGGTGGCCTCCTTGCCAGGGTGGATGTGCTAGGTCCGTTTCGGTTCGCGCGTGGATTGGCGGATCACCAGTGTTGGCTCAATGGTAACGTCGTGCACGTCGGTTGCGCCGGTCAGCAGGCGCAGGAGCATATCCATGGCCATGCAGCCCATGTCGTACTTGCGTTGGCGGATGGTCGTCAACGGCGGGTCCAGATACTCCACGATGGGGATGTCGTCGTAGCCCACGATGGAGATGTCGTCCGGGACGTGAATCCCCATCTGCTTCAGGGCGTGCATGGCCCCGATCGCCGTCATGTCATTGTAGCAGAAGATGGCGGTGGGGTTGCCTCCCTGCGACAGCAAGCGGGCGGTCGCTTCCATGGCCGCCGCCGGTCTGCCATCGCCATCGGCCACAAGCGCGGGGTCAAACGCGATGCCGTGGGCTTCCAGCGCGGCGCGGTAGCCGTTCATGCGCGCCTGGCTGGAGTTGACGTTGTTGGGCGAGGCGATATAGCCGATGCGCGTGTGGCCCAGGGAGAGAAGGTGTTCCGTCGCGATGTGCCCGCCGCGCAGGTCGTCTGTCCCGATGGAATATACATACCGGCCGGTCTGCTGATTGTTGATGAGGACGATGGGCACGCCGAAGTCCTCCAGCAGCGGGAGGTACAGGTCGCCGATGCGCGAGGCGGTTACGATGATGCCGTCCACGCGCTTCTCCCGCAGGGCCTTCACCGCTGCCAATTCGCGGCGCGGCTCCGCGTTGGAGTTGCAGAGAATGATGGTGTAGCCGTGATTCTGTCCCGTCTCCTCCAGGCCGCGCACGATTTCGGAGACGAAGGGGTCTGCGATGGTGGTAACGACGATGCCCACGGTCTGGGTGCGGCGGGTTACCAGGCTGCGGGCAAGGGCGTGGGGGCTGTAGCCCATCTCCTGGGCGAGCTGCTTGATGCGCTCCCGCGTTTCATCCTTGACGAGAGGGCTATCGGCTAGGGCTCGTGAGACGGTGGAGTGGGATACGCCGGCGGCCCTGGCAATGTCCTTTATGGAGACTCCCATCGCAATCCTCCGCAGGCCTATGCGAGACGGACGCACACGTTTGCAGCCTGATTATAGCATGGGGCGGGGCGGTTGTCAATCTTTGGGCGCTCGGGATTCGGTTCCATCTTGTGTTGGTCTGCCCCGCGCGCCGCCTCCCCACTCTGTCA
>JBBIHX010000047.1:0-18783 GCA_037446815.1 Caldilineae bacterium | reverse complement strand
GACACACGAGGAGAGTGTCCATGCGTTTCACCAACACAAGATGGAACCGAGTCGCCGATGACACGGTTCCATCTTTTGTTGGTCTGTCCCGCGCACCGCCTCCCCACTCTGTCATGCTGAGCCGAAGGCGAAGCATCTCGGTCAGCGAGATTCTTCGCGGCTTCGCCGCTCAGAATGACAGCAGATGCCAACAGACTTTGGAACCGAGCCCGCGCCGGGATTCGGTTCCAAAGCCTGTTGGTATTTGTCATTGCGAGGGCGTGCAGCGCCCGAAGCCATCCCGCGCGGACGGCCACACCTCACCACTCCCGCGCCACGGTTGACACCGTCGTCATCCCCGCTACAATCCCCCCATCAACCAGAAGGAGGCGACCGCCATGACCGCCCTGGATCATGTCCGCTACCTTGCCGAAACCATCGGGCCGCGAGGCTCCACCACCGCGCAGGAATCCCAGGCCGCCCAGTACGCCGCCGACTTCTTGCGCGGCCTCGGCCTGGAGCCCACGGTGGAGCCGTTCACCAGCGCCAAGTCCGCCTGGTCCCCCTACGTCCTGTTCTCCGCCCTCATGCTGGTAGCCGCCGCGCTGTTCTGGGCAGCCGGCAGCGCAGGGGCCATTGCCGCGCTCGTCCTGTCCCTCTTCGCCATCGTGTCCGTCCTCCTGGAACTGGCGTTCCGGCCCAATCCCTTCCGCGCCATCCTGCCCAAGGGCCGCAGCCAGAACGTCTGGGCGCGCATCCCGCCCACCGGCCCGGTCAAGAACCGCGTCGTCCTGCTGGGCCACCTGGACACCCACCGCACGCCCCTCGTCTTCTCCACCGACGCCTGGCTCCGCTTGTTCAAAACGCTGGTGCCCCTTGGCCTCGCATCCAGCGTGGTGCTTGTCATCCTGTTCGCCATCGGCATCGGTTCGCACGCCATCGTCTGGCGGGCGGCCGCACTGCCGCCAGCGTGGGTACTCGCCGCCATCCTCGCCCTCACCGTCCAGGCCGATCGGACGCCGTTCACTGTTGGCGCCAACGACAACGCCAGCGCCGTCGGCATCGTGCTCCACGCGGCCGAACGCCTGAAAGCGGAACCCCTCGCGCACACCGAGGTCTGGGCCGTACTCAGCGGGTGCGAGGAGGTAGGCTGCTACGGGGCCGACGCCTTTGCCCGCGCGCACAGGGCCGAGTTAGGCCGCGCCGTGTGGATCGCGCTGGATGGCGTGGGGAGCCGAGGGAGGCCCGTCTTCATCACCCGCGAGACATTCCTGGTGCCCGCTCCCAGCGACCCCGACCTCGTCGCCCTGGCCGAGCGCCTCGCCGCCGGCCGTCCGGACCTGGGCGCGGAAGGCGATACCTTCTCCGGCGCGTACACCGAGGGCGCCATCGGCGTGATGCACGGTTTCCGCGTGCTCACGCTCACCTCGGCGCCGCGCGGCGGGGTGCTCACCGAGTGGCACCGTCCGACGGACACGGTGGAGAACCTAGACGCGGACGTCCTCGCCCGCAGCGAGCAGTTCCTGTGGGCGATTTTGGGCGCGCTGGACGCCTAGCGTTCTGCCGGCCGCCGCGCCAGCACGGTGTCCGCATAGTGGGTCATGGCCGCACGCATGAAGTCAGCCAGACCGGGCCGATACCGGTCATAGAACGCGCGGAAGTCCGGATGCTCCGCGTAGCCCTGGGCCAGGCCGCGGTACACCTCGGCTGAGCACGGGTAGAACCGCTCAATCCAGGCGTGATGCCGGGCGATGAGCGCCTGCACTTCGGCATCGTCGGGCGCGCGGTCGGCCAGCGCCGCGATGCCCACCGTAACCTCGTGCCCTTCTTGCTTCAGCGCGGCCCACTGCTCGCGGGTCATCGCGCGTATCCGACGCTCGGACTCGGCTACGAGGGTGGGATCGTAGCGCTCCCGTGCCTCGCGGGCGTATCGCTCCCGCTGTTCCGGCGTGAAACCTTCGTACAATTCCTCATCGGTCAGTTCCATGTTGTCCTCCGTAAGGCTCCGCAATGTCTTGTCCAGGGTGGCCAAGAGACGAGTGAGCCGCTCCATTCGCTGCTCCAGCAGGCGGCGGTGCTGTCGTAGCGCCGCTACCATGTCAAAGTCCGGGTCTTGAAGAACCGCGCGGATTTCTGCCAGCGGCATGTCCAGTTCCCGGAAGAACAGAATTTGCTGGAGCCGCAGCAGGTCCGCGCGCCCGTACAGCCGGTACCCCGACTCCGTCCTGGCGGATGGAGCGAGGAGGCCGATCTGGTCATAGTAGCGCAACGTTCGCACCGTTACGCCCGCCAACTTTGCGAGTTCACCAATGGTGTATGCCTGGGCTCGTCTCTTCATGGGCAGCAGTATACACCCTGACGTAACGTCAGAGTCAAATCGGGGAGTTGCGCGTGAGGGCCGTGCCGCCGAAGCCAGGGAAAAGGCGCGGCGGCGACCTCCGCTACCGCCGCAGCCGTGCCGCGTAGTCCTCCACAACCCGCTCGTACTCCGATGTCATCAGCGGGGAGGACAAGAGGAAATCAGCGGTGGCGCGGTTGCAGGCCACCGGGATGTTCGCCAACACCGCAATGCGCAGGAGCGCCTTGATGTCCGGATCGTGGGGCTGGGCTTCCAGCGGGTCCCAGAAGAAGATGAGCGCGTCTATCTCGCCCTCCACAATCTTCGCCCCGATCTGCACGTCGCCTCCGAGCGGCCCGCTCTTGAAAGCCACGACGTTCAGACCGGTCTCGCGGGCGATGAGGCTCCCCGTCGTACCCGTGGCGAACAACCGATGCTGCGCGAGGGTGTGGCGGTTGAACCGCACCCAGTCCAGCAGGTCCTGCTTGCGGTTATCGTGGGCGATGAGCGCGATGCGCTTCACCGCCTGCATGGGCACGCGCTGATAGGTCTCGGCCATCCTACCACCTCCTGCACACACCGACCCGTATGCTATTCCTTGCCCATGAGCGCGCCCCAGAATCGCTTCGTGCTGAAGGGCTGGCCCGAAAGTAGCGTCTGCGCGCGGAACATCCTCGCCACGGCCCTGACCACGAACACAACGGTTACCGCCAACAGCGCAGCCGCCAGCGCGGGCTGCCACAGGGGCACGCTCGCTGCCGCCAGTCGCGTCATCATCGCGATGGGCGAGGTGAACGGGATGAACCCCATGGCCACGGCCAGCGCCCCGTCCGGCGCCTGAATCAGCGCGTTGATGAAGAACAGCGGCAGGAGCAGCGGCCAGATGACCGAAATCGTGGCCTGCGACGCCTCGCGCAGATTGGGCACCAGCGCCCCCAGCGCCGCCATCAGGCTCGCGTACAGGGCGTACCCCAGCAAGAAGAACACCGCGCCCCACAAGAGAATAGACGGCGATGGCTGGAGCGACGGCGGGATGTTCAGGGTCTGCCCGCCCACCTGCAACAGCGTGTATCCCGTCAGCACCCACACGGCCGTCTGGGTCAGGCCGGCCAGCCCCAGCCCCGCGATCTTGCCCACCAACATCTCGCGCGGCGACGCCGACGCCATCAGAATCTCCATCACGCGGTTCTGCTTCTCCTTGCTGATGCTGTTCAGCAACAGGCTGGCCGACATGATGATGACGAAGTAGAAAATCAGCGTTACGGCGTAGGGAATCCAGAAGGCCGCTTCGTTCTCCGTGTCGCGCTGTACGGTGGGCGACAGGGGCCGCGTTGTAACCTCCATGGGGTTGCGCACCCGCGCCGCCAGTTGCGCATCGCCACCCAGAAGGTTCACCATCAGCACCCAGCGCAGAATCCACGTCTGGCCTCCCGAAATCAGCGGGCGGGCGTCGGGATCCACCAGGTACACCCTGCCCGTCTCCAGGTAGTCGCGCGGAATCCGATAGTAGGCGAGAATCTCGCCCGTCTGCATAGCCTGGCGCGCGCTCTCCTCATCGGGGTAGATCGTCAGCGCCCCAGGCGGCGTATCGGCCGGCAGCGTGTGCACAATCCCCGTTTCGTCCACAAGCCCCTCCGGCCGGAAGGCGAACATGCCGCCTCCAGCGACGCCGCTGCCCCCGCCCCCTCCGCTACGGCCAAGCCAGCCCGCCGCGGCAAACACGAGAAACGCGATGAGCGGCAGTCCAAAAGCCGTCAACAGAAAGGACGGACGCGAAATGGTGGTGATGAATTCGTTGCGCAGGATGAGGATGCTCTTACGCATGGTTGCCTCCCGCGGCGGGTTTCGCCCGGCGCAGCAACTCGCCCAGGCTTACGCGCTTGCCGTAGCGCAGCATTCCCAGCCGGAACGCCCGCCCGGCCATCCATATCGCGCCCCACGCGCTCAGCACCAGCAGCACAACTGCCACGGCCACCTGCCACACCGGCACGATGCCGAACGTGGCGCGAATCGTCAGCGACAGGGCCGAGGTGAGCGGGAACACGGTCAGCGCCACCGCAACGGGGCCGTTAGGATTCTGGACAAACATCGCCATCATCCAGAGGGGGACAGCATTCGGGAGCATGAACAGGCCGGCAATCTGCTGCGCCTCCTGGGGTTCGGCCACCGTCGCCCCGAGCGCGGTCATCAACGCGCTGTACATGACAAACGCCGGCGCGAATACCGCCAGGGTCATCAGCACAACGCCCCCGTCCACCCGCACCGTTTGCAGGAACGGCGACTGGATGAGCCGCCCCGCCACGGCGATGGCGATCGCGGCAAACACCAACCATGCCAGGGCCTGCGTCAGGATAACGCCCACCAGTCCGGCCACCTTGCCCCCGATGATCTCCCCAGGCGAGGCCGACGCAATGAGCACCTCCATCGTGCGGTTCTCCTTCTCCTCTGCCACGACCTGCACCAGATACCCCCCGCTGAAGCCGAGGAGCATCACGAAGGCGATGCCCGCGATGACGGGCAGGAGGTCTCCCAGCGTCGGCTCCGCGCCGAACTCGCGCCGCCCGTCCGGCGTCTGCACGATGATGTCATCGTCGCTCATGGCGGCCACGCGCCGCGCCACCTCCACGGGCTGATCCGCCAGCCAGTTCATCTGCATGAAGTCCCAGAAGTCGCCGGTAGCGTTGTTCTTGGGCGGTTTCACATACACCAACTCAACCTTGCTTGTCTGGACGTAATCGGCGGGCAGCACGTAGTAGCATTGAATCTCCCCCGCCTGGAGCGCCTTCTGCGCCTCGCCCTCGCTCGGAAACGCGCGAATCTCCACCGACCCCTCTGTCGGCAGGATGGGATGGGCGAGCATGCCGGAATGATCCACATACCCCACGGGGCGATAGTCCCTCTCCATGCGCATGGCCAGGGCCGTGATTCCCACCATGAGAACCAGCAGCATCGGCACGCTAAGCAGCGCCCAGACGAACCGCTTTCGCAAGACGTGCCGCCTATACTCGTGGACGGCGATGAGTCTCAGTTTGGCCATCATTCGCCTCCCTTGCCCACCACGCGGATGAAGATTTCGTCCAACGAAGGCACCGCGATCTCAAACTTCTCCAGCACGGCGCCCGCCTGTACCAGGGCCTTGAGCACATCCTGCGGCGTAACGCCATCGGCCAAGTTCAGCCGCAACTCGCTGTTGTGCCGCGACGTCGACACCACGCCCTCCACGTCAGGCAGGTCGCCCGCAGCGCGCACGACGACCGCGTGCCCCGAATGCTGCCGCCGCACTTCGTCCAGATTGCCATACAGCACGTCGCGGCCCTTGTTGATGAGCAGGATGCGGTCGCACAGTTCCTCCACCTGGTGCATCTGGTGCGTGGACATGATGATGGCCGTGCCCCGGTCGCGCAGTTCCCGCATGAGGTCCTTCACCATCTGCGTATTCACCGGGTCCAGGGCGGCGAACGGCTCATCCACAATGAGCAGTTCAGGCTCGTGGATGACCGCCGCGATAATCTGCGCCTTCTGCTGCATCCCCTTGCTCAATTCCTTGACCTTCTTCGCCCGGTGCGCCGCCAGGTCAAACCGCTCCAGCCACCGGCCCAAGCGCCGATGCGCCTCCGCGGGGGACAATCCCTTCAGCGTCGCCAGGTACATCAGGCATCGCTCCAGCGCGATGTCCTGGTACAAGCCGCGTTCCTCGGGCATGTAGCCGATGCGGTTCTTCTTCTCCTCGCTCATAGGGCCGCCTAGGACGAAGACCTCGCCCGCGTCTGGCTTGAAAATGTCCAGCATGATGCGAATCGTGGTCGTCTTGCCCGCGCCATTGGGGCCGAGAAGGCCGAATATCTCCTCCCGCTCCACGTGGAATGAGACATCGGCCACGGCCTGCGTCTTGCCAAAGGCCTTGGATATGTGGGAAATCTCAACCGTATGCACGCGCACACCTCCTGCGATAAACTCTCCCTTGCGAAGACAGCCCAGCGCCGCTGCGACAAGACGCTGCTCTAGCCTATACACAATACTGCGGATGCCGCTGCGTCGGTTCAACGCCCGCGGATATTCTAGGCGCCGCCCTTCGCCACAAGTCGGTACACCCTCCGCTCGGCCTCGCCCGCCACCGCCACCTCGCCCGCCTCCACCATGTGCCCCAAGCAGTCCTGCACGTACTCGTAGGGCAGGTCTAGCACGGCAGCCATCCCCCTGGCGGAAGAAGGGCCGGCCTGCGCCAGAAGCGCCCGAATCTTCTCGGCGCAATCCTCCAGGGATGGGAACATCTCAGGGTACAGTTTGCGCATGCAGTCGGGGCAGATACTGTGGCTGAAGTCGGCCTCCGAGTGCTCGTGGATGTAGTCCTCCACCTGCCGCCAGTAGCCCGAGTCATCGCGAATCTTCTTGCAGTTGGCGCAGATGGGGAGCAACCCGCGCAGCGTCTTCACCTGCGCCAGGGCATCCTGCAGGCTCTGGATGAGCCGCTCCCGCTCCTCCTCGGCCTCTCTGCTCTCCGTAATGTCGCGCAGGATGGCGAGGTGGCCCTGCGCGCGCCCCCGGCGGTCTGCCAGCGGAATGATCCGCACGTCCAGGTAACGCGGCGACGGCTGCGCCACGGATATCACCACCTGACCCACATCGGCCTTCCCGCACTTGGCCGCCAGTTCCGGCACATGCTCCAGCGCTTCCTCCACGCGCGCGCCGATGGGCGGCCTGCCCATACCCAACATCCGCCGGGCCGCCGGATTGACCTCAATCAGCCTACCTTGGCCGTCACAGACCACAATGCCGTCGCTCATGCTGCGCAAGATGACGCTCCGCGCCGCCGGAACAATCCCCAGGAACCGATACCGGAAGGTGGCGTAGGCAAAGAACAGGCCGCTCACCGTGAATAGGAACGGCGAGATGTCCAGGTCTGGCCACGGAATGGGGAGCATTACGCTGGCGACGCTCACCGTGAAAGGGATGACCACGCCCGCCAGCACAAGGGCCGCCTGTTTCCGATAAAGCGCCGGACTGCGGTACGAGTCCGCTGCCAACAGAACGATAGCAAACAGGATGAGCGCATACGAGTAGACGGCATTCGTCCAGAACCACGGCCCGCCTTCCAGAATGGCGCCGGCACTCGCAGCCCGGCGCCCGCCGAAGAACAACCCATGCCACGGGTCGGTCCAAAGGAGAATCAGCGTGAGAACCGCCTCGCCCACCAGCAGGGCCAGGACTGGGCGCGTCAGCCAGTGGCTGCGATCCGTGAACTGAAGGACGAAGGCCAGGAACGCCGCCGGCACGGTAACCACGCCGATGTACGTGGCGTCCAGCCAGAAGAACGGCGACGGACGGTAGAACCCCGACCAGTGGATCGCGTATGTGCCACTCCAGAGGGTGGTCGCTGACATGAGGATGATGACCGGCCAGGCGCCCGGAGCGCCCCTGCGACCCCACGTAATGGCAACGATGCCTGCGGACACCAGGGCCGCGATGAAAAGAAGCGCACTGTACAAAGTGTTCCCCTGGGCCATACACCCTCCTCAATCCCGCCCACCGCATTCCCACGCAGCGAATCCACTATAACACACCCACACCGCAGAGGCAAACACCGGATCCCGAAGGGATTCGGTTCCGCCTTGTGTTGGCCTGTCTGGCGCGCGGCCCTTCTACTCCGTTGTCATGCTGAGCCGAAGGCGAAGCATCTCGCCTCTCACTCGCGCCAACCCCAACGCGGGAGCACACCCAGGTGCGACGCACTTCCGAAGTGCGTCGCACCTTGAGAACCTCCCCGCGAGATTACACTTCCCCCTGTTTGTGTGTTATAATCGGCCATGCGCACAATTCGGACCTGCCACCTCATCGCCACTGCCATCGGCTTGACCCTCGTGTCGGCCCTGTTCGGCGTTGCGGCCCGCGCCACGCCAGCCCCGGCATCGCCGCCCGTGGTCGCCCAGGCCACGCTGGAACTGGAGCCCTCCGCCGACGCCTGGGTTGCTTCCGCCTACGCCTACGAGAACTTCGGGCAGTCCATCATCCTGCCGGCCGGGCGCGATGGGCAATTCGGCACGCGGCGATCGCTCATCTATTTTGACCTCTCCGCCCTCCCACACGACGCCCTGCCCATCACCGCCACGCTGGAGTTGGCCCTGTGGTGGGGGGAGGGCGCCCCCTGGGTTATCGCCGTGCAGCCGCTTGCTGCGCCGTGGGACGAGTCGGGCGTTACATGGGACAACCAGCCTGCCCTGTCCGCGCCGGTCATCACGGCTACCGTGCCGATCTCCGGCGAGTCGTGGGCGCTGGACGCACTCCCCATTGTGTACGAGTGGGCGCGCGAACGCATACCGAACTACGGCCTCGTGCTGCGCGCCGAAGCCGAGTGGCGACAGGGCCAGCGCGTCTTCTTCAGCAGGGACGCCGTGACCCGCCCCGCGCCCCGCCTGCGTGTCGCCTACACCATCGCCACCAGCACGCCAACGCCCACCAACACGCCCACCGCCACGCCCACGCCCACCCACACGCGGACGCGCACCCCCACCCACACCCCGACACGAACCCCGACGCCCACCTACACGGCCACGCCCACGCGCACCTCTACGCCAACGGCCACACCCACGTTCACGCCGACGGATACGCCCACCCGCACGCCCACGCCCACCCACACACCCCGCACGGTGAGCACCACGGTCCCGGTCATCGCCGACTCGTGGATTGACGCCTGGAGCACGACCGCAAACCACGGCTCCGACGGCATCATCGCCCTGCGCAACGGCGGCGCGAGGAAAGGCCTAGTGCGCGTGGAGTTGCCGCCAGAGGCGAAGGGGCAGCCCATCTATTCGGCCCGCCTCAGGCTCTACTTCAACTACCGATCCAACGCGGGCACCGGAACGCTCAGAGCGTACCGCCTGACGCAGGCGTGGGATGAGAAGACGGTTACCTGGCAGGTGCCATGGCAAAGCCCCGGCGCCACAGGCCCATCCGATGTGGACACGACGGTGGATTGGTCCGCACCGCTCAACGCCATCAACACGTGGGTAGTCATAGATGTCAAAGGCGCCGTCCAGACCTGGGCAGGTGGTGCGGAGAACAACGGGCTGTTGCTCATCTTTGACAGCAGTAGCAGCACCGAATACCGCTTCGCGGCCAGGGAGGATGCGGCAAGAGCGCCGCGGCTGGAATTGGTGTACGGCGTCTCGGATGCGACGCCGACATTCACCCCCACGCCGACGGACTCGCCGACGCCCACCGCGACGGCCACGTTCACCCCGACGCCGGAGCCTACGCCCACGCCAACGCCAACGCCATCCACAACCTCTGTCCCGACGGACACACCGACGCCGACGCCGTCCCCCACGGCGACGGCATCGCCCTCGCCAACCCAGTCGCCGACCCCAACGCCCACGCCCACGGGGACACCCCCTCGGCCAACGGTGCGGCTGTGGCTCCCCGCAATCGCCAAGAATTGGACGGCGTACTACGGTCTATGGTATGCCGCTCCTCGGCAGCGGTTTCGCTAGCGGGCAAACGAAAACCGCGCCCGGTGGCTCGGGCGCGGTTTCGTGTGCAGGTGTTACGGCGCTTCCTACAGAGGAACGACGTTGGTCGCCTGGGGGCCTTTGGCTCCCTGCTCCACGGTGAACTCCACCTGCTGGTTCTCCTCCAAGGTGCGGAAGCCCTCCGTCTGGATGGCCGAGTAGTGGACGAAGACGTCCCCACCCTTCTCACGGGTGATGAACCCGTAGCCCTTGGTGGCGTTGAACCATTTGACAGTTCCCCTCTCTCGCTCGCTCATTTGTAGCACTCCTTGTGGTGATTTATAGGAGAGTGTGGATCAGAAGCGCCGCAATGAACACGGCCGGGGAGCAGTGGAACGCTCCTCGGCCGTTGCCTTGCAAGTCGTTCTTACACCTACTCAACCTACGCCTCTTTTCTAGCACCGAACGTGCGTTTTGTCAAATCCTGCACCATCGCAATTCCGTTTCACAGGTTGTTGGAAGGCATTTGGCCCGCCCCCGCGGAACGGTCAGTCCTCCACCTCTATCATGATGCGCTTGTTGATGCGCCCCTTGCTGTGGTAGTCCACGACACGGATGCGCCCCACCTCGCGCGTATTCGCTAGGTGGGTTCCGCCATCCGCCTGCATATCCAGCCCCTCAATCTCCACCACGCGCACAACGGTGATGTCCGGCGGCAGCAGGTTCACCTTCGTGCGGATGAGGTCGGGATGGCGGTCGGCCTCCTCGCGTGGCAGGAAGTGGACGCGCACCGCACGGGCCGCCTGCACCTCTATGTTCACGCGCTCCTCAATCTCGCGCACCAGTTCCGCGCGCATCGTCTCAAACTCAAAGTCCATGCGCCCCTTGAGCGGTTCCATGTTCCCGCCGGTAACCTTGGCCCCGTAGTCGCGCCACACCACCCCGCAGAGGATGTGCAGCGCGGTGTGGGTGCGCATGAGAGCATAGCGCCGCGGCCAATCAATCTCGCCGCGCACGTGCGCCCCCACGGCCGGCGGCTCCCCCTGCACCTCGTGCCACACCAGCGGCCCTTCCCGCCGCACCTTGACCACCGGCCACGCCCCCGCCCCGTCCGACAGCGCGCCGATGTCGCAGGGTTGCCCGCCGCCTCCCGCGTAGAAAGCCGTCGCGTCCAGCGCCACCTCCGCGCCGTTGACGGCGATGACGTGCGCCTCAAAGGCTCTCAGGTACGAATCCGTTTGGAACAGCAGTTGCGTCTCCATCGTTGCCTCCGTGTTGCCAGGTTGGGCCGTCGGGTAGCCCGCGCCCTATGGTACCGCAACACCTCGCCCTTGGCAAGCCGCGCCGCCTGCCCTCATCCGCCATTGCGCCCGTAGCGCGGAGGCTTACCCCCGCGCGGCGTTGATCATAACCGCGAATCACGCGAATCTACGCGAATCGGGAACGTGCGACGCACCTCGGAGGTGCGTCGCACGTTATCCTGCGATATGTCCCTGCGAGCGGAGCGAATCAACCCAGGGCGGAGGAGTATCCGCTGCGCATGTACGGGGCGACTCGGTTCCATCTTGTGTTGGTGAAACGCATGGACACTCTCCTCGTCTGTCGTTGCGAGCGAAGCGAAGCAACCTCACGCCCCGGCGATTGCTTCGGGCGCTGCGCGCCCTCGCAATGACAAACACCAACAGGCTTTGGAACCGAATCTACGGGGCCCCTAGGCTGGCGCGTTTTCGCCATTGGTGCTATGATTATGCACAAACGCCCCATGCGGCGCCGCAACGAGGAGGGGTAAACTATGGGTACACATGCTTATTATGGTCAGTGCTTCCTGTGTGGCCAAACGTTCTCCAAGAGGGGCATGACCCGCCATCTCAAGGCCTGCCTTTCCGCCCATCCGCCTGCGGGAACCGGCAAGCCCGTCCGTCTGTTCCACCTGCGAGTGGAGGGCGCGTATAACCCCGAGTACTGGCTGCATCTGGAAATCCCCGCCAATGCCACCCTCGGTGATCTGGACGACTTCCTGCGCGAGATTTGGCTGGAGTGCTGCGACCACTTGAGCGCCTTCAATATCAATGGCCAGACCTATGAGATGGACACGGGCATGGTGGATGCCATGTGGAAGGATCTTTTCGGGCCGATGCAGCGTCCGAAGAGCATGGGTCGCAGACTGGGGACGGTCCTTTCCCCAGGCCTCCTCTTCTTCCATGAGTACGATTACGGCACGACCACAACGCTGCTCCTGCAAGTCATGGGCGAACGGCAGGGATTGCCGCCAGAGGATGACGTCCGAGTTCTCGCGCGCAACTATGCTCCGTTGATCCCTTGCTCGGTATGCGGGGAGCCGGCTGTGTACCTCAACACGTTGGATTGGCCTGTAGAAGCCTATTGTGAGACCCACGCCGAGGCCCACGAGGAGTACGCTGTGGAAGATTTCCTGCCCATCGTCAACTCGCCGCGCGTGGGACAATGCGGCTACACCGGCCCCGAGGACGAAACCCTGAAGTTTGAAGTACGGGCACCGCTGCCGAAGGACTAGCCCTGAGCGGCGCAACCTGTGAGAGTGATTGTGCATCGTAACGGCCTTGCGCGGCGCGCCGTCTCCCCTCAAGGCGCGCCAGCGCCGTGGCTCCGCCTCCGCCGCCAGGCCAGGGGATCGTGTGGGAGAAGGGCGCACTCTACGCAAACGCGACCGCCGTCCGCTCCAGCCCCCGCGCCGCTTCCCACAGCCCTAGCGACTTCAGCACCTCATCGGGCCGGCCCGTGCCCTGCGGCCCCGACTTCACCCGCATGCCGATGATGTACCGCCCCTCGGACTGGCCCACAACCCATAGGCGCTCTACCAGCGGGCGTAGGTCGTACTCGTCCGCACGGCCCTTCCTCTCGCGCTGCCGCGGCACCGATTCGCGGGCGAGCCAGTCCCGCACGCGCGCCTCCAGGCTTGCCGCCGAACCCTCCCACTCCACCACCGCTTGGTACTCCACCGTCGCCTGGAGCGACATCAGCGCCGGCTCTGTCAGAGCGACCTCCTCCGCGGCGCGGACCTCCACTCCAGCGGGTAGCACCGCATTCAGCCGCCGGAGCACCTCGCGCGGGTCCACCCGCTCCGTCAGGAACAGGTCCACCTTCTCGGCGCGGCTGGTAACGCCCGTCGGCAACGGGCACGCCAGCGCGATGCGCGGTCGCGGGTTGAACCCCTGCGTATGGGCAATGGGCAGGCGCGCGCGACGGCATGCCCGCTCCCAAAGCCGCAGCATGTCCAGGTGCGACACAAACCGCAGCGGCTCGCCCTTGGCGTAGTCCAGGCGCAGACGTTGCACCGCGGGAGCATCTAGGGACATAGCGCCGAACCTCCCGCCAGCGGCAGCGCGGCGTTCACCCCGCACCCCACGCACCCCTCGCGACAGTCGGGCGTGGGGAGCGCGGCGCGGCACCGCTCCGCCTCGCGCCACAGGAATGCCTTGCGCACGCCGATGTCAATGTGATCCCAGGGCAGGGTCTCGTCCCTATTGCGCGGCCTCCGCCCGTAGAATTCCGGCGAAAGCCCGCACTCGCGCCAGGCCTGCTCCCACGCCTCGGCCCGATACGCATCGCCCCAGGCGTCAAACCGCGCGCCCAGTTGCCACGCTCGGTAGATGACGCCGCTCACCCGCCGGTCCCCGCGTGAAAGCGCCGCCTCCAGCAGCGTCGTCCCCGGGTCGTGCCACGAGAACCGCACCCCTTTGACCCGCAGCCCGCGCTGCAAAATGTCCAGGCGGCGGCGCAGCGTCTCGTCGTCCACCAGCGCCTCCCATTGGAACGGCGTATGCGGCTTCGGCACGAACGTCGCCACGCTGACCGAAACCTCCGCGCGACTGCCGCGATGCCGCCGCCCAACGGCCACCACCTTCTTGACGAGGTCTACGATGGCTTCCACATCCTCATCGGTCTCGGTGGGCTGGCCCACCATGAAGTACAACTTGATGCGGTTCCACCCTGTACCGAAGGCCGCCTCGGCGGTGCGCAGCAGGTCTTCTTCGGACACCTTCTTGTTGATCGCGTCGCGCAGGCGCTGACTGCCCGCCTCGGGCGCGAAGGTCAGGCCCGTCTTCCGCGTGGTCTGCACCATCTCGGCCAGGCGCACCGAAAACGCATCTGCGCGCAGGCTGGGAAGGGAGATGGACACACCCAGCGGCCCGCAGCGCTCGGCCAGGGCACGAACGACGTCCTCAATGCGGCTGTGATCGCTGGAACTCAGCGACACCAGCGAAATCTCCTCGTGCCCGGTCGCTTGCAGCACCTCTTCGGCGGCGCGGACAATCTCCTCCGGCGTCCGCTCGCGCACCGGCCGATAGATGGTGCTCGCCTGGCAGAATCGGCAGCCCTGGGTGCAGCCCCGCTGGATCTCCAGCATGGCGCGGTCGTGCACCGCCTGGACGTAGGGCACAATGAGCCGCGTGGGCGGCGGGGGAAGCGTGGGCACCACCCGCTTCACCACCCGCGAGGGCGCTTCGGGCACAATCGGCGCGGTCCGCACCAGCCGCCCATCCGAATCGTACTCCGCGGAGTAGAACGCGGGCACGTAGACGCCCCCGATGCGCGCGGCCTGGCGCAGAAAGTCCACCTTCGGGTGCTGCCCCGCCTGCGGCGGCTTGGCGGGCTGACCGCTCCGCTTCCACTCGGCATAGAGGCGCACCAGTTCCAGGAGCACCTCCTCCCCCTCGCCGACGACGAACAGGTCAAAGAAGGCGGCCATCGGCTCGGGGTTGTAGGCCCCGCTCCCGCCGGCGATCACCAGCGGGTCTTCGGGGCGACGCTCCGTTGCCAGCGGCGCGAGGCCGCCCAGCGACAGGATGGTCAGCACGTTGGTGTAGTTCAGTTCGTAGGGCAGGCTGATGCCGATGATGTCAAAATCGGCGAGCGGGTGGCCCGTTTCCAGCGAGTACAACGGCACCCGGGCCTTGCGCAGGCGCTCCTCCATGTCCAGCCACGGCGCGTACGCCCTCTCGCACAGGATGTCGTCCTGGCGATTCAGGATGTCGTACAGGATCATCAGCCCCAGGTTGGACATGCCGATTTCGTAGGTGTCGGGATAGGCCAACACCACCTTGACCGGCGTGGAGTCCCAGTCCTTCGCGATGCTATTCCACTCGCCGCCGGTGTATCGCCCCGGCTTGTCCACTTCGCGCAGAATGCGCTCCAAATCCATTGCCGCCACTTCCAATAGAGTCAACTCCCGTATTCACATGCCATGCTCGCCTGGGCGATTATAACACAGCCGCGAGGGCCGCCAAAGTTTTAGACTCGGTTTCAAAGTCTGTTGGCATTTTGTCATTGCGAGGGCGCGGAGCGCCCGAAGCAATCTCTGATGCGTGAGGTTGCTTCGCTTCGCTCGCAACGACACACGGGCAGAGTGCGCCTGCGGTTCACCAACACAAGATGAAACCGACTCAAGTTTTACACTTCTTTTGCACACCCGCAAAACGGCGGTAACGCCGGGGCGCTATGCTGCAGACGCAAAGATGGGAACACCGAGGAGAGAACAGGATGAATGAACACATCCCAACCGCAACGCCAAGCGCGCACAACGGCGGCAATTCCGGCGCTACGGCAGGCGCGGGGCGAGGCATCGGCTGGCGCGATGCTCACTGCAGGCGCTACGCCTGGTGGTAGGCCGCCATCCCGGCTAGGCGAAGTCCAGTTTCTTGTGCCGCAGCGCCACGCTCTGCACCAGCCCCATGCCGAGCAGCAGCGACAGCAGAGCGTTGTTGCCGAAACTGACGAAGGGCAGCGGGATGCCCGTCGCCGGAATCAGCGCCATGTTCATGGCGATATTCACCGAAGCCTGCACGAAGATGTACACGGCCATCCCCACGGCCAGCAATTCGCCGAATCGGTCCCGCGCCACCCCCGCCACCCGCACCAGCCGCCACAGCAGCAGCCCGAACAGGGCGAAGAGCACCAGCGCGCCCACGAAGCCCAACTCCTCGGCCAGGACGGAGAAGATGAAGTCCGTATGCCGCACGCGCAGGAAGTGCAACTGGCTCTGCGTCCCGCTCGCGAACCCCTTGCCCAGCCAACCGCCCGACCCGATGGCGATCATCGCCTGCCCCACGTTGTAGCCCGTGCCCTGCGGATCGGCAGCAGGGTTGAGGAACGCCAACACGCGAAGGCGCTGATAGTCGTGCAGCGAGTACCAGATGGCCGGGGCCGCCACCACCCCCAGCCCGGCCAGCGCGCCCACGTAGGCCATATTCACGCCCGCAACGGCGGCCATCCCCAGCCAGATTGCCCCAAGGAGTAGGGCCGTGCTCAAATCGGGCTGGAAGTAGATGAGGAGCATGGGGAGCAGTGCCGCCCCCAGCGAGATGAGGAACACCCGTCCCGATTTCACGTCGTCGGCGTGGTCCGCAAAGTAGCGCGCGAGGAAGATCACCACCGCCAGTTTCGCGAACTCCGACGGCTGAAAGAGCATGAAGCCCAAATCTATCCAGCGCTGCGCCCCGTGCGTAACGCGGCCGATGATGAGCACCGCCACCAGCGCCACGATGACCAGGCCGTAGATGGCGCCCGCGATGGGTTCCAGCAGGCTATAGTCCACCGTCGCAAGGGCCACCATCAGCATCAACCCGATGGCAACAACGATGGCCTGGCGACGTGTGCTGTCCTCCAGGCCTTCGGTGTTGCGGGTTGCGCTGTACACCATGGCCAGCCCAATCATCAGGAGCAGAATGAGGGCCGCCGTAAGCCAGAAGTCAAAGTAGCGCCACCTGAGCCTACCCACTCCGCCTGCGCGCGCTCCTTTCCCGCAGAGGCATGTCCACAATAAGCCGCTTGTTCTGCGTCAGGGTAATCTGCAACCCTTCGCGGTCAATATCAAGATATTTGGAGATGCTGGCGACCAGGTCGTCTTTGATGCGCTCCAACATATCCGGCGACAACTTCACGCGGTCGTGAATCAGCACCAATTGCAGGCGTTCTTTCGCGACCTGGCTACTGGTGGGCTGCTTTCGTCTGAAGAGTTTGGCTATAGCGCTCATCCCTTCCCCCTCGCTTGACTTGCGCTCCGTGCCGACTGGCCGGGCGAAACGTCAGGATACGGTTGAACGGTGCACTACTCGCCGCCGCGCACCATACGGGCCAGGCGCGAGAAGAACCCCTCTTCGCGCGCGGGCTGGTACATGGGGATATCCTCGCCCATGATGCGCCGCGCGATGTTGTCCAATGCCTGCGCAGCCGGCGACCGCCCATCCAGCACGATAGGCGTCCCTCGGTTCGTGGAGATGACGATGGCCTCATCCTCCGGAACGATGCCCAGCAACTTGATGGCCAGGATCTCCACCACGTCTTCCGTGCTCAACATGTCGCCCCGCCGCACCATCTCGGGCTTGAGGCGGTTGATGATAAGCGAGCCGGGCCCCTTCTCCTGCGCCTCTATGAGACCGATGATGCGGTCGGCGTCGCGCACAGCCGACACCTCGGGCGTCGTAACGATGATGACCTCATCGGCCCCGGCGACGGCGTTCTGGAACCCCTGCTCAATCCCGGCGGGCGAGTCTATGAGGGCGTAGTCAAACTCGCGGCGGAGTTGCTCGCAGACCTGAATCATATCCGCCGGGCTGACCGCCGTCTTGTCGCGAGTCTGGGCCGCGGGGAGCAGGTACAGTTCGTTGACGCGGCGGTCGCGAATCAGGGCCTGGCGCAGGCGACACACCCCCTCCACCACGTCCACCAGGTCGTACACGATGCGATTCTCCAAGCCCATGACGACGTCCAGGTTCCGAAGGCCGATGTCCGCATCCACGACGGCGACGCGCTGACCGTGCTGGGCCAGCGCCATGCCGAGGTTCGCGGTTACGGTGGTCTTCCCCACGCCGCCTTTTCCAGAGGTTATGGTAATCACTTTGCCCGGCATCCTCGGACTCTCCTTCTTCGGAAGTTCACGGCTCCCAGGGTTCGGCCACGATTTCCGTACCCTGCACGCGTGCCACTTCAGGGCGCACCCTCTGCTTCGTCTTGTTGGCTTCGGGAGAGCGCGCGATGTTCCCACCGATGCGCAACTGCATGGGCTGCAATTGCAGGGCCGCCACAACCGCCGAGTCGTCGCCCATGGCGCCCGCATGGACGGTGCCCCGCAACTTGCCCCACACGATGATGTCGCCGCCCGCGACGATTTCCGCCCCCGGGTTCACATCGCCCACCACAACCACGTGCCCCGGATAGCGCACGCTCTGCCCCGAGCGAAGCGTCCGTCGGACGATGACGGCAGCCTCCTGCCCAGCGTCCAAATCCGATGGGGCCTCGTCGGGCGGCGACGCCGATGCCAATCCCAATTCGCGCGCGGCAGCCCGAGTCATGGGCGACTGGCTGATGACCGCCCAGATGCTGATGCCGAGTTCGCCCAGCACATCACAAATCTGCTGGAGGTCTGTCCGGGTCATGGGTCGGCTGCCCACGGCCAAGGCCACCTTGCCGCCCTGGAAGAACGCCGGTGAGCGATTCAACTGCGCGCGCAGGTCGGCCAACAGCAAGGCAAGGTCGCCCGCGCCCAGGCTCACCAAAAGCCCATCGCGCGTGCCTTTGATTTTGACGCCATTCGCCATGGACACCCCCAATGCGGGCGATGCTCTGTCGCGCAGACGGCAAAGCGAAACGATCGCACATAGAGTAGCAATAGTTGTGCGAAAAGTCAAGTGCGCCCCCAGGCACACCCATCCAGCCCATTCGTGTAGATTCGTGGATACCTTCTCACGAGGTTGCTTCGCCCGCAGCAACTGTCATTCTGAGCGGCGAAGCCGCGAAGAATCTCCCGCCTGCGGGCGTACCTCACCCCCGGCCTTCGGCCTCCCCCTCTCCGCCGGCGGACAGGTGTAACGAGGGGTGAGGTTTGTCCTTCCCCATCCCCATTTGTGTAGATTTGTGTTATTCGTGGATGCAACCCTCTGACATCGCCTCGCTCGCGACAACACGCACCCGCGTCTCACGTCCGGATTCGGTTCCAAAGTCTGTTGCTATTTGTCATTGCGAGGGCGCGGAGCGCCCGAAGCA
>JBBIHX010000046.1:0-19062 GCA_037446815.1 Caldilineae bacterium | reverse complement strand
CCTGCTCGTGTTCGGCGTGCGCGAGGACCACGGCCCGCTCCGCCAGCACATGCACATGACCAGCCACACGCCCGAGAAAGCGCGGCCCACGTGGGGCTAACATTCACCGTAGAGAATCCAGAGGGCACGGACAAGCACGGATGGCCGACAACGTGCGACGCGCCTCGGAGGTGCGTCGCACGTGCCCCTCACCCCAGCCCTCTCCCAGCGGGCGAGGGAGCACGACCGCGCGGGGCCAAACCCCCGCGCTGTGGGGAGGAAGCCCCCTCGGGGCTGCCCCTATCCTATTCGCGCAGATTCGCGTTGTTCGCGGTTACCAGAACGGTCATTCTGAGCCGCGAAGCCGCGAAGAATCTCGCCCGCGGGACGTGAGACTGCCCCCCTTCGCTCGCAATGACATGAGAGGACAACGTGCGATGCACCTCGGAGGTGCGCCGCACGTGCCCCATCCGCCCAATCCGCGTTATCCGTGGATAGCCCCTGCGTTTTCGGTTGGCCGCTCTTGCACTCCCGCCGATTTTGGATATGATATGCAATCGTCGGCTCGTTGCGGCGCGAGTAACCGCCGTGCGCAGCGTGAACCTCGCGGCCCGCACCGCGATATACATAGTGCGCCTGACCGCGCGCATCGCATCCTTGAGGAGGGGCGTATGGCTGAACAACCCGCAATCGCAATCCATGGGCTCACCAAATCCTACGGCAAGGTCCGTGCGCTCCGAGGCATAGACCTAGAGGTGCAGCGGGGCGAGATCTTCGGCTTCCTGGGCCCCAACGGCGCAGGCAAGACGACCACCATCCGCTGCGCGCTGGACCTCATCCGCCCCGATGGGGGTAGCATCCGCGTCCTGGGCATAGACCCCCAGGCCAACCCCGTCGCCGTCAAAGCGCGCACCGGCTACCTCCCCGGCGAGTTGCAACTGGACGACAACCTCACGGGCGAGGCCCAATTGCACTTCTTGAACGAACTCCGCGGGCGCAAGGCCGACTGGAAGTACGTCCGTGAACTGGCCGAACGCCTGGACCTGGACCTCAAGCGACCCATCCGCAACCTATCCAAGGGCAACAAAATCAAGGTGGGCGTGATTCAGGCCCTCATGCACCGACCCGAACTCCTCATGCTGGACGAGCCGACCTTCGGCCTGGACCCGCTGATGCAGCAGGAGGTGCTTCGCCTGCTGGTGGAGGCTAAGCGCAACGGCGCGACGGTCTTCTTCTCCTCGCACATCCTGAGCGAGGTGCAGGCCGTGGCCGAGCGCGTAGGCATCATCCGCCGCGGCAAGATCGTGGAGGTGGCAGGCGTGCAGACGCTCATCAACCGCTCCATGCGCCGCGTCCGCATCCAATTCCGCCACGACGTGGACCCGACCGCGCTCACCCAGGTTCCCGGCGTCTCGCTCCTGAAGCGAGACAACGGCAGAGCCGTAACGCTCCAGGTAGAGGGCGAGATGGACGCCTTGCTAAAGGCCGTGGCGGCGTATCCGGTGGTGGACTTTGAGACCGAGCGCCCGTCGCTGGAGGAAATCTTCCTGGCCTACTACGAGGACGAGCGCAACAGCCACAAAACGGAGGAGTAACATGTGGGCGACGTTTCGGCATGAACTGGCTCACATGCGCGGGCAAATCCTGGGCTGGGGCATATCCCTGGGCCTGCTGGGCGCCTACTTCACGTCCGTGTTCAACAGTTTCCAGGCGCAGATGGAGCAGTTGAAGCAGGTCATGGGGTACTTCCCGCCCGAGTTGTTTGAGTTCTTCGGCATTGACTTGTCCACGTTGACGCCGTTCCGCATGCTGGACATCAAGTTCTTCTCGCTGATGCCCATCATCCTAGGCATCTTCGCCATGCTGGCGTGCAGCAACCTGCTGGCGGGCGACGAGGAGACGGGCCTGCTGGACCTGGTCCTGGCGCACCCGGTGAGCCGCCGGAGCCTCTTTTTCGGCAAGTTCCTCGCCTTCGTCGTTGCCTTCGTCGCCATTCTGCTCATCATGTGGGCGGCCATCTCGCTGTTCATGGACCGGGCCGTCCTTCAGGTTACGCCGATTCAGATGCTCTGGCCGATGGTCTCCCTGTTCGCCACCGTGCTCATCTTCGGCGCGCTGGCGCTGCTGTTGAGCATGGTGCTGCCGTCGCGGCGCATGGCCTGGTCGGTGTCGCTGTTCGTTGCCATTGCCAGTTTCTTCGTGGACGGCATGGCCGAGATTGAGCCAAGCCTGCAGCGAGTGTCGGAACTCCTACCCTACGCCTACTATCAGGGCGCCCAGGCCGCCTTCGGCCTGAACGTCGGCTGGGTCGTGGGGCTGGTGGTGCCGGCGGTGGTGTTCGTGCTGCTGGCGTGGTGGCGATTTGAGCGACGGGACATCCGCGTTGCCGGCGAAGGCGGGTGGCGGCTGCCGCTCCCCGCGCGTCTGCGCCCCGCCCGACGCAGACCGGCCGAAGCGCGCCCGGTCGCGTAGGCGCAAGTCCCGTTTTCGCCCAACCCTGCGCCGGACCGAGAAGAGTAAGGAGGATTGCATCATGCTGACCGTGTTCCGTCATGCCGTAAGCCGATCCAGGGGGACCATCCTCGGCTGGGGGTTGACCCTCGGCCTGTTGGGGATGTGGTTGACATCGTTCTACGACTCACTGGCGAAGAACAAGGCGGAGTTGGACAAGTTGCTCTCCGTCTACCCCAAGGAGATCTTCGCCTTCTTCGGCGGCTTCACCGACTTCTTCTCCCCCGAGGGGTTCCTGAACGTGGAACTGTACTCGTACATGCCGCTGGTGCTGGGCATCTTTGCGGTGTTGGCCGGCAGCGGCCTGCTCGCGGCGGATGAGGAAAAGGGATTCTTGGACCTCGTCATGGGGCACCCCATTGGGCGCACAGGCCTGTTCTTCGGGCGACTCTTGGCATTCGTGGCAACGACTCTCGCCATCCTCGCCCTCATGTGGCTGGGCACGATGATCGGCATGGAGTGGTCCACGTACATGAACTTCGGCTGGGGCGAGATGTGGCTGCCCAACCTGTCGCTGCTGGCCCAGTTGCTGCTGTTCGGCGCGATATCGCTGTTCTTCAGCATGGTATTGCCGTCGCGTCGGTTGGCGGCGTCGGCCGGGGGGTTGGTGTTGGTGGCCTGTTTCTTCATCAACGGCATGGCCGAACTTGACCCCGACGTGGCCAAGATCGCCAAGTACCTGCCCCTGAAGTACTACCAGGGCGGGCTAGCGGTTACCCACATGAACTGGGAGTGGTTTGGCTGGCTGGTGGCCGCGGCGGCGGTGTTCGCGGCCCTAGCATGGTGGCAATTCGTGCGGCGCGACATCCGCGTCGGCGGCGAGGGCGGGTGGAAAATCCCCGCCCTGCGCCTGGGTCGTCGCCGTCCCTCCAACGTATAGGACACAACGCACAGGCGCAACTATCGGGCACACATGTAGGGGGCGCAATTCAGTTGCACCCCCTACATACATTTGCACCACCGGCGGTTTGCGCCGCGACTACCGCGCCAGATTCCTCGCCCACGCTGCAGCGCGCTGCTCCTCGCCCGCCAGCAGTGGCCCCGCCGTGGCTTTGACGAAGAACCCTTCCGCCGGCGCGGCCAATATCGCCCCCAGCCTCTGCAGGCGGCGGGCCATCTTGGGCGCGGCGAACCCGAAGATGCGCACCCACTTCGCCGGCAGGCGCGTGTCAAACACGGCCACCCGCTTGCCTGCCCATGCGCTTTCCGGCACGCGAGCCAGGAACTCCTGCATGGCTGGAGACGGCCGGCCTCCGTGCGTCGGCGCGCCCAGCACTACCAGGTCCGCCGCGGCCACCGCGTCCGCTGCCGCTTCGCGTGCGCGCAGCGCCCGTGTCCCCTCACCCATTGCTTCGGCCACCGCACGGGCAATGCCCTCCGTATTTCCGTGCAACGAATCATACACGACCAAAGCCTTCATGCTCTCTCCTCTCTCCGCGCGCCAACCCTTCACAGCATGCCCCGCGCTCGCCACAGCCCAAGCGCACATCGTATCAGGCGGGCGCGCCTCTGCCCTACGGGGCCATCCGCACCGTCAGGTTGCCGATGGCCACGTTGACCTCCAGTTCCACGCGGTTCGCCGCCGTCGCGTATCCGGGCGACGTGTACACATCGCCGCTCCGCGTCCAGCCCGACGGGAACGACCGCCCCGCCAGCGCCGCGCCCGACCGCACGCGCACCTCCAACCCGCGCGGCACCTCAACCACCAGGTTGCCGATGGCCAAATCGGCCTTGACCGCAGCATTCCCCTGCGATGGCAGGCGCACGACTGCCTCGCCGACCGCCAGGTTGACCTCTGCCGCGCTCACGTCCAGGCCCGACAGGTCCGCGGTCATCTCGCCCATCGCCAAGTCCAACTCCAACACCATCGGCACGTCGCCATTCAGCGCCAAATCCCAGACGCGGGCGTTCTTCCAGCCTACCACATCGGGGCCCCAGTTCTTCTTGTCGCTCTTGATGGACAGGCGCGTCATATCCCCGCTGCTAAAGACCTTCGTTACCTTCTCGCCACGGGCCAGTTGGAGCGCCCCCTGCGCCAGGTTCGCAGATCCCGAGGGCAGCGCCTGCACGCGCATCTCGCCCACAGCCTGGGCAATCTCCACATTCGCCCGTCCGGCGTCGCCCAGCGGATAGGCCACCGTCTCGGTCGTCGCAACGGCCGGACCGCTCACATTGTACGCGAGCCAGAACCCGCCCGCCAGCACCAGCACGATGAGCACAAGCGCCACCACCGCCCCCCACACCGACCGCCGACCGATGGCCAGGTCCAGGCCGATGGCGATGAGAATCACCGGCCACATCCGCAGGAGCGTCCCCCAAATGTCCCACGGCAGCACGCCCAGGTTGTTCAGCAAGAACACGATCCCCAGCCCGATGAGAATCACGGGCCACACCAGCCCGCCTCGTCGCGGTTTGCCTTCCATGCGAAGCCTCCTTACAAATCGCCACCGGCCATGATGGCCTAGCGGCGGCGCAAGATGATGACCAGCCCTGCCACGATGAGCAGCACCGGCCACAGCGTGTCAAAACTCAGCCACCACAGCCACGTTATATGGAGCGCCTCCAGCAGGGCCAGCCCGCCCAAGATGATGAGCCCCACGCCGATGGCGACGAGCAGCGGGTGTGAATCGCGCGCCCACGCCTCGCGGAACTCGGAGCCGGCGGTGCGGGCGCGCTCGGCCATCTCGTCGGCGCCGGCGCGGATGGTAGCCTCGGTCGCCGCCGCCGTCTCCACATCCTCGCGCGGAATCAGCAGCCACAACAGCAGGTAGATGAGCACGCCAACCCCGCGCCCGATGCCCAGCAGGACGAAGAAGATGCGCACCAGGCCCGCGTCAATCCCCAGATACTCGCCCAGGCCGCCGCACACGCCCCCGATAACACGATTTGTAGTGCTGCGGGTCAGCCTCCGCGAACCCTGATTCTGCCCTGTTTCCATGACACCCTCCTACCCGCCCGCGCGCGGGACCAGCGCCCGCCACAGGAGATACAGCCCCACGATGATAAGCGCCGCTGGCAAGACGTACGACAGTCCAACCGCGGCCCCCGCCAGGAGAGCCACACCCATGATGCCGAGAATGACCGCCGGTATCGCCGCCCACGTCTGTCGCCCCTGAGTCATCGGCAAGGCCCACAGCCCGCCGAAGGTGGCCGCCAGCCCGAGGAAGAAGATGCCACCCACGGCCTCGCCCTTCACCTTCTCGCCGATGGCCGCCACCACGCCCAGCGTTACCAGCACGCCGCCCGGTATCAGCGCCCACCAGAAGTCGCGCCGCGTCAGGTAGATGGCCCAGAACGCCGCGCCGATGGACGCCAGGAACAGACCTCCGCTGATGGCCCCCGTGTCGCCCAGTGGAAGCAACTCCAGCGCGAGGACTGTCGCCAGCCCCAGCAAGGTGAAGCCCGGAATGAGCGCCCACCAGTGCTGGCGGTCGGTGGCGAATCGGCAGATGAACGCGCCGCCCGCGACGGCGAACAGCACCGCCCAGAACAGGTCGCCCGCGCCCTTCAGCACCCCCAGATTGTCCAGCAGGAACAACACGCCGGATAGCACCAGAATCGCCCCGAACACCACCCGCAAGTCCCACCGCTTCATGTCAGACCCTCCCTGTGTATGATAGATGCCCTCAGGGTCAGCCCTGCGCGACCCGCTTGCGCACGGCCAGCCCCTCACCCTAGCCCAATATCTCTCTGCGTCCTCCCTGTCTCCGCGGTGAATATGCTCATCGCCGCGGGCGAACAAGCCCCCGCGCCAGAATCGCAAGCCCCAACACGATGAGCAACACCGGCCAGTACGCGCCGAGCAGGTTCGGCCCACCCAAGAACGATGCGAATGTAGCGAACAGGACGAGGCTGATGAAGATAAGCCACGCCCCCGCCGAAATCTCGCCGCGCTTGCCTGCGATGATGCCCGATAGCAGCGTGCCCACGCCCACGAAGCCGGGGATAAGCGCCCAGGCGTAGGCCCAGGAATCCCAGTTGTCCGTCGCGTTCTGCCAGTACAGCAGGCCGCCGATGCCGCCGACGATGCACGCCGGGACGGCCATCTCGGGCACGCCGGCCAGCAAGCCGATGAGCAGCAACAGGACGCCGACGCTGACGATGATCAAGGGCCAGCCGCCCTCGCCGAAGATGCGAATCTCCAGGCCCGGCACCAGTTGCTCCGCCAAGAACCACGCGCCCAGTAGGATGAGCACCAGCCCGCTGGCCAGATTAGACCTACGCTTTGGGTTCATATTTCCTCCCTAAACAGAACCAATTCCAATGCCCACAGTACTACGCACGCCGACGCCTTTCGGTTCACGGACGAACGGGGGCCGTTCGCATCAGTGAGGCTTCGTAGCGTGCCCGACGAGTCGGCTTCATCCAGTCGCCGCTGCGAGCGAAGCCAGGTAACCCGCCGCGCATGTTTGGGGGCTGCGAGGCTGTCATTGCGAGGGCGCATGGCCCCGAAGCGATCTCCGCGCCAGCACGTTGCACGCGATTGCCCTTTGCGCTATTATTGGAGCAACTTCGCACAGGGAGGTTGGCGATGCGACTACCCCTGCGGGCACCCCGCGCCCGCATAGCCCTGATGCGCGCCGAGCGACTGCTCCGCGACGGTCAGTACGCCGACGCGCTGCCCATCTTCACCACGCTGGCCCGCGAAGCGGAGGAACGTGGCCTGTACGAACCCGCCGCCAACGGCTTTCTCCAGGCGGCGCGGTGCCTGCTGGGCCTGGGCCGCCCGCGCGAGGCGACCGATGAAACGTTGCACGCCATGAGCCTGCTGGCGCTGGCCGGCCGTGCCGACCGCATCCAGGCGGTAGCCGAGCAGGCCGCCGCGATCCTCGCCGAGCGAGGCCACTCGGACCTGGCCGCCCGCCTGCTTCAGGAAGCCGAGGCCCAACCCGAGCCGTCGGGCCACCCGCGCCTCACCGAGCGCCAATACGTGCGGGCCGCCGCGTTGGCCGCCCGCTTGCCCGACAGGTGCCCCTCCTGCGGCGCGCCGGTCATCCCCAGCGAATTGAAGTGGGTCAGCCCGGGCGTGGGCCAGTGCGCCTACTGCGGCAGCGTCATCAAGCCCACCCTGCCGCACACGGCCCACTAGGCCCCGCGCTCACGGGACGGGCTCCAGCCAGTTGGCCGCGGCCCAGCCCACCACGCCCTGGTCGTCCTGTACCTTCCACCACTGGTAGCCGTCGGCGTTCTGCGGGCCTTCCAGCACGGTGAACACGTGCCCATCCTCGGCGCGGGTTACGATGGCCGCCTGGGTGCCCGGCTGCTGACGCACGTTGAGTCTGGCCGCCCCCGTCCCTGTTACGCGCACCTTGCCGCCCACGGTGATAGTCCCGCTGGGCGCGCGGGTCGGCTCCGGCGTGTTCGTGGGCGCGACCGTGGGCTCCGATGTCGGGGGAACCGGCGGCAGGCCCGTGGGCAGGGCCACGATTGGGGTTGGTGTCGGTGTCGGCGTGGCAGTAGGGGCTGCTACCCCGCCCGCGCGCAGGGACGGCGCCACGAATCCAAACCAGACGATGACAAACGTCAGAATGGCGGCAAGGATCGCCACAGGCCACACCCACCACGGGAACAGCGCCCGCCGCGGGTGCAGGTCTATGGACTGCTTGCTCCATTTCGGGTTGGGCAGGTGGTCAATCTCCTTGGGTTCCTCGTTGTACGGCATATCTCCTCCAAACAGAATCCTGTCATTGCGAGCGACGCGACGCAATTCCGTCCCCCACTGTCATTGCGAGCGAAGCGAAGCAATCCCGCACCCCGGAGATTGCTTCGGGTACTGCGTGCCCTCGCAATGACAGTACCCATCTGTCATTGCGAGCGAAGCGAAGCAATCCCGCACCCCGGAGATTGCTTCGGGCACTGCGTGCCCTCGCAATGACAGTACCCATCTGTCATTGCGAGCGAAGCGAAGCAATCCCGCACCCTGGGGATGCCCCAGGGCGCTCCGCGCCCTCGCAATGCTTCCCTCCGGAAAGGCTACTGCGCCCCTGCGCCTTTCAGGTGCGCCCGCAACTCCTCGGCGGGCAGCGTATTCAGAATATGCCTCGGCTCGGCCCAGCCGCGGCGCGCCGTCGCCACGCCGTAGGTCATCGCGTTCAGCCCCGCCGGATTGTGCGCGTCGCTGTTGATGGCCAGCCGCACGCCCACGCCAATGGCCCGGCGGATGTGGATATCATCCAGGTCCAGCCGCAGCGGGATGGCGTTGACCTCCAGCGCCGTGCCCGTCTCCGCGGCCACCCGCAGCAGCGTCTCCACGTCTATGGCCGTCTCCTCGCGCTGGCCCAGGATGCGCCCTAGCGGATGCCCGATGATGTCCACGTGCGGATTCTGCATCGCCCGCACCACCCGCGCCGTAATCTCCTCGCGCGGCTGGCGCAACCCCGAATGCACCGACGCAATGACCACGTCCAACTCGGCTAGCACGTCATCGGGCAAATCCAGCGTGCCATCGCCGCGGATCTCCACCTCCACGCCGTGCAGCAGCGTGAAGTTTGCGTACCCACTGTTCAGACGCTGGATTTCGGCGCGTTGTTCCCGCAGGCGCTCGGCCGTCAACCCACGGGCGATGCCTAGCCCCTGGCTGTGGTCGGAGATGACGAGGTAACGGTAACCCTTGCGGCGGGCCGCTTCGGCCATCACCTGCAGGCTGGCCGCGCCGTCGCTCCACTCGGTGTGCGCGTGGAGGTCGCCCAGGATGTCGGCTTCCTCCACCAGGCGCGGCAAGCGCCCGGCCTGCGCCGCCTCTATCTCGCCCCGATCCTCGCGCAGTTCCGGCGGAATCCACGGCAGGCCCAGCGCGCGGTACACGTCCTCCTCTTCGGGGCACAGAATCTCCTCATCGCCCCGCTTGAACCCATACTCGCTCAGGCTCAACCCCATCTCCTGGGCCAGGCCGCGCAGGTGCACGTTGTGCTCCTTGCTGCCTGTGAAGTACTGCAGCAGCGAGCCGTAGCGTTCCACCGGCAGGACACGCAGGTCGGCCTGTAGGCCGTTGCGCAGGATGACCGAGGTTTTGGTGGGGCCACTGAGCGAGACCTCGGCCACCAGGGGCAGCGCGGCGAAGGCGCTCATGACCGGCGCGGGATCTGTGGCCGCCACCAGCAGGTCAATGTCGCCGATGGTGGACTTGCGCCGCCGCAGACTCCCCGCCGCCGACGCCTTCACGACGCCCGGCGTTCGGGCCAGGGCCGCAAGAATCTCGTCGGCGACGGGCCAAGCGTCGGCCAGGGGGATGCGCCCGCTACGCCGTCGCAGCCACTCTATGCCCTCCAGAATCTTCTGCTCGGAGCGCACGCCCATGCCCGGCAGTTCGCGAATGCGGCCTTCGCGAGCGGCCTGCTCGGCCTCGCCCACGCTGGTGATGCCCAGTTTCTCCCACAGGAGTTTCGCCGTCTTCGGGCCCACGTCCGGGATGGCAAGCAGGTCCAGGACGCCCATAGGCACCTTCTCCTTGAGCCGCTCGTAGTATTCCAAGCGCCCCGTGGACAGGAGTTCCGCGATCTTCTTCTCCATGGCCTCGCCCACGCCCGGGATGGAGCGCAACTCGCCGCGCTTCCAGATTTCGGTGATGGGCTCCGACAGGTGGGCGATCTGGTCGGCGGCGCGACGGTAGGCAACTCCCTTGTAGGCGATTTCGCCGAGGATATCCAGGATGTCGGCGATACGCTCCAGGGTTTCCGCAACCTCGCGATTGTCCATGCCCTTCCCTCACGGACGACTCTTAGGGGAATTATACACCATGGGGAATGGCCGCGCAACCGCGGCGGTATTTGTCATTGCGAGGGCGCGGAGCGCCCGAAGCAATCTCTGGGGCGTGAGGTTGCTTCGCTTCGCTCGCAACGACACACGAGGAGAGTGTCCATGCGTTTCACCAACACAAGATGAAACCGACTTGGTATTTGTCATTGCGAGGGCTCGGAGCGCCCGAAGCAACCTCTGGGGCGTGGGGTTGCTTCGCTTCGCTCGCAATGCACACGGGGGACAACGTGCGGCGCACCCCCGTGACCCGATTCGTGCGCTCCGTGTTATCCGTGGATACCACCCTGGGGTCAGCGCTCAAAGATGACGCTCAGCGCGTTGGGCGGCGCGCCCTTGCCCAGCGCCACCATCAGCCCGATGCGCGCCTTCTGGCCGTTCAGGCCGCCCGCGAAATAGGCCCCCTTGGCCCAATTGTCGCGGTACGAGCCCGAGAAGCCGTACTTATCGTACACGCGCCCCTCCGGGCAGCGCGACGCAATGACCACCGTCGTCCCCCTGGACACCGCCTTGCTGATGCCCGGCAGCCACCATGGGGGGATGCGCCCGCCGCCCAGCCCTTCCAGGACGATGCCTCTCATTTCCGACGCCAGCGCGCACCGCAGGAAGTCGTCCTCCATGCCGACCGCGAGTTTGATGAGGGCCACCTTCGGTTCCAGCGCCTCGCACGGCACGATCTTGCGGGCGATGCGGTGGGCGAAGAAGATCTTGTCGGGGTCCACGCGACCCAGCGGCCCCCAGCCGGGCGAGTGGAATGTGTCGGGGGCCAGGGTGTGCATCTTCGTTACGTGGCGGGCAGCGTGAATCTCATCGTTGAGCACAACCAGCGCGCCCAAGTTGCGGGCGCGAGGTTCCGCCGCCGCGCGTACCGCCGCCACGATGTTCGCCGGCCCCTCGTACCCCAAGTCCGACGACGTGCGCATGGCCCCGGTCAGCACCATGGGCTTCTCCGTCGGGACGGTCAAGTCCAGCAGGAAGGCCGTCTCCTCCAGCGTGTCGGTGCCGTGTGTGATGACGATGCCATCCACATCCGCGTCCTGGGCGGCGGCAAACACGCGGGTGCGAATCTGCCACAGGAGGTCAATGGTCATGTGGGCGCCCGGGATGTTGCAAATCTCCTCCACTTCCACAGGTGGAGCATCGGGCGGGAGAAACCGCTGGAAGTCGGCGCCGGTGAGGGCAGGCACCGCGCCCTGCCCGGCTTGCGTCTCCCGCATGGCGATGGTGCCGCCCGTCGTGAGTATGCGTATCTTGCCCACGGTTCGCTCCTTTCGGCTATCGCGGTGGGGTCTGCGCTGGGAGCGCGGGAACGCCCCCGCCCGCGACTATACCGCAGTTCGGGGCCGATGTCAAAGGGTGGGGGCCGGCGACACGGTTCCAAAGCCCGTTGGTACCCACCGTCATTCTGAGCGGCGGAGAGCGAAGAATCTTGCAACCCGAGACCCTTCGCTCCGCTCAGTGTTACAGGAAAGGGCCGCGCCCCCAACGCCCCGCCCTCAGCGCGGCGGCTTTAGCCCCACGCGGCCACGCACACACCACCGTCATTCTGAGCGGCGGAGAGCGAAGAATCTCGCCCCTCGCCCCGGCCCTCTCCCGAGGGGCGAGGGCATATCGCCTTCGGCTCAGCATGACAGAGCAGCGAGGCGGTGCGCGGGAAAGACCAACAGGAACCGAGCCAGGCTGGCGTTTCGCGCTCCGCACAGGGGCCGAAGCCGCGCTTGCCCTTGCGCGCACAAGAAACGTACGGGCGACCCGCAGGCCGCCCGTACAGCGCGAATGTAGCGGCACCCGCCTAGTTGACGGCGGGCAGTTCGCCCTTCAGGTACGCCTCCATCTTCGGCATGAAGTGCGGGATAATGAGAGGCAGCATCTTCGGCAGCAGATTGTCCATGGCCGCGGGCATCAGGTCGGGCATCTGCTCCTTCATGTGCGGCGGCATCGGCACGACCTTCTCCACCGCTGCCAGCATGTCGGGCATGACCTTGGGCATCATCCCCGGCATCAAGATGGGGAACATCTTGGGCATGATGGGCCGCATCATGGCCAGCACGACGTTCCGCACGCCCGGCGAGGTGCGCCGGAGCCACTTCATCACGGCGGGGAAGGGCTTGGGCATGGCGTCAATCATCTGCGGCAGCAGGCCCACCATGAAGTCAGCCATGGCCTCGGGCTTCAGCAGGCGAATCATGGCCTCAAACGTGCCCCACAACTCCATGGCATATGCGGTGGGGTCCGGAATCTGAATCCCCAGGCCCTCGGCGGCCAGGTGCGCCAGGTCCACGATGGGCATCTGCTCGCCCGTCTTGCGTGCCGTTACGCGGAACTGGACCTCGCAGCACGGGCACGAGGCCACCAGCGCCTGGGCGCCCGTGTTGAGGGCCTCCTGCAGCCGCATATCGCCGATGCGTTTGGCGGCCTCGGGGTCTTCCAGCAGGCTCAGCACGCCGCCGCAGCAGTGGGCGTTGTCGCGGTTGTGCTCCATCTCCACGAACTGCACACCCGGGATGGCCTTCAGCACCTGGCGCGGCGGCTCGTAGATGCCTCCCGCGCGCCCCATGTGACAGGAGTCGTGCCAGGTAACCTTCAGCGGAACCTCATGGGTAAACTTCATCTCGCCGCTCGCGATGCGGTCGGCCAGCAGTTCAGAGTAGTGACGCACCTCAAAGTCGTACTCCAGGCCCAGTTTCTTCGCCCACTCGGGGTAGTACTGCTTCCACGAGAGCCAGCAGGCCGGGCACGATGTAACTACTGTCTTCACGCCGCGAGCCTTCATGCCGGCGATGTTGTGCCGCATGATCTCCTCCCATGCGTCCCACTGGCCCGAAACCAGCATGGGCAGTCCGCAGCACGCCTCGCCATCGCCCATGTAGGTGAACTCCACCCCCGCCGCGTTCAGCAGTCGCGCCGTCCCCTGGGCCACGTCCGTCTCCACATACGACGCCGTGCATCCGGGGAAGTAGCCCACATCGGCGCGCCAGCGAATCTTGTCCTGCAACTCGTCCGGGACCCATGCCGAGCGGTCCTTGCTGTAACTCGCCCAGATGTTGCGCTCCTTGCGCAGCGACTGCCGCATAATCTCAAAGGGCGGGAAGGTCAGGCGATTCTCCTTGTGAATCAACTGGCCGCGCATCTGCAGCCACGCCGGCTCAATGGGCAATTCCAGTGGGCACTTTACATTGCACACCTCGCACGTGGTGCAGGCCAAGAAGTTGTCCACCCAGTCCTGGGTCATCCTGGCGCGGCCCTCCATGTACTCGCGCAGGAAGTACCACTTGCCCCTGGGCGATTCGGACTCCCAGCCGCGCCCGTAGTACTGATCGCACTCATCCACGCAGTAGCCGCACTGAGCGCAGGCGTAGGCGTACCAGGCCACATCGTCGGGGACTCCGCGCTTGCCCTGGCCTGCGATGCGCTCCGCGGGCTCGCGCCGGAAGCGATTGCCCATCACGCGAATTGCAGGCTCAAAGGTCTGGGCCAGGCCCATGAACGCGCCCATCGTTCCGTTGCCCGTTACCTTGCCGGGGTTCATGATGCCGTTGGGGTCCACCTGTGCGCGGAACTCCTTGAGTCGCCGCACGCGATCCGCGCCGAGGACCGTCTCGGCCTCGCTGGCGAAGTAGTAGCCCGTGGAGTAGGGTCGCCCGCCGTGCTTCTTGGCGATCTTGATGACGGTCAGCGCCAGGCCAAAAGCGACATTGTACCCGAACGTGCGCTCATCGTGAGGGATGAAGCCGAGCAGCGTAACCTCGCCGTTGCCGTTGACCAGCCCTTCCATGACCAGCGGGAGTTGAACCGCGCCCTCAATCTCCTGGAGCGCCTGCCCTAGATGGGCAAGCGGCACCACCACCTCGGAGGGCAACAGGCTAGGCCCCAGCCGCTTCACGTGCATCAGATTGAACCGTTCGGCCCACTCATGCTCGGCGACTTCGCGATCCAGGAGTGCCCCGTGGTGCGCCTCAACGATGCGTCCGATGCGGGCCTCAGCCTCCTGCCATCGCGCCGACGGCGCAACGCAAACCGCCACATAGGCTTCGGGTACGGCGGGACGATGCTCGTGGACTGGGTGGCCGTGTTCCAGCCGAGGAGGGAGGCGGTTCTTCAAGCGCGCCATCATGGGATTGATGAAACTGACGGACCACAGCGGCACACCCGCATCCCGCAGTTCATTGAGCGCCGCAGCCAGGTCTGCCGCCGAGTCAAAGCGGACGCCCCACACCTGTTCGGGCTCGGCGCGCCGCACCCGCAACGTAACTTCGGTGATGAACCCCGTGGTGCCCTCGGCATCGCTGATGAGATCCAGGTCATCGCCTGCAAAGGTGCGCACCTCGCCGTTGGGCAGAACCACCCGCGCTGAAACGACGTTTTGGCGGAACGCGCCGTACTCGTAGGCCCCGTAGCCGACCCCGCCCTGGGCCAACCATCCGCCCACGGTGGACGACGGCGCGCTGGAGGGATAGGTGCGCAGGGCTAACCCCTGCTTGTTCAGTTCCTTCTCCAGTTCGCCCCACACCACCGACGGCCGCACCCGCACCGTCATGGCCTGGGCATCAACGTCCAGAATCTTGCGTAGTCTGTGCAAGTCCACCGACACGCCGCCCTTGACGGGGAGGATGCCCCCGTAGCCCGACGTGGCCTTGGCGCGGGGCGTCAGCGGCACCTTGTGCCGGCTGGCCCACCGCACGAGCGCCACCAGTTCATCCTCGCTCTTGGGCTGGACCACCGCGGCGGCCACCGTGTTGCCGACGATGGGTTTGATAAGTCGCGGCATCACGCCCACATCGTGGCCATAAATCTTGCGCTCCATCTCGTCAAAACTGACGCGCGGGCCAAACATCTGCCGCAGTTCTTGCTGCAGCGACATAGGTAGGGTTTTCATCTCTATCTCCTCATATTCTGCCGTCCGGAACCGCACTTCTGCAGGCGCAGCGCCTACGGATAAGCCGTCATCTCCGCGATGCGCTGGAGCCGCCCCAGCAAGTTGAGCCGCTCCTCGCCGATCTCCGAGAACGTTGCAGCCACCCGCTGCAGCAGGCGGGGCATCTGCTTCTGCCTGTCCTCGCCCAGGATGTAGACGCCGGAGAGCGCCTGCGCCAGGTCCTGCGCGGGGACGCCCGTTGCCGCAGCGAGTTCGCCCAATCGCTCGGCCCAGCCCTCTTCCAGGTCGCCCGCGGAGCCAACGAACTGGCCCGCGTGGATGGCCGCGACGAACTCGCCGTGGACTTCTATGCGCGCCGACAGGTAGCGCAGGCCCGCATGACATGTGAGCAGGCGTGGCACACCGCTGCGGAGGCCGGCCTCTCGCCACGAAGCCTCGCACCGCCGCCGCCCTTCTTCACTGGCAAGGATGAGGTTGCAGAAGGCGCAGGCATTGCTGACCGGGGTAAGGGGCGAGCCGTCCGCAGCGGTGGTAACGACTCCCAGGCCCAGCGCCTCGGCGAAGATGTCCTGGATGGCGCGAACGCAGGACAGAGGCAGCGCCTGCGGCGAGGCAACCTCCGCATCCGACGTGCGGCCGCCTGCCTCCGCCGCCCCGCGCCTCTCCTGAAGCCAGCGGTCTATCTCCTGCCGCGGGAATCGCCACTGCCCGCCGACCTTGATGCCTTTGAGTCGCCCGTCGGCCAGCATGCGGTAGATGGTAATGCGGTCCACCTGGAGCAGTTGCTGCAATTGCCGTGTCGTCAACAGGGCATCCATCGTTCACCTCTCGCCCAAGTATACCACGAGATGTTACGGGTGTCAACTTTTGGTTACAGTGTACAACCTATTGTTACAACTTGCTATAGCAGAATGGACGGAGCGAGCGGAGGACAAGCCCCTTCGCCACCCCGCCCCGCGCACAAAAAAGAAGGGCCCCGAAGGGCCCTTCTCGCTTACCACAGACAGGCGTCGCTTACTTGAACGCCCCCATGACCTCGTCAATCACCTTCATGAGGGTGTCCACGGGCTTCTCGCCCGCTTCAACCAGGTAGCCGCCGTTCTGGGTGTGCACATTGAAGGCCACCAGTTCACCGACAGCATCCTCGTTGATCGCGACGGCGCGGTGGCAGCCACCGCACGCCCGAGAGCCGGGGCCGGCAACATACGACGGCACAGCGCCGATGCTCCGCTCGCGATTCTTCAGGGTCGCGGCTGCCGACAGCAGGCCGGGCAGCGACTGGGTCTCGCTCGCGGCCTCATACGTGCCCTTTACGTGGCAGGCTTCGCAGTCCGTGATGCCATGCGTCGGGAACGGGAACTCAATGTGATGCTCGTAGTGCATAGCCTGCACCGGGTCGGCGAAGTCAATGTTCGCCACGTCATACGGCTGGCCTGCGTGCGTCGCGTGGATGTACGAATCCAGCGAGCGCGATTGCATCTCCAGGTGCGCGGCGCCGCTCTTGGTGATGTGGCACATGCGGCAGACCACCGCGTTGCCGCCGCGGTCCGGCGTGTGGAACGTGGTCCCCAGCGCGCCGTGGCAGTTGTCGCAGCCGTCCGCCACCTTCACGATGGGCTTGTTGAACTTGTCGTCAAAAGCGTTGGCGCCGAAGTCAAAGGTGCGGGACGGGGCAACCAGCGCGACCATGACGCCATCCGCGTTCTTCAGGGCCGGCATGACCGCGACCTCGGCGCGCTTCACCGAGCCGTTGGTGAGCAGGTCGGCCCACTTGGACAGGTCAAACGTCGCTTCCCACTTGCCGGCACCGGTTGACGTTACCTTGACGTTCGGGTGCTCTTCGCCCAGCGCGGCTTCCAGAATCGCCTGGTCGTTGCGGTCAATCTTGCCATCGCCGTTGGTGTCCAACAGCCGCTCATGGCCGCCGAGGATGAAGTCCTTCGTGTCCCACCCGTACAGGCTAACCAGCACCGTCGGCACGATGTCCGCCGCGTTGACGCCTTCTAGGTCGGGATCTTCGGTCGCGCTGAACGCGAAGGTCAGCTTGTTGTCGGCGAAGGACGCGCTGTCAATGCTGACCTTGATGGCGTCCGAGTACTTCTGGCCAGATGCGGTGTAGATGGCCTTGTCGTAGCCGGTGTGAATCTTGCTGAAGCCGCGAGCCGCCTTCCCCTCGCCGTGGCAGGTGGTGCAATCCACGGTGTTCAGGTCCAGGTTGTCGTGGATGGGCGACGGGAGGATCGTCTTCAGCGCGGGCGCGGGAGTCTCCAACCCCTCAACGCTGGTTACCGGGTGGCAACTCTTGCAGACTTCCGTCTTGAAATTGGCATCCGCCAGCACCTTGTCCAGTTTGCCCTCGTGGCACGTTACGCAGTTGGCCATGGACTGCGGATACGGGAACTCCATGGCGTGCGACATGTGCACGTCGTTCATCACCGTGGTCTTGTACGCAAACTGGGCCTTGATCTCCGGCGTTACGTTCTCCTCGCTCTCCAGAACCGGGAGCGCCTTGGCGGGGTCGGTAACCAGCAGTTGCCACTCAAAGTGGCCACCCTCGCCGTTGTCCAGGTGGCAGACCTTGCAGGTGTAGAAGTCCGTCGCGGGATCGCCATCCACCTGGGCATAGATGTAGCCATGCTTCAGGTAGGGTACCGTGTGGCACTTCTCGCACCCTGCGACGTTGGCCGGGGACGTGTAGTCCACGCCCTTGCCGGTCTCCTTCATGCCCACGAACGGGTACTTGCCCTGGGAGACGCGCGCGGGCAGCCTGCCGACGATCTCATCGGTGCCGTACACGACGATGAGGCCGTTCATCGCGGCCAGGTTCGTCGTTCCGGTAACGACGCTCGTCGCGACACCCTGCCCGTCGTAGGTAACCTTCCCCTTCAGGGACAGCCTGTCGCGAGCCGGTTCAAACTGGAACTTGGAATCGGCGTAGGGCACGAAGTAGACGGCCCACGAGTCCGCCTGCCGCACGTCAAACGGAGCGCCATTCTTCGTCAACTTGAAACTGACCTTGCTCGTATCGGGCGGCGTGAACGAGTACGTGATGTCGCTAACCTTGATCACGCCATCCTGATACAACTGGTCGTAGTACACCTGATGCGTGGCGCCCGCGCCCTTGTGGCATACCGTACAGGTCTCGGGCTGACTGGGCGGCGTAACGAGGGTGGTAGGGCCGGCAGGCCCCTGCGGACCGGCTGGACCCGGAGGGCCGGCGGGGCCTTGTGGGCCAGCAGGACCCTGAGGGCCAGCGCACCCTGCCATCAGCACTCCGGCCAACAGCAGGACCAGGAAAAACCCAAGTGCTGCAATGACCTTCTTGGACATCTTGCCTCCTCCTTAAGGCAAAAGGGTTGAGTTGCGTTCGCATTCCAAACACGGGTAGCGATGCCGCGCCGGTGTAGGTTCCCGCGTCCCCTCGGCGAGCCGCTGGCCGGTGATGGAACACGATACCGGCATGCTCCCTGCCGACGAAACAAACGTGATTGGACCGGTGCAGCCATCGCTGGTGTTCATGCGCTGCGAACGACTTGCGCTCATGGTCTTCGGTCTAAACTGCCCCAACCGCATAGTTGAGATTGACAGTTACGACCAGCCTTCCGATTGGATATCAGGATGGACTCGGTGCTTGCACAGCACGGGCGAGCCCTGTCGCGACCACGAGCATTTGCACTGCGCTTCACATGCGTGTGATGCTGCTCTGACGATGGTGCTGCGTGTGAGGATTCGCAAGAGACCGTTCTAGATGATCACCTCCTTTCCCCTCCTCGCCAGGCCGCCGCAAGCGCGGTGCACGGCGCGCGGCAACCTGAGCGAATGGGAATCCTTGACGCCTGCCCCTCCGAGGGCAATTCTCAAGGAACACGGGTTTCCAATCACGTCTCCTGGATGAGGCTGTATACAATATACCACACCTCTGCCCTTTTGTCAAGCAACTTGCC
>JBBIHX010000045.1:0-19437 GCA_037446815.1 Caldilineae bacterium | reverse complement strand
TCGCGCACCACCCGTCGCTGCCCGGCTGGACCGACAAGCGGATTCACTGCGAGCGGTAGAGAATCCACCCGCAATCACACGAATAGACACCAACAAGAACCCAAACCGTGGATGAACGCCTACGGACATAGGGGACAGGGTAAACATTGAGGTGAAGCCTGCCAACCGGCAAGTCCCCAGCGGCGGCTGGCACCGGTGCTTCGGCTTTCGCATCCCGCCCGAAGAGATCGGCTGCGACGGCGGCATGGCCGACAATCCCACGCAGGACAGCGGCTGCCCCGTGCGGCTGTGCGCCATAGAGCGAAGGTCGCCGAGTCACCGTACTTGCTGTGATTCCACACCAGTTCCGTCGGGTTGAGATCAGGCGCATACGCAGGTAGCCATTCCACCTCAAACCAGTTAGGATGTTCCCCTTGCAACAGCCGTACGGCTTTGCGATGAGCGCTCAAGCGGTCCAGCACCAAGATAAACTTGCGCCCCAAGTGCCTGCGCAGAAGAATGATGAACTCAATCACTTTCTCAAAGTTGATGTTCCCAGTGTGGATCCGAAAACAGAGCCCTGGCCGGCAACGAACAGGAGATACGGTGATTCCTGCAATTACCGACAGGCGGTCGTGGCGGTCCCAACTGTAGTGAACGGGGGGCTTTCCCCTTGGCGCCCAGGTCCGGCGCACCACCGGTTGGAGCATGAAGCCGCTCTCGTCTATGAAGACGATGGGCCAGCCGTTGGCGCGGGACTTTTCCACTTCTACCCAACGCTCCTTGCGCCACGTGGCTATCGCCTTTTCGTCGCGCTCGCGAGCTCGCCGCTCTGGCTTCTGGCAACTCCACCCCATTCTCCGTAGGATGTACCAGACGTGGCCTGGATTGTACTTCACTCACTTGCGTCACCCGGGCCAGCGCCCTCAGCTCCGTACGAAAACCAGCAGCCCGTGCGCCTTTGGGAAGCACGCTCTCCAATTCCTGTTTCTGCTCGGCCGTCAACCGCGCTGGGCGACCGGGGTGGGGTTTCGCTTGCAGAGCCTCCATCCCCCCTTCTTCCAGTCTTCGCTTCCACCCCGAAACCGCCGAGGGCGCGGCGCCAACCAAACGGGCAACTTCACGGACTCCTTTTCCCTGCAGGAGCAATCCGGCGACGCGCTTCCAATGCTTCTGCACTACCTTTAGGTCTCATGTCCTCATGATGCCACACAGTCGGTTCTTTCAAAACTGAAGTTCAATAGCAACATGTGTAGACTCTCCTTGTTGTGAGCATCAGGCATGTGGTAATGGGTACTGTGGGCAATCCTCCCCTCACGCCCCCACGGCCAGCAACGGGTCCCCCTTGTTGATGGCCAGCGACGACACCAGGAACAGAATCCGGCCGGTGGCGGGCGCTTCCACATGCTGGAGAACCCGGCCCTCGTAGTCGGTGATGCGGCCCAGGGGCTGGCCTTGGCGTACCGTGTCGCCCACCTGCACGTCAAGATAGTAGTATCCGTCGTGCTCGCTCCGCAGCCAGATGAACCGCTCCAGCGTCTGCGTAGGCACGGGTTCGGGCTTTGGGCCGTCCAGCATCCCCAGGTGTCGCATCAGCCGGTCTACGCCCGTGGTGAGAAGCGCGACGGCTTCCTTGGGCCACAACCCCTGGCCTCCCGCTTCTGCCAGCATGCTCGGAATGCCCGCCCGCGCCGCCGCAGAATAGGTAGACCCCTGCGTCTCACTGCGCACGACGTATGGAATCCCGAAGACCTGCGCCAATTCCATGGACCTCTCATCCACGCTTGCGTTCCCGGAGGCATGGTAAATCGTGAACGGAATCAGCGCCTCAATCAAGTCGCCGCCGTGCAAATCCACGTAGTAGTCGGCTCGCTTCAGAAGATTGCGGAACAGCCAGTAGGCCAACTGCTCGGAGGCAGAGCCGTCTTCCTGACCGGGGAATACGCGGTTCAGATTCTTCCCGTCCAGCGGGCAAACGTAGATGGACCGGGCGCGGAATGCCGGCATGTTCACCACCGGCGCCACGATCGCGCTGCCGTGCACGGCTTCGGGCTTGAGGTTCTGACCAATCTCCAGCGCAGCCGCGATGCTGGCGTATTCCGCGCCGTGAACACCCGCCGTTACGACCAGCGTCGGACCGGGCTGCGCCCCGTGAACCAGAAAGAGAGGCACCTGGACGGTGTGCCCGGCAACCTGCAACTCTTGGATGCCCGATGTCTTTGTGCCCTTTGCCGCAGAGTAATCCCCTACCTTCAACACCGATGCCATACCTATCTCCTTTCCAACGGCGGATGGCGCAACTACGCGTCGCGCTTTCCAAGCGGGCCAAGCGACTCAACGGGCGGGAGTTTCACCTTGCCAAACTCCTCAACGAACTTCACCAGGTAATCGGTAATGCCCTGGTAAATCTTCTCTCCCATCTCCTTGGAGGCGGCTGTGGGCGGCGTGTCGTAGTTAGTTGCAGCCGACAGCCCCAGTTCCAGCATGTCGCCGCTATCGGTCAGGTCCGCCGTGATGAGGTTCACAAAGACCGAGCCTCCATGGAACTTCGCGTCGTGCGGCGTATCCAGCGCGATCGCATCGCTCAACTTCTTGCTTGTCGGGATCTTGGCGATCTTCATGTTGGGCAGCGATTCATCCAGCGCCAGAACGAGGGCCGTTTCCACGTAGTCGCCGTGCCCGATGGGCAGCCATTCCGGATTCACGGTCTGGATGACCTTCCAATAGACCACCGCGGCCATCGGTACGCCCAGGGTGCGGAGCATCTCCCCGCACTGGCGAATGGCCTGCATGTTCCCCCCGTGGCCGTTTACGAAGAGGATGTGCGTGGCCCCGTAACTCACCAGGTCCTGGCAAATCTCCATGAGCATGTTTGCCAGCGTGTCCTCGTTCACGGACAGCGTGCCGGGGAAACTGGTGTGATACTTGGCGTAGCCTATCGGGAGCGTCGGCGTAACGATCACGTTGGCGCGTTCGCCAAGCCGCCGCGCGAATTCCTGCGCGGTGAGGAAGTCGGTACCCAGCGGCATGTGCGGGCCATGCTGCTCCGTAGAGCCAATGGGGATCACAACCACACAGGGCTTGCGCGAGAATGCCTCCAGCGCTTCCGGCCAGGTCATGTGCTCTAGCAGATACTTCTTCTTAGCCATTCTTGTCTCCTTTTCGTGTGAGTTTTTGGAAATCTCTTGGGCCTTGGGTGGTGGGCGGTATCCGATTGGGCAGCGCCCCAGACATAGGCAGGATCCTCGCATGGGCTTCCTTTGCTGCCGTAACGGGCGTGGGCGCGGATTCTCATCTCCTGGAAGGGCCTCTCGCCCTGCCCTTACGCCCCGCAAACTAGCGTCCCCTCAGGTAGGGGTCTAGGACATCCCTGAGTCCATCGCCCAGCAGGTTGAAACCGATAACCGTGATGACGATTGCAAGCCCGGGAAAGGTAGCAATCCACCACGCCGACAGCATGTAGTTCCGCCCGCCGGCGAGCATCGCGCCCCATTCCGGCATCGGATGGCGGGCTCCCAAGCCCAGAAACGAAAGCCCCGCCGTTTGGACGATCGCCCAACCGACCGCCAGGGTGGCCATCACGATGATGGGAGCCACGCAGTTCGGCAGAATGTGGCGGAACATGATGCGGAAAGAGGACGCACCAATAGCGCGCGCAGCCTCCACGAATTCCTTTTCTTTGAGCGACAGTACAGTTCCCCGAACGAGACGGGCGTACTGGGGCATGTAGACGATGCCCACGGCAATCATCGCGTTGCGGATGCCGGGCCCAAATATCGCAACGACAATCATCGCCAGGAGGAGGTAAGGGAACGCAAGCATCACATCGGTAAGCCAGACCACGAATGCGTCTATCTTGCCCCCGTAGTAGCCCCCAATGAGCCCCAGCGAGACGCCCAACACCAGCGCGATGCTGTCGGCTAGAATACCCGCCAAGAGCGCCCAACGGGCCCCGTGGATGATGCGGCTGAGAATATCGCGGCCGAACTCATCTGTGCCCAGAGGGAATGAGGCCGAAGGTGGACGAAGTTGGCGGATGAAACTCTGCTTGATGGGGTCATAGGGAGCGATTTGCTCGGCGAATATGGCAACGAGCGTGATGGTGAGGATAATCGCCAGACCGATGATGGCTGACTTACTGCGCAGCAAGCGGCGGAACACGGATGGCGTGCTGGCGGCCCTGCGCTCGGTAGCAGCAATGCGCGACCGCGCAATCGCTTTGGCGTCCAACTGCACCTGATTGGCCATGGATCAGGGACCTTCCTTACGTGTAGTGTATGCGAGGATCCAGGTAAGCGTACAGGATGTCAACAGCCAGGTTGATGACCACAATCATGAGAGCGGATATGATGACCACGGCCTGCACGACCGCATAGTCCCGGGCCAGGAGCGATGTGATGGCGAGGCGTCCCAGGCCAGGCAGCGCGAAGACCGTCTCGGTGAGAACCGCTCCCGACAGCAGAAGGCCCAGTTGGAGGCCGATTACGGTAACCACGGGGATGAGCGAATTGCGCAGCGCATGACGGATGATCACCAGGCGCTCGCTCAACCCCTTGGACCGCGCCGTCCGCACATAATCCTGGCGGAGCACTTCCAGCATCGCGGAGCGCGTCATGCGGGCGATCGTCGCCATGGGGATGCTCCCCAGCGCAATGGATGGCAGTATGAGATGGCGCAACGCCGAGTTGAACACTTGCGTATCCCCAACCAGCAGAGTGTCCAGCAGGTGTATGCCCGTGATCGGGCGGAATACGATGCCCTCGTCCAAAATGCCGCCTATCGGCAGCCAGTGGAGCCTCCCTCCAAACAACATGAGCAAGATGAGTCCGGTCCAGAAAATGGGCATGGATACGCCTACGAGAACAGCCACCATGGACAACGAGTCAAAGAACGAGTACTGGCGGAGGGCGGCGAGCACGCCAACCGGAATGCCCACTAGCACTGCCACGATGATGGCGCAGATGGAGAGTTCAATCGTCATCGGCAGGGCCCACCACACCTCGCGCCAGGCCGGTTGGCGCGTGCGCAGTGAGACGCCGAAATCCCCGTGCAAGGCCTTGACGATGAAGCGGTAGTATTGCACGTAGACGGGCTGGTCAAGGCCCAGTTCGTGCTGCAGGCGGGCCAAGGACTCGGGCGTTGCCTTGTCTCCCAGCAGTAGCGTAGCCACGTCGCCCGGCACAATGTGCATCCCCACGAAGACGAAGATGCTGACACCGATGAGAACGGGAATCATTTGCAGGACTCTTCGGATGACATAACGGCCCAAGCGTCACCTCTTGTTCGCGCGTTCGGCTAGCACCTGGGGCCGGCCCTCCTGGAACCGGCCCCAGGCGCTACCGTGCGAATCGCTACTTCAGTTCCACGTCTTCCATGTACCAGAACATCTGCAATGGGTTCAGGGCGAAACCTTCCACGTTGGCGCGGATGGCGCGCACGTGCTTGGTGTGGTTGATGAAGAGCCACGGCGCGTCATCGTGGATGATACGGCTGGCCTCCTCATACAGTTTGGCGCGCTCCGCCGGGTCGGTTACGACACGGGCCTTCCGCAGGATCTCGTCCAGTTTCGGATTGGAGTAGTGAGCCGTATTGCCCACGGGGATGTTGTCGCTGCTGAACATCTCCCAAAGGAAGTTGTCCGGGTCGCCATTGTCGCCCGACCAGCCCACCATGCCGAGGTCCTTGTTGTCGGCGCGGCGACGCGTCGCCAGGAACGTGCCCCACTCCAGCGTTTCAAGTTCCAGTTCAATGCCGACTTCCTTGAGGTATTCTTGGACTGCGACGGCCATCTTGATGCCGACGGGGTTGTAGCCGCGCGGGTTCTCGTAGCACAGGAGTTTGTACTTGAACCCGTTGGGATACCCCGCCTCGGCGAGCAGTTGCTTGGCCTTCGCCGGGTCATACGGATAGGGTTCCAGGTCCTTCGGGTACCCCGGCAGGATCGGCGGCATGCCGGTGGCCGCGGTAACGGCCGCGTCCTTGTACAGGAACTTGTTCATCTCCTCCTTGTTCACGGCGTAGTTGACCGCCTGCCGCACGCGCACGTCGTCCCACGGTTTCGCGTCGCAGATGAGGGCAATGCCGTTCACCGTGAGTCCGGGCTGCTCCAGCAGTTTCAACTGCGGGTTGCTCTGAATGCGCTGGTAGTCCTCGGGGTCCACGTCGGCCAGGATGTGGACTTCACCCTGCTCCAACTTCAGAAGCCGCACCGAACTTTCGGGGACAACGCGGAAGATGAGTTTGTCCACCTTCGGCGCGCCGTCCCAGTACTCCTTGTTCGCCTCCAGGGTGATATGGTCGTTGCGCACCCATTCCACCAGTTTGAACGGGCCGGTGCCCACCGGATGGTAGTTCACATCAAATCCCCACTTCTCAACCGCGGCGGGGCTCATGATGCCCGACCATACCATGGCGATGCTGGCGAGGAACGGCGCGTGGGGCTCCTTGAGGGTGATCTTCACCGTGTAGTCATCTACCTTTTCGTAGGACTCCACGACGCCCCACGTGAAGTCGGCGAAACTATGCACACCTTCCTGCTTGTACACGTAGTAAGGGTTGTCCGGATTCTTCACCCGGTCCAATTCCTTCAAGACGGCGTCGGCATTGAAGGGTGTCCCATCATGGAACTTGACGCCTTTGCGCAAGTAGAAGGTGTACACCTTGCCGTCCGGAGAAACATCCCATCTTTCCGCGAGACCCGGGCCGGGCTCGGACGTGCCCTTCTTGTACTTGGTGAGGCCGTCAAAGATGCACGACATCACAAAGCCCGACTCGTTGTTCATGACCGACTCGGGGTCCAGGTACGTGGCATCGGCTCCGATGGCGATGACCAGGGTCTTCTCGGCCGGCGGCTGCGTGGGCGGCGGGGTGGTAGGCTGCGCCGGTGGCGTGGTGGGCTGGGCCGGCGGGGTCGTAGGCTGCGCGGGCGGCTGTGTGGGCGTCGCTGCGGGGCCGCACGCACCCAGCACCATGGACAAGAGTACCAGCACAGATACTGCTGCAAACACTCGCTTTCGCATCTCTCTTCCTCCCTTACGCGAAAGTCCTTGTCGGCGATCCTCCTACTGCTTCCGAACTCTAGGAAACTCCCAGTTTACGCTCTTTCTGCTCACCTCCTCCAAACTCGCTGGGGCAAGGTTGTGTGCTTCCTCGCCGGGCTTGCGCAGAATCAACCGCAACCTTGCCAAAGGCCACACCCCGGTTCCGATGTGTACAATGGGTTCACTCAGCGTTGAGCGGAAGACGTGCGACTAGCAGTTGTAGTGCGCTGCGTCATTGCAGCCTGGAGTCAGAAGATATCGCCCATTCGGGCGGGCCGCGCTGCCTTATGCCGTGACCGGTAGCATCTTGGCAATCAACGGACGCAAACGATTGACGGAGTCGGCGTCGGGCCAATACTGATACTCTATGGCCTCTACATTCGGCGGCAGCCAATCCAATATCGTATCGCTGCCACTGGCGTACACAAGAACGTCTATCTGTGAGAGCATCTCCCGAATCCGCTCCTCCTGGTGCAGCGTGGCACGAAGGAGGGGCTGCTGCGCCAGGCAGTACGAAGAGACCTCATCCAGCAAGGACTGCAGGAATTCGGGATATGTCGCCACGACTCCGATACGCATCCCCGGAGGAATGGCTGCGATTCTGCGCTGCGTTTCAGGGCGGGGCCGAAACGCAACCGCCACCACGGTGTATCCATGCGGCTCCAGCAACGCCCGCACGGTCTGCAGCCGCGATGGAATAGTTACCACCAGGGCCACGTTGCGCAGTCGCTCCAGGCTCCCCGAGAAGTCGCGTTCAAGATCGCCCAGTACGAGCGGGACGACCCGAACGCCGAGGTCATGCAACATGCTCTCCATGTCATGCGTGTATCGTCGGGTGGCGTTGTCAAAGTTTCCGACGAGTGCGATCTGGCGAATGCCTCCGTTCTGCTCGTGGGCTTCCAGGCGACTCAGGAATTCCCTGCGCACTTCGGCAATGGGGTGTCCCAGCGAAAGCGCGTGGCGCATGTACATGTCCGCGATTTGCCTCAGACTTTTCTGGGCCACCTGGTGCCTATCGCGCCCGTTGATGCGGGCGATGTCGGCCACCTGCGTCCCGGCGCCAGGTTTTGCCACAATCAAGTCGTCGTTAGCCAGTTCGCGATAGACACGGGCAACGGTCATAGGCGAAACGCCCAGCGTCTCGGAGAGATCGCGGACAGATGGAAGAATGTCGCCAGGACGAAGGATGCCGCACATGATTGCGTATGAAATCTGTCCCTTGATCTGTTCCGAGATGGGGACCGGAATGCCACGGTCTATGTGCAATTGCATCAAGCCGCCGCTCCTGCTCAGCCAGGTGCCTATCTCAGGTGCACGTTCGGGATGACGCGGTTGGGGACGATGTAACACCGTACTATAACGCTATTATAACATTGAAAACCCATTCTGTCAAGAGTTTTCTGCGATCCGGCATCATTTTGCCAGCGTGCCGCTCAACCGGCGCGCAGGCTGCAAAGTAATCCTGCTTCCCAAATGGCCCGCCAATGCCTCCAATACCCGCTTCTGCGAATGGGCGATTTCCTCGTGAACAAAGTACAGCGCCCGCTCCAGATCGCGCGCCATTAGGGCATCCACCAGATTCACATGATCGCGCACTTTCTCATCGGCGCTATCGCGAAGGTCCAGCGCCATGTGGAACACGCGCGTGAGTTCGTCCAGCACGCGCGCCACCCCATCGGCCAATCGGCGATTCCCCGCGGCCAGTGCGATCGCCGTATGGAATCGCGCGTTGTCGGCCAGGTAGGCGCTGTAAGTGGCCCTGTCCCCGTATCTGTACCGGGACTTTGCGAGTGCGCTGAGTTCGGCCAGTTGCTCGTCGGTGGCGCGCTCCACCGCCAGGCGCACCGCTGCGGTCTCAAGGATCAGTCGCAACTCAAAGAGTTCGTGGAGGTCGGATAGCGTGAGTGGGCTGACAATGTACCCGAAGCGTGGCACCGACTGAACGAACCCTTCCTGCTCCAGGCGTTTCAGCGCCTCCCGTGTCGGGGTCAGGCCGAGGTTGTACTTCTCGGCGACCTGGGCCTGGGCGATCTGCTGCCCGGGTTCAAGGGCGCACGAAAGGATAGCCTGCTTGATTACGGTGTAGGCCTGGTCGGCCATGGGAGGACACTCTGCCATGGTACCACCTCCGAATCTGTGCATTAAGTAGTATACCACGGGAATTCTAGGATGTCAAGTCTAGTATATCAAATTGACATCACCGCGTTCCACACGTATAATGACGACCGCGACGGCCGAAGAACGCCGTTAGCCCAAGTGGAGGAAACGCGCCTTTGGAAGGTTATACACTCCCTCGCCGAGTCCAATCCATTGAATCTTCCCCAACCCTCGCTTTCCGGGAACTGGCCCAGCGCAGGCTGGATGAGGGGCAAACCGTCTTTGACCTCACCGCCGGCGAGCCGGATTTTGACACCCCCCCGCACATCGTTGAGGCAGCGTACCAGGCGCTCAAAGGCGGGTTCACGCACTACGTCAATTCCAGAGGCATAGGCCCGCTCCTGGCTGCCATATCGGACAAACTGGAGGCGGACAACGGGCTTTCGTATGCGCCCGACCGCGAGATTCTGGTAACGATTGGGGGCAAACAGGCCATCTTCGCCGCTATCATGGCTACGGTGGAGGCGGGGGATGAGGTACTGATTTTGGATCCCGCCTGGGTTTCGTATGACCCCATGGTGCGCCTGGCGGGGGGAGTCCCCGTTCACGTCTCGCTTGACCCGGCCGACGGCTTCCGTATCACGGAGCGCGCGCTCATGTCCCGCCTCTCACCTCGCACCCGCATGGTCGTCTTCAACTCGCCGAACAACCCCACCGGTCGGGTCGCCACGGATGAGGAACTGGCTGCCATCGCCACGGTCGCGGAAAGGGCGAATCTACTCGTCATTTCGGATGAAATCTACGAGAAACTCGTGTACGAGGGTCGCAGGCACCGAAGCGTGGCGTCTCTGCCGGGCATGCGGGAGCGCACCTTCGTGGTCAACGGCTTCTCCAAGTCCTACGCCATGACGGGCTGGCGGTTGGGGTACATGGCAGGCCCGGCCAATCTCATGGGCGCGGTGCTCAAGGTTCACCAGCACTCCGTTACCTGCGCCACGTCGTTCGCCCAGAAGGCAGCCGTCGCCGCCCTCACCGGGCCGCAGGACGACTTGCTTCGCATGGTGGCAGAGTTTCGGGCCCGGCGAGACCTGGTTGTCCAGGGGTTGAACGCCATACCCGGGGTGAAGTGCCCGCCGATTGAGGGGGCGTTCTATGCCTTTCCCGATGTCTCAGCCTACGGCACCGGCACGGAAGTGGGGCAACGATTGTTGCAGGAAGCGGGTGTCGCCGTGGTGCCCGGGGTCGCCTTTGGAGCATCCTTTGCGAATCACGTGCGCCTCTCATTCGCTGCCTCGCGAGAAACCCTTGAGCGCGCACTGGAAGCAATGCGCGCCGCACTCGCGCGCGTTTGAAACTTGCGGTCCAGCCAATAACCTACAGTCAGGAGGGTCAGATGAAAACCTACAATGTTGCGGTAGCCGGAGCCTTGGGGTTGGTCGGCTCTACCATGGTTCGCATCCTTGAGGAGTACGACTTCCCGGTCAACAGGCTCAAATTGCTGGAGTCCAAAGAATGGGTCGGGACCCCGGTCAGATTCAAAGGGGAGACGCTCTACGTGGAAGAAGGCACCGAGGAGGCGTTTGAGGGCGTTGACATCGCGCTTTTCGCTACCCACGAGGCGGTCAGCGCCAAGCTGGCCCCCGCGGCGGCCAAGCGCGGCGCCATCGCCATTGACAACAGCCGGCATTTCCGCCTGGACCCGAATGTCCCGCTGGTGGTGCCCGAAGTGAACCCCGAAGACCTGAAGTGGCACAACGGTATCATCGCGAATCCCAATTGCACCACCATCGGAACGATTGTGGTACTGAAGCCCATCCACGACCTCTCTCCCATCAAGCGGGTTGTCGCCTCTACGTACCAGGCGGTTTCCGGCGGGGCTATCCGCGGGCAACTGGAACTCAAGAAGCAGTGCGTGGATATTGCCGCGGGGTTTGAGCCGTCGCCCCCGTCGGTGTTCGCGTATCAGATCGCATACAACTTGATTCCGTTCATAGATGTCTTTGAAGACGACGGCTACACGCGGGAAGAGTGGAAGATGATCCACGAGACGCGCAAGATGCTGCACGATCCCAACATGGCGATCACGGATACCGCCGTGCGCGTGCCCGTCCTCAACTGCCACTCGGTTTCCTGCAACATAGAGACCCGCGACAAGGTTACCGTGCAGCAGGCGCGAGAAGCGCTCAGCAAGGCCCCTGGCGTGAAGGTCGTGGACGACATTGAGAACCTGGAGTTTCCGCAGCCCATCCGCGTCAGCGGCGGCAACCTCGTCCACGTGGGGCGCATCCGCGAGGACTTCTCCATTGAGAACGGCCTGAACCTGTTCCTGGTCTCGGACAATGTGCGCAAAGGGGCGGCCCAGAATGCGGTCCAAATCGCGCAGGTGCTCGTGGAGCAGGGGCTTGTTGAGGAATGGCAGAGAAGATCGTAGCGCAGAAATTCGGGGGCACGTCTGTTGCCACTCCGGAGAGCCGACAACGTGTCGTTGGACACATCAAGCGGACGCTGGCAGAGGGGTACCGGCCCGTGGTTGTCGTCTCGGCTATGGGGCGCAGAGGGGCGCCGTACGCGACCGATACCCTGCTGGACCTGATTCACGCGCAGGGCGAGCCGGTGGATGGCAGGGATGAGGACCTCATCTTCCACTGCGGGGAAGTGATCTCGGTCGCGATCCTGTCGCACTTGCTGAAACTGGCGGGCCTTCGGTCGGTGGGCCTGACAGGATGGCAGGCTCGGGTGTACACCGATGGGCGCTGGCGGCGCGCGAAGATCACGCGGATTGACCCGAGTCGCATCCTCCGCCATGTGGAACAGGGCGAAGTGCCGGTGATTGCGGGCGGACAGGGGGCGACGGAGACCGAGGGCGAAATCACCATCCTCGGCCGCGGGGCAAGCGATACCTCCGGCGTCGCCATAGGGGTCGCCGTCGGGGCGGAGAAGGTGGAAATCTACAGCGATGTCCCAGGCGTTGCGATCGCCGACCCGCGGGTGATTCCCCATGCGCGGTACCTCCAACGCATCAGTTATCGCAAGATGTACGAAGTCGGCATCTTCGGCGCCAGGGTCATGCATCCGGGCGCGGTGCTCATCGGTCAGCGCGGGGATACGCCCATCGTGGCCCGCTCCACATTTTCAGACAGTCCGGGCACAGTCATCGCAAATGTCGCCGATGAGAGTCCGTTGGTCGGCATTCCGATTCTCGGGAGCGTGGACCTGCTTCGCGTCCCTGACGGAACCCGATGGCCTGTAGCGCAGGAGGAGTTATTTGATCGCTTCGCGGCGGTGCGCATGCGGGACGCTCACGATGACGCGCTGGTTATCGCGGTTTCGCCCGCCTGGCGCGATGACGTGGAACAAGCGTTGAGATCGGACAGGCTCGGAGTCAGCCAGGTTGTTTCTCAAGTCGGCCTCGTGTCGCTGGTGGGCGACCCGGAGTTCATCGCGCGCAATTTCCGGAAGGCCCAGGCCGCTGCGAACGACTTGGGCATCCCGGTGGCCTTCGCAGAGCAGGCCGAGATTCGGGCCACGTTTGCCGTTCCAAACAGCGAGACAACGCGCTTGGCAGCCGCTTTCTACGATGCCTTCGCGGCGTAGCGCTTCCGACGGAAGGGCACGGCGGACCGTCGCGTCGTGCGCACCGCCGCCTCTATGCGGTGAGGGGCGTGCACAGGGTCGGGCGCGGATGGCGAAACGCTCCACGCGCCCCTGAGCGAGGAGGTGTGCGATGAGGGTGTTGCTTCTTGGGGTCGGGATGCAGGGCAAGGTCGCCTTGCACGATTTGGCTCGCAGCGATGGGGTGGAGGAGGTCATTGCGGCGGACCTTGATCTCGCGGCGCTCATGCGTCACGTCGCGGACATGGGCTACGGCGCGAAGGTGCGCTGCGAGCCGTGCGATGCGCGGGACCCCGCGGACATTGAGCGCCTGATGTCGCTGGGAGCCGATGTCGCGCTTGATTTGCTGCCGAATCGCTTCAACAGCATGGTCGCGGAAGCGGCGGTTCGCCACGGGCTTCACTATGTCAATGCCTCGTATGCCGCCTCCATACGGCACCTTGCCGCCGAAGCCCAAGCGAAGGGCCTTACCCTCCTGCCCGAATTCGGGATGGACCCGGGCATAGACCTGGTGCTGTTGGGCGAGGCCGTCCGTCAGTTTGACTTCGTTGAGGATATCGTTACGTATGGCGCCGGGTTTCCAGAACCGCAGGCGGCGAACAACCCCATTCAGTACAAGGTAACCTGGACATTTGAGGGCGTCCTCAAGTCGTACCTGCGCGCGGGCCGCATCATCCGAGACGGGCAGATTGTGGAGATTCGGGAGAACGAGATGTTCCGCCCGGAGAATCTGCACTACGTGGAACTGGAGGGCATAGGCCGACTGGAGGCTTTCCCGAATGGCGACGCGCTTGTGTATGCGGACCTATTGGGCCTGCCCAGGTCGCAGTTGCGGAACATGGGGCGGTTTGTGCTCCGATGGCCAGGGCATGCGGAGTTCTGGAGGAAACTGGTGGATTTGCACCTGCTGGATAGCGAGCCTGTGATCGTTGACGGCGTTGCGGTGGACCGGAGGCGCTTTCTCGCAGCCGTCATGGAGCCGCACCTTCAGTACCAAGAGAACGAGCGAGATATCGCGGTCATCCGCGTAGAGGTTGAGGGGCGCAAAGGGGGCAGGCGCAAACGCGCCCTGTATCAGGTCATTGACTGGCGCGATCTGACGACAGGGTTCACTGCGATGAGCCGCACCGTCGGATTCACGGCCAGCATCGGGGTTCAGATGATCGGGTCAGGCGAACTGAGCGCGCGCGGCCTTCTGTCGCCGGTCAAGGATGTGCCCTACGAGCCGTTTGCGCGTGAACTGCGGAAACGGGGCATCGTGGTTACTTCGGAGTGGAAAGAGTGCGGCTAGCGCATATCCATCGCGACCGGGGGCGGCTATGAAAACATCAAGGGGACGGGTCCGGGTAGGGTTGGTCGTGGCGTTCGCTAGCCTGGGCGAAGGCGAGCGCCGGGCCGCTCAAGCGGCGTGGGAGTGCGCCATCGCTTGCGCGGAGCACTGGACACCAGCCTTTGCGGCATTCGGGCTAGGCTCGGTTGCAGAGCAGGCGCGGGCCGCAGATATCCTCGTTTACCTCGGGGAATCTTCCCGCTTCGCGGCGGTTGCAGGTGAGGCGTCCCGGCACATTCCGGTTGTGTTCGTCAAGAGCACGGTAGAGGACCTCCTTGACCGGCCACCCGGATATGCCCGCCGCTACCGAATGTGCACAGGTGTCAATGGAATCGCGCGCGCCCTTGCGTTGGGGGCGCCGCCAGTCCCCAGTGTGGATTGGACGGCCCTGCCGTGGCCTGAGAGCGTGGTGCGCTGGACGCACCTTGACGACGCCGAAGCCTCGTATGTCAGGGCAAGTCTGGATGCATTCCGGAAGGCCGTGGAGGCGCGCGGGCTTCCGTGGCTTGCAACCCCGCCCTCCGAAGATCAGCCTTTCTCCGTGTTCCTGACCATGCACGACCCGGGCGCTGCGATCCTTGCGGCGACGGCCCTTCGCATGTGGTCTCAATGCACCGTCTTGGCAGCCGACGGGATGGTCTCCACCCGCGCGCCCGACGGCAGCCCGTGGCCTGCGCGGCTGCTGCGTGTTCGGCACTGGGTGGGGAGCATGGACTCCGAGAGCAATCGGGTATTTCGCCGACAGATGCAGGGCGACCCTGTGCCCGACTTTGACTCGGCGGGCATGCTGTTTGGGACCCTGTACTTCCTGGATCATGCGTTTGGCGCGGGGGGATCCCCCTCAACCTTGGAAGCGGCGGGGGACCAGCCCGGCCCGCTGGGTCGCATGGGGATGACCCCATCGGGGCGGCCTCAGCCCGAACGGATTGTCATCGTGTCGGGGCAGCGCGCGGAGGTCGCCGAGATTCCCTGACACGGGAGGTGCGGGGGCTCCGTGGCGCTTTGCCCGCAGCACGCTATACCGATATGCGATCCAATGCCTGTTTCCAGTCCGCGATGATGTCCTCAGGCTCCTCAATGCCCACCGAAATGCGGGTAACCGCACGCATGGGGCGGTGGATCACCAGGGTGGATATGTCGCCCAGGCTCGTGGCAAGGTAGGTCAATTTCAGGTTGTCAAGAATCTTCCACTGGGTCTGCTTGCCGCCCACCGGCTCAAACGAGATCATGCTCCCGTACACCCCGCCCATCAGCCGCTTGGCCAGTTCGTGCTGGGGGTGGCTCTCCAGCCCTGGGTAGTATATCTTCTCAATGACGGGATGCGTTTCCAGGAACTGAGCCAACCTCAGCGCGTTTTCGCATTGACGCCGCACGCGAAGGTACAGGGTCTTGACGCCCGATAGCAGCACCCAGGCATTGAATGGGCTGAGGCACGCGCCGAATCGTCGTATGATCTGGAAGACATCTTCCTTGAGTTTGGCGTCCCTGCCGGCAACTACGCCGCCGATGGCCGTGCTGTGGCCGCAGATGAACTTGGTGGCGCTCTGCACGGACAGGTCCGCGCCGAGTTCCAGCGGCTGCAACAACGCCGGAGAGGTGAACGTATTGTCCACAATGAGCAGCGCACCGTGCTCGTGGGCAATGTCGGCCAATGCGAAAATGTCGGCCACGATGAGGAAGGGATTGGACAAGGTCTCGGTGTAGATGACCTTTGTCTCGGGCCGCATCGCACGGCGAACAGCGTCCAGGTCGGCGATTTCCACGAACGTGTGGCGGACGCCGAGTTGCTCCAGGTGGATTTCAATGATTTCGCGGGTTTCGGGGTACAACTGGTCGGACGAGACGATGTGGTCTCCCGCCTTGAGGGTCGCGAGCAGGGCCGCGCTGATGGCCCCCATGCCCGACGCGGCAGCCTGCGCCCAATCTGCGCGCTCCAGTTGCGCCATCCGCTTCTGAAACGCATCTACCGTGGGGTTCCGATCGCGGCTGTAGATGTAGCCGAGTTCCCGGTGCTGCCACACGGCCTGCAGGTGTTCGCTATCCTCGTAGCAGAAGGTGTTGGACATGAATATGGGCATCACGTGCGCATACCAGATGTGCTCGCCCTCAAGGTCATCGTGGACAATGCGGGTGTTCGGCCCCCACTGGTGGATATCCTGTGTCCTCATGTCTCCCTCCTTCGTTACAACTCAGCCTCACAATGAGAACAACCTTACCGGACCACGAGTCCCTCCAGTCCTATTGTCAGGATAGTATCGGCGCCAAATGCTCCCGCCTGGTTACTTCTGACGGGTTTCAGACGCGGTCCACGTCTCCGTGAACATTCGTGCATCTGACGGAATCCCATAGCCCGTCGCCGAGACCTATGAAGCCCCTATGGCGCCAAGTCGCTCCCAGTACAAGGCCCACGCCCGGAGTCCTTCATGAAGGCGGTGGATGCGGAAGAACTCGTTGGGGGCATGGAAATCCTCGTCGGCCGTTGAGAATGAGAAGAACACCACGTGCTGATGTAGCAGATGCTCAAACCACGCGGCAACCGGAATCGTGCCGCCAATGCGCACCCGAAGCGGCTTCTTGCCGCACACCTCCTCCAAGACCGCTTCCGCCATTCGCAGTCCAACGTGATCGCTGGGAATCTGGTACGGTTGCGCGCCATGCCCGGAAGCATCCACCCGCAAGCGCACCCCGGGCGGCAGGTGAGTTTCCAGATGATGCACAATCTTGGCAAGGATGTCCTCGGGGTTCTGGCGAGGAACGAGTCGGCAAGTGATCTTCGCATGGGCCTCGGAGGGAATGACCGTCTTGCTCCCCGGCCCCTGATATCCTCCCCACAGGCCGTTCACCTCCAGGGTTGGGCGAGTCCACTGGCGTTCCAGGGTGCTGTATCCGGGCTCGCCGAACGGGGCGGGGGCGCCGACCTCGTCCAGGTAGCGGGGCTCGTCAAACGGGAGGTTGTGGATCTCGGCACGCTCCTCGGCGGAAAGTTCCCGGACGTCGTCGTAGAACCCGGCAACGGCGACGCGGCCGTCGGGGGCATGCAGCGTGGCGATGAGCTGCGCCATGGCGTGCAGGGGATTGGCGATGGCTCCTCCATGGCGTCCCGAGTGCAGATCTTTGCCAGGTCCGGTAAGGGTAAACTCCAGCCCGACAAGCCCGCGGCTGGAGATGGATACGGATGGCTCGTCAATTCGCCACATCGCGCCGTCCGCCGACATGGCAAAGTCGGCTGCCAGCATCTCGCGGTTCTGCTCCACGAACGCCTCCAGGCTCGGGCTTCCGATCTCCTCTTCGCCCTCAAACAGGAACTTGACGTTGAGAGGCAGGCGACCGTGCGTCGCAAAGAACGCTTCGGCAACCTTGATGGGGATGAGCATGGGGCCCTTATCGTCCGAGACGCCGCGCGCGTAGATGCGCCCCTCTCGGATGTCCGGCGCGAAGGGCGGGGTCAGCCATTTGTCCAGGGGGTCCGGCGGCTGCACATCGTAGTGGCCGTACACGAGAACGGTCGGCTTGCCCGGCGCGCCCACCCATTCGCCGTACACCACGGGATGACGCGGCGTTGGTAGGACCCGCACGGTGAACGGGCCTGCGGCGCGGATGGCGCGCGCGACCCAGTCTGCGGCCCGACGGACATCCTCCGCGTGGTTCGGGTCCGCGCTGATGCTGGGGATTCGCACGAACTCCAGGAGTTCGTCCTGGATGCGCGCGGCGTTGGCTTTCAGATACGCTTCCGCTGATGGACTCATGGCGTGCCTCCCAAGGGTGAGTGTTGGCGCAATCTATGGAGCAGCGATGCCATCATTCCCGTTATTCTGTGCAGGGGCCTCGCTGCCCGTCCTCACATTGGCGCGACCTCGCCGAAGTGCCAGGATCGCAGCGGCATTGTACTACCTTGCTCCACCGCGCGGCAAATGGGGGCGGGTGTTCGGAGTTTGCCAACGGATGTTGGGACGCAGACCACTTCTTCTCCGGTGGTTTCTGATGCTACCCCAGAAGTGCGGCCAAGTCCGCTCCGCCCTTGTCTAGATGGTTACCACACCACGCCAGCAGACGACTAACGTTCACCGCAGATTCAGGACGTTTGTACCCCCTCATGGTCCGATACCGCTCTTTGACCCACCACCCGATGGCGCGCTCCGCGCTGTTGTTTGTCCCGTCGATGCGCTCTCCGCCCGGACCACGCCACGTGCGATAACAGGTAAGTCGGGGCCAAACAGTCCAGCGGTCCAGAACCAGCGATCGTAGTCGGTACGCCACGCTGGCTTGCTCCCCCTCTCTGGGCAGAGCCGCGCATACATACTGAAGATGCATGATCTCCAACTCGTTCTCCTCGTCGGGCTGGCGGCTCCGTATCAACTCGTCCAACCGTTCCAGATCAGCCACTGCTTGCCCGGGCGAGACCCCGATCGCTGCGAGGGAACCGTCTCTATCTGCTGCTGCAAGGGGGAATCAACCAGCCAATGCTAAATATGCCCGCGAACGCGAATGCACTAGACATCATCGCGATAGCGGAAAAGGGTGCCCTCTGTTATGTAAACTCCACCAGGGCTTCTGTAGGAGTCCGCGTGGTGACGGCCCCGGCCACCCTCTCGTGCTGCTGTTTGTCCAGGGTAACCAGGGTGCTGCCAAATCTCCCCGAAACAGCAGCATACACGGCATCGCTTCCACGAAGCCGGTGCTGCGCTGCCAGATCCGCCGCCTGATTCGCCAGAACCGAATCCAACGGAACCCATACCAGGTGCGGCAATTGCTTCAAAGCCATCGCAAACTGCCGGGCAAGAGCCGGGTCCCCATGCCCTCTACCGACAGCAGCGGCGACCTCGGGCAACAGCAGCGTAGGCACCACGATCGGTTTGGCCTCCTCCTGCATCCGAGCCAGCAAACGTTGACTCTCTTCATGGCCAGGCTCTCGCGGATTGAAGGCGCTCAGAAAGACGCTGGCATCCACCGTGTATAGGGCAGCCATGTCCCCCTCCTATCGCCGCATCTCAGACAGAATCTCAACTCCCGTCATCTCGGATTGCCAGCCCTCACCCATCTTCTGCCCCAGGGCCACGAGCTCTTTCCAGGCCGCTCTGTTCCTCTCTTCGGATGCCAGTTCGTCTTGCTCCACGTCGCCAATGGGCAGGAGCACACCCACCGGCCTGCCGCGATATGTTACCAGATAGCGTGCTCGGCGCTCCCGCACCGCACGGACGATTTCCGATGCCCGCGTCTTCAGTTCTCGCACACCAATCTCCGACATGGTCTCCTCCACACAAGTAGCCATCTAAGTGACTACATTATAACGCAAGGTTGCGACGTTGTCAAGACGAGCCTGCGCGGAATTCGGTTCCAAACTGTGTTGGTCAAGTTCACGCGAATTCGCGTCGCGCACAA
>JBBIHX010000044.1:1515-19851 GCA_037446815.1 Caldilineae bacterium | reverse complement strand
GTGGAGAAGGCCAAAGCCCTGCTCAAAGAGGCGGGCTACGAAAACGGGTTCTCCTTCGTGATTGACGTGAGCGCCGACGCCAAGGAACTGGCCGAGGCCATCGCCGGAGAACTGCGCACCAACCTGGGGCTGGATGTTACCGTGCGGGTCTGGGACTGGGCCGTGCTGCGGCCGAAGTTGCTGGCCGGCGAACGCCAGGCGACCGTCGGCAGTTGGGGCGACTCGGCCTTTGATCCGGTGGGCTACCTGGAGGCGAAGGTGCACACCTACGTTGAAGGCTCCACTTACGGACGCGGCAACTACAGCCAATACAGCAACCCGCGCGTGGACGAACTCATCAAGGCGGGCGAGATTGAGACCGACGTTGCGAAGCGCCACGAAATCTACAACGAGATTCAGCGCATCGTCTGGGAAGAAGCGCCTATGGTCTTCCTGTTCGTCCCGCAGGAGATTGAGGCAGCCGCCGCCAACGTGCAGAACTGGGGGCCTTCGCCCGACGGTCGCATCAACCTCCATGATGTCTGGCTGTCCCAGTAGCCCGGCAATCTGGACGGATCAGGGGGGCGGCGAACCGCTCCCCTGATCCCCACCCTTGTGAGAGGTTATCATGCGTGCGGTCAAAATCCTTGAGCGGCTGCTCTACACGATACCCATCATGTTCGGCGTGGCGGTGTTGGTGTTCTTGTTTATGCGCATGACGCCGGGCGATCCGGTGGATATCATGATGGGTGAGGCGGGCACCATTGCCCCAGGCGAGATGGAGCAACTTCGCAAGGAGTTCCATCTGGACGAACCGCTGCACGTTCAGTTGTATCTTTTCCTCTCCGATGTGCTGCGGGGGGACTTGGGGTATTCCTACGCGTACAAGAAACCGGTTATGGCGCTCATCGCGGAGCAACTGCCGGCCACCATAGAACTGGCGTTTGGCGCGCTTCTGTTCGGGTTGATTATCGCCGTGCCGATAGGCATCTGGTCGGCGGTCAAGCAGTACTCCGTCGTGGACCGTTTGAGTATGGCCGGCGCCTTCCTGGGGGTCTCTATGCCGGCGTTCTGGCTTGGCATCCTTCTTATCTTGATTTTTTCGGTGAAACTGCGATGGCTGCCGGTTACCGGGCGCATTGACTACAACGCCGGGCTGGAGGTGGTAACGGGGTTCTACGTATTGGATAGCATTCTTACCCGCAACACGACGGCGCTGGTGTCCTCGCTGAAGCACCTGCTCCTGCCATCCATCGCCCTGGGCGCGGGCACGGCGGCGATGGTGGCGCGCGTGCTTCGCTCCAGCATGGTGGAGGCGCTCAGGCAGGACTACGTAACCCTGGCGCGGGCCAAAGGCGTGCGCGAGACCTGGGTGGTGCTGAAGCACGCGCTGCGCAATGCCCTCATCCCCACCGTAACGGTCGTGGGCATTCAGGTGGGTGTGCTTCTTGGCGGGAACATGATCGTGGAGCAGGTGTTCAGTTGGCCCGGGCTGGGCAGGTTGGCCGTGCGCGCCATCTTCTCCCGCGATTTCCCGCTCGTCCAGGGCGTGGTCATGGTGTACGCGCTGACCTTCGTGCTGGCAAATCTCATCGTGGACATCCTGTACACCTACATCAACCCGAAGATCACCCTGTAGCAGGGGGAGGGCCATGCAGACCACACAAACCACAATGCCCTGGTGGTATCCGCTGACCATCCGACTGCGGATATGGGCTGCCAACATCGCAGGGTTCTTCCGCGACCTGGCAGGGCATCCCATCGCCCTGGTGGGCGGGCTGGTGGTGATTCTCTACGTCGCGGCGGCGGTCTTCGCGCCGCAGATTGCGCCCCATGATCCCACGAAGGGTGAACTCATACGCAGGCTGGAGCCGCCGGTGTGGGCCGGGGGAACCATGGACTACTGGCTCGGCACGGATGCCCAGGGGCGCGACCTGTGGTCTCGCATCGTCTTCGGAAGCCGCATTTCGCTCTGGGTGGGGTTTGTGTCCGTGGCCATCTCGGCGGTCGTCGGCGTGCTTCTGGGGTGCCTGGCAGGGTATTTCCGCGGCGGGCTGGATGAGGTCTTGTCGCGCTTCTCGGATCTCTTGCTGGCGTTCCCGTACCTGATTTTCGCCATCGCGGTCATGGCCTTCATGGGGCCGGGCATGACGAACCTGCTGCTGGCCCTGACGTTCAAGGGGTGGGTGGAGTTCTACCGTCTCGCGCGTGGCGAGATGCTCTCCGAGAAGACGAAGGAGTACGTGGCGGCGGCGACCGCCGTGGGCATGGGGCACCTGCGCATCATTGTGTCCGAGGTGCTGCCCAACATCTTCCACTCCGTCCTGGTGCTGGCCACGCTGCGGCTCGGCGTCATGATCGTCATGGAGGCGAGCCTCAGTTTCCTGGGGCTGGGCATCCAGCCGCCCACGCCGGCGTGGGGGTCAATGGTATCGGAGGGGCGCGATTACCTGACCACGTCCTGGTGGGTGTCCACGATACCCGGCCTGGCCATTCTCATCTTGGTGCTGGCGATCAACGTTTTCGGCGAAGGGCTGCGCGACATCCTGGACCCGCGATTGAAGATAGAGTGAGAGGCGCGATGAGCGAGCAGAAGCCTCTGTTGGAGATTCGGAACCTGACGACCGTATTCCCGACCCGGCGCGGCCCGGTGCGGGCGGTCTCGGGGCTGGACCTGACGCTGGCCCGCGGGGAGTTGCTGGGCCTGGTGGGCGAGTCGGGCTGTGGAAAAAGCGTGTCCATGCTCTCCGTCCTGCGCCTGGTCTCGTACCCCGGCCGCATCGTTGCGGGCCAGATTCTGCTGGAGGGGGAGGATTTGCTCGCCCTGCCCATGTCCGCCATGCGGCAGGTTCGCGGGCGCCGCATCAGCATGATTTTCCAAGACCCGATGGCCACCCTGAACCCGGCGTTTCGCGTGGGCGACCAGATCGCCGAGTCGCTGCGCATCCATGGGATGCTCAACGGTTCCGGCCCTTCGCTGTGGCCCTTTGGGAAGGCGCGGGCCGAAGCCGAGCGCAAACGGGTCGTGGAGTTGCTAGAAGAGGTGCGCATCGCCGTTCCGTGGGAGGCCCGCAGACGCTATCCGCATGAGTTCAGCGGCGGCATGCAGCAGCGCGCCCTCATCGCCATCGCGGTCTCCTGCCAGCCCCAGGTCCTGCTGGCCGACGAGCCGACGACGGCGCTGGATGTTACCATCCAGGCCCAGATTATGGACCTGCTGCGTCGCCTGAACCAGGAGCACGGCACGAGCATCATCCTGGTTACCCACAACCTGGGCCTGGCGGCTACCTTCTGCCAGAATATTGCCGTGATGTACGCGGGGCGGCTGGTGGAAAAAGGCCCTACGGACGCGGTGATTGAGGATCCGAAACATCCGTACACGCGCGGCCTTTTGGAATGCATTCCCAAACTCGGGGGCAAGCGCGAGCCCCTGCATCCGATTCCCGGAAACGTCCCCGATTTGGCCGATCTCCCCGCAGGGTGCGCGTTCCACCCGCGGTGCGAGCGCGCGCACGATGCTTGCCAGGAAGGGGAGATTCCGCTGGTTACGCTGGAGGACGGCCGCCAGGTGCGGTGCCTCCTGTACGTATAGAGAGAAGGTGCCATGCAAGCGTTGTTGGACGAGAACCATGTCGTGGAGAGCGAGCAAGGGCCACAGATGCCCGCCCCGCTGATTGCGGCGACCGGCATCCGCAAGTATTTCTACATCCGGCCGAGCCTGCTGGCGCGGGTCCTGGCGCGCCGCCGCGTGCAGATCCTCAAGGCCGTGGATGGGGTGGACCTCACGGTGTACCCAGGCGAGACGGTGGGCCTGGCAGGCGAATCAGGTTGCGGCAAGACGACGCTGGGACGGGTGCTCACGCGCTTGCATGAGCCGACGGCGGGGCGCATGCTCTTCGGCGGCAAGGTGGTGTTCGGAGACGATGACAACGGCCCTGTCCAACGCATGACCGACCGGGAGTTCCGCCGCTCCGCCCAAATCATCTTCCAGAACCCGTATTCGTCGCTGAATCCGCGCAAGACGGTGCGCGAAATCCTGTCGGTGCCGCTGCGCGCGCGAGGCGTAACCGGCATCCAGGAACTGGAAGGCGAAATTCTGTACCTGTTGAGTCGGGTGGGGCTCAGCCGCCGCCACATTGACCGCTACCCGCACCAGTTCAGCGGCGGCCAGCGCCAGCGCATCGGCATCGCCCGCGCGCTGGCCATGCGCCCCAAGTTCATTGTCGCCGATGAGCCGGTCTCCTCGCTGGACGTGTCCATCCAGGCCCAGGTCATCAACCTGCTGAAGGAACTCCAGGCCGAGTTTCACTTGACCTATCTCTTCGTGGCCCACGACCTCAGCCTCATCTACCACATCAGCGATCGGGTTACCATCATGTACCTGGGGAAGATCGTGGAGACAGGGCCGACGGATTTGCTTTTTGCGGAGCCGCTTCACCCCTACACCCAGGCGCTGCTGGCCGCTGTGCCGCGCGTGGAGAGGGCATCTCGGCGGCAGCGGATTATCCTGGAGGGGAACGTGCCGAGCCCCATAGACCCGCCTTCGGGATGTCGGTTCCATCCGCGTTGCTTCGCCCGCCTCGGCGATATCTGCAAGGACGAGGAGCCGCCGCTGAGGCAAATCGGCCCGAACTACAGCGTGGCGTGTCATCGCTATTCGTAGAGGGGACCTATGCGCGTTCTCATTCTGGAGGGCACTCACTACGAGATGGGGCGTCGGCATGGCGAGTTGGCGGCCCCCTGGCGGCCGCTCCTCCTGCGGCGGATTCGCCGTCGGCTTCAGAAACTGCCGCCGCACCCGTTGGCGGATGACTGGTACCAGGAGGTCATCGCCCTACTGGAGCGCGCCGCGCCGGAGTTCCTGCACTATGCCGAAGGACAGGCCATGGCGCTGGGCATAGACCGCGACCTGTTGTTGCGCTTCTCCCTGGCCAGTTACCTGGAGGATCGCGCAAAAGTTGCCGTCGGCGTCGCGGTGGAGGGGTGCACGGCATGGGCCGCCGCGCATGACTGGACGGAGAACGGGCTTCCGCTGCTGTCCAAGAATCGCGATCAGAGCCTGGACCAACTGGGGTTGCAGTGGGTCGTCTACGCCAGGCCCGCGAGCGGATTCCGCTACTTCGGCGTTACAACGCTTGGGTGGCCCGGCCTGGCGTCGTCAGGCATGAACGCGGCCGGCCTCGCCATCGCCGACACTCACGTCCCGAGCACGGACTTGGGGCCTGGCCTTCCGCGCTGGTGGCTCATGATGTCCATGCTGGAGCGTTGCCAGACGGTCGGCGAGGCGCTGGACTACTTCGCGTCCGTCCCGCGCCTGGGGAACGGCAACGTCGTGCTGGCGGACGCGAAAGGGGATATCGCCGTCTTTGAGGAAGGCCATGCCGACTTCGGGATTCGGAAGCCTGCCGATGGGGCGGGGTACCTGGTGGCGACGAACCACTTCGTTACAGACGCGCTCAAGGACAAATGGCGCGTGGAGGATCTGAACCGCAAGGGCGACACCCTGGCGCGGAAGGCGCGCATGGAGGCAGCGCTGGCCGAGGCGAAAGGGCAGGTGTCGGCCTCGTGGGCGCGGGCGATGATGTCCTCGGTGGACGGCATCGGCGCGCCTTGCTGGCTGGATGCGGAGCGGAACGTGGGCACGATTTCCACGGTGATCCTGTCGCCGGCCAAGCGCACGGCTTGGGTGCGGCATGGGCGGACGTGGCACGGGCGCTTCCAGCGATTCGTGCTGACGTAATTGGCGTCGGGGCGCGACTTGCCTAGAATACCGACTTGACGTTGCAGGGAGAACACGCAGATGGAAACAGTCCTGGTTACCGGTGGCACGGGGTTCCTGGGCCTGCACTTGGTGCGCGCCCTCGTCCAGCGGCACTACAGCGTCCGCGTCCTGGCGCGAAACCCAGAGGGGCTGCGCGGTCAGACCAATCTGCCGCTGGATATCGTTCAGGGCGACATCACCTCGCCGGAGGATGTGCGCAGGGCGGTGGAGGGGTGCGACGGGGTCTTCCACCTGGCGGCCAAGGTTACCTTGAGCGCAAAGGACGCCGACGAGATTTTCGCCGTGAATGTGGGGGGCACCCGAAATGTGATGCAGGCGGCGATGGATGCCGGCGTGCAGCGCGTGGTGCACGTAAGCATGGTCGGCACGCTGGAAGGCCCTTCCGACGACAGCATCGTGGATGAAACCTGCCCGCTGCGCTCGGAGGACGTTGGGACGCCGTATCTGGACTCCAAGGTGCGCGCCGAACGGCTCGTGCTAGAACAGATGCGGCAGGGATTGCCCGCTGTGATTGTGAACCCTGGCGGGATGATCGGTCCGGAGGATAATTTCCACTCGCCTTCGTCGGCGCTGCTCAAGTTGTTCTTCCATCGCATCAATCCGTTCGTCGTGGCGTGGCGACTGAATCTGGTGGACGTGCGGGATGTGGCCGAGGGGATTATTCTGGCCTACCGCAACGGGCGGTTGGGGGAGCGTTACATCCTAGGCGGCGAGAATACCGACACGGTTGCCGTGTTCCGCTTCTTGCGTGAGGTAACCGACTTCAACCGAACCATCTGGCCGCTTTCGTGGGAAGTGCTGGAGATGTTGTCGGAAATCTCGGCGCTTATCTCCCAACCCCTGGTGGAGAAGAGCGTCGCCACGTTCTACCATTATGCCTTCTGGGCGTCCAGCGCCAAGGCCGAGCGCGAGTTAGGGTACCATCATCGCACCCTCGGCGAGACGCTGGCCGACGCCGCAGCCTGGTACGAAGCCACGTTCTTGAAGCCCCAGCCGTGGGCGTCCTCTTACCTCGCGGGGGAGTAGGTGGGCGATTCGCCTGCACCCTGGGCTTGGTTGGGTCTCGCTCTGGCCCGCCCGCGCGCGATCTTCCCCTTGTTCCGTCCTGCTGAGCCGAAGGCGATACGGCCTCTCCTCCTCCAAATCCCTGGGTGCCACCGGGATTTGTGCGCTACCCTCCTTTGACGCCACTTCCCAGGGGCGTATAATGCTCTTGAGAGCACTCCCGAGGAGGAACACTTGGGTCGGAGACTCGCCTGTATTTCTGTGCTGACGCTGGTAGTCCTGCTGGTGCTGGCCGCTGCCTGTAGCGACCAGACCCGGTACAGGCAGGTCAGCCTGAAGCCTGACACCCGCGTTACCCCGGCAACCTCGGCGGCGCCGGAGGACGAAGCGCTCCGCGTCGCGGTTGCTGCTATGCTCTCGCCAAGGACCACGACAGCCGACTACGACCGCCTCATCGCCTACCTGTCGGCTGCCCTGGGCCGCCCTGCGCGCCTGGTACAGCGCGCCACGTATGCCGAAACCAACGAACTTGTCCGCACCCGCCAAGTTGACCTGGCGTTTGTCTGCACCGGAGCCTACATCCGGGGGCGCCGAGAGTTCGGCATGGAACTTCTGGCCGTGCCGGAAATCGGTGGCGAGGCGACCTATCACTCGTATCTCATCGTTCCCGCGAGCAGCCCGGCGCAGACCATCGGCGATCTTCGGGGACGCGTTTTTGCGTTCACCGACCCCCTATCGCTTTCTGGGTACCTGGTGCCCCTGCACGTGCTCTTGACCGAGATGGAGGCAACCCCGGACACCTTCTTCAGCCGCACCCTGTTCACGTACAGCCACGAGAACTCCATCAAGGCCGTGGCCGAGGGGTGGGTGGATGGAGCGGCGGTGGATAGCCTGGTGTACCGTGCCATGCTCTTGGAGAGGCCGGACTATGGCGAGCGGATTCGTGTGCTCTGGCAGTCGCCGCCCTACGGAGCGCCGCCGGTGGTGGTACACCCTTCTTTGGATGCCGCCACCAAATCCCGCTTGCGCCAGTTGCTCCTGGAGATGCATCAAACGGAGGAAGGCCGGCAGGTGCTCGCGCCGCTGGGCGTTGACCGCTTCGTGCCCGCCGACGATGCGCTCTACGATTCGGCGCGCGCCGTATTCACGGCCATCGGAGGACTGCAGTGAGCGGGCAATCGCACAGGTGGGCGCGCGCGATCTGGCGACTGGTTGGCGGGGTTAGCCTGCGCACCAAGGTAGTGGGCATCGCCCTGGCAATGATTATCCTCCTGGGCTTGAGCACAAGCGCTCTGGTGCACGAGTTGGTAACCCAAACGCTTCGGTGGGAACTGGAACAGCGGGGGCTGTCCATCGCCCACGACCTGGCGAATCGTGCCACCGATCCCATCCTGACCAACAATCTGTATGTGCTCCACGAACTCATGCACGGCGTTGTGCCGGCTAACCAGGATGTGCGCTACGCGTTTGTCCTGGACCCCCGCGGGCGGGTGCTGGCCGACTCGTTTGACAGCGGTTTTCCGACCGACCTTCTGGCCGCCAATGTCCTGCCGCCGGGCGAGTCGCACCACGTGGAAATCCTCCAAACCGAAGAAGGGTTGATCCAAGACATCGCGGTTCCGGTCTTTGAGGGACGCGCGGGCATTGCGCGGATAGGCATGTCGCTGAACCGCATGACGGCTACGACGCAGAGCATCACCCGCCGCATTCTCTTGACCACCGTCGCCGTGTCCCTTCTGGGCATTGCGATTAGCCTGGGGTTGACGTGGCTCCTCCTCCGCCCCATCATGGAACTTGGGGACGCGGCGAACCGTGTCGCGGGCGGCGACTTGGCGCACCGCCTTACGCCCTGGGCTTCGGACGAGATCGGCCAACTGCAGGCGACGTTCAACGTGATGGTGGAAACGCTGGATCGGTCGCGCAGGGAGATGGAGGCCGCCAATGAGCAGTTGTGGCAGCGGAACCGAGAACTGTCGGTCCTCTACGAGGTTTCCCATGCGCTATCGGGCCCGCTGGGCCAGGAAGAGGCGCTGGAGCGCGCGCTTGACCGCGTAACGGCCCTCATGGGGGCGCCTGGCGGCTGGATATGCATCCTGGACAATGACATGTCCTGCCGCATTTGCACTCACGGCGCCGGAGCACCACGCTATCGGGCGGACCGCGCATGTTGCGGGGAGTGCAAGGCCTGTCGCCGCGCGATAGAGACCGGCGAAGTTGTCATCATCCGACCACTCCCTGAAGGATGCCCGGCTGGCGCGACTGCGGGAGATGCCCGCAGCGCGTCCGGGCATGTGGCTGTTCCGCTGCTTGTGAACGAGCGCGTTGTGGGGCTCCTCAATCTAGTCTGCGCGCACGGAAGTTGCTTTGACGCGCCGGACATGGCCCTGCTGTCCGCGGTGGGGCGCCAACTGGGCCTGGCCTTTGAGAATGCCCGACTGTGGGAGGAACTGCGCCGCAAGGAGGCGATGCGCGGACACCTCTTGCGCAAGACCATCGCCGCGCAGGAAGACGAGCGGCGTCGCATCGCGCGAGAGTTGCACGATGAGACCGGCCAGGCCATGACTTCGCTCCTGGTTGCCCTCAAGGTCATGGAGGGCGCACGCACGCTGGAACAGGCGCGCGCGCTCGCGGCGGAGTTACGCGGCTTGGTATCCGAAACCCTGGAATCGGTGCGGGATTTGGCGTTTGAACTGCGGCCCGCGGCCCTGGACGACCTGGGCCTGGTGCCGGCGTTGAGGCGCTACGTCAGCGCGCAAGCGGCACGGTTCGGATTCCGAGCGGATTTCGTCGCAGCGGGGTTTGAAGACATGCGGTTGCCGCGGGAGATTGAGAGCACTTTGTATCGCATCGTGCAAGAGGCGCTGACAAACATCGCCCGGCATGCGAAAGCCACCCGCGCCAGCGTGCTGCTGGAACGCCGCCCCGATGCCATTGTCCTGCTGATAGAGGACGACGGCGTGGGATTTGACCCCGCGCGGGCGATGGGCCAATCGGCGACGCGCGAGAGCCTGGGCCTGTACGGCATGGAGGAACGAGCCTCTCTTGTGGGCGGGCGATTCATGATTGAATCCAGCCCAGGCGCGGGGACAACGATCTCCGTGGAGATACCTCTGGAGGCATTATGGGTGCAGCCACAAGGGACAAACGACTTGGCACAGCCGCCCCTATCCGAGTCCTAATCGCGGACGATCACGCCGTGTTGCGCGCCGGGCTGCGCATGTTGCTAGATGCGGAGCCGGACATTGAGGTTGTGGGCGAGGCCGCAGACGGCAGCGAGGTGCTGCCACGGATTCGCGAGGTCGCGCCGGACATCGTGCTGCTGGACATCACCATGCCGCGCGTGGGTGGGTTGGACGCGCTGCGGCATATCGGCGAGCTCCCCAGACCGCCCCGTGTTCTCATCCTCACCATGCACGACGACGAGGCCCACGTGCGCGAGGCTCTCGCCGCAGGCGCTTCCGGCTACGTGCTGAAGCAGGCCGCCGATACGGAGCTCCTGTCCGCCATCCGCGCCGTGCACAGCGGCGGCACGTATTTGCATCCGTCCCACGCGAGACTCCTCCTGGATAGCATGGCGGAGCGCGGGAAGTCCCGTCAGCCGGAAGCCGCGGAGCCCCAACTCAGCCCGAGAGAGCAGGAGGTGCTCCGCCTCATCGCGTTGGGCTATACGAATCAGCAGGCCGCCGACACGTTATGCCTCAGCGTGAAGACGGTGGAGACGTACCGCGCGCGCCTGATGGTAAAACTCGGATTCCAGACGCGGGCCGATATCGTCCGGTACGCAATGGAGCGAGGGCTGTTGGAGCCCTGAAAGCGATTGGGCTCACAAGGGTTTTCCCCTACCCGTTTCCAGGAGTTTCCCCTACACGTTGCCATAGTTTCCCTTCTATACAGCGCTTCTCGTTCGCCCTATACTGACCCTGATGGGACGATGGGCATTCCTTGCGCCAATGCGGTGAGGAAGGCCCGAAGGCGTCCTGACACGCTAGAGGACACTCATCTATGGCCAAGCGCCAACGAGGAGCGCAGACAGGGTTTCGCCTCGCATGGGGCGAAATCAGCGGGGCGTTTGGGGATATCGGCGTCCTGCTGCCCATCGCTGCTGCCCTGATTACGGTGAACGGCCTATCGGCCACGGGCGTCTTCTTCGGTTTCGGCGTCGCGTATTTGGCCACCGGCCTGTTCTATGGCCTTCCGCTCCCGGTACAGCCCCTCAAGGCCGTCGCGGCGATTGCCGTTGCGCAGCAACTTCGCGCCAGCACGGTCGTGGCGGCGGGTTGGTGGATGGGCATTCTTCTGCTTGTCTTCGCCTTCACGGGCCTTGGAACCCGCATCGGCCAACTGTTCAGCCGGCCGGTGGTTCGCGGCATACAGTTGGGTGTCGGCGCGCTGCTGCTGCGGAGCGGCATCTCGCTGGCTACCCGCTCCCAGATGGTTGGGGGAGCGCCCGAAGCCGCGCTGCACCTGGCCGGCCGATCCATCCCCGTCAGTTGGCTGCTGACCGGCGGCATGATTCTCCTGCTTGCGTGGCTGATGCGCCGACGCAAGGGTTGGCCCTCCGCCCTGATTCTAGTCCTGTGCGGGGTGCTGACCGTCGCAGTCAGCGGCGGACTCCGCTCCGTTCTGGGCGAAGTGCGGGTGGGGGTGAGCCTGCCGAAGCCGGGGTTGCCCAGTGCAAGCGACTTGGCGAGCGCCTTCGTCTTCTTGGTGCTGCCGCAGATTCCGCTGACGTTGGGCAACGCGGTATTCGCCACGGTGGACACTGCCCAGCAGTACTTCGGCTATCGTGCTGCGCGGGTTACGCCCCAGAACTTGCTGAAGACGATGGGGATATTCCAACTGGTAGCGGCCCTCTTCGGCGGCGCTCCTGTGTGTCATGGCTCTGGCGGGCTGACCGCGCACTACAAGTTCGGCGCGCGGTCGGGTCTGGCTCCGGCGTTGATGGGTGTCCTCTGCTTGGCGCTTGCGCTCTTCGTGGATGGGAACGTCGTTCCTATCTTGATGCTCATCCCATACCCCGTGCTCGGGGTGCTCCTGGGGTTTGTGGGGTTTCAGCATGGGATGTTGGTCCGTGACCTGCGCACGTGGGATGAGTTGGCCATTGCCTTGACCATTGCCGGCGTGGGGTTTGCGACGCAGAACCTGGCCCTGGGGTTCGGCATTGGCATCCTGCTGGATCAGGTTCGGCGGGGCCTTCTGGCCCGTCGCGTTCGGGCAGGCGATGGGAGATAGCGCATGCACAGAGTGAGTGGCGCGGTGCTGGTTGGCGGCAAGAGCCGCCGCATGGGAATGGACAAGGCCCTGTTGACCGTGGGGGGAGTTCCCATTGTCCAGCGCGTGGCCCGTGCGCTTCGCTCGGTGAGTGATGACGTGTTCTTGGTGGGTAGGGGCGCGGAGCAGTATCCGTGGCTTGGCCTGCGCGGGACACATGACCTAATTCCGGATGCCGGCCCGCTGGGGGGCATTCACACTGCGCTGCGTGTTGCGGGTTTCCCGTATTGTGTCATCGCGGCATGCGACATGCCCTTCTTGAGCCCCAGCCTCTTGCGCCACATGGTGCGGATGGCGGAAGGCTGGGATGTCCTGGTGCCGCGCGTGGATGATCACTTGGAGCCCCTGCTGGCGGTGTATTCGCGCGCGTGCCTGGAGCCCATTGAGGGGATGCTGAAGTCGGGGCAACTGTGCCCCCTGGACTTGTACCCGCTGGTGCGAACGCGCTACCTGGAGTCGGAAGCGATCGCCCGTCTGGATCCCGACTTCCGATCGTTCCGCAATCTGAACACGCCTGAGGACCTGGCCCAGGCCCAGTTGGCTGTGCCCGCTGGCCCTCACGCGGCGCTGGCAAGCCCTACGCCGAAGCACAAGGTGGCAGTTGCTGTAGAGTGTCAGATAGAAAGGAGGGAGTGATATGCCTGTATTGCTGCAAGTGGAAAACATGATTCTGCGAATGCACGAGGACCTGGATCGGGCGCTCAAGAAGCCCATGCACGAGAGGCACTGGGGGATGGCGATAGACCTGCTCAAGTGCGTGGGCTGCAACGCCTGCACCATCGCGTGCAAGTCCGAGAACAAGACCCCACCGGGCGTTTCCTACCACGTGGTGATTGAAGAGGAGATTGGCCGCTACCCCAACGTTACGCGCCGGTTCCTGCCTCGCCCATGCCAGCAGTGCGAACATCCCCCGTGCACCAAAGTGTGCCCCGTCAATGCGACCTACCGCAGGCCCGATGGCATTGTCATCGTCAACTACGATGTGTGCATCGGCTGCCGCTATTGCTTGGCGGCCTGCCCGTACGGGGCGCGCAGTTTTGACTTTGGCGATTTCTACACCGCAGGTCAGACGCCGACCGTTGCGGCTTACGATACTGCGCCCGCCTACGAGTACGGGCGCAAGCATAGTCGCACGCCGGACAGGCGGAACGAGTCGCCCATCGGGAATGCCCGCAAGTGCACGTTCTGTCTGCACAGGCTGGAAGCTGGGATGCTGCCGGCTTGCATCAGCACGTGCATCGGCGGCGCGCGCATTTTCGGGGATTTGAACGACCCCGAGAGCCTTGTGGCCCAGGCGGCCAGTTCACCCCGCGTAATGCGCCTCAAGGAAGAGTTGGGCACGGAGCCCAGCGTCTACTACTTGCTGTAGGGAGGGGGGAAGATGCGAAAACGCTTGTGGCTGCTTCTCGGCATCGGCATCCTGGCCGTGCTGGCAGGGTCGGTGGGCATGGTGGACCGCATCCGCTATGGGTTGCTTCACGTCGGGTACGGGTCTCCTGTCCCCTGGGCGCTGTGGGTGGTCTTCTACATCTACTTCATCGGCCTGTCGGCCGGCGCATTCCTGATTTCCTCTCTGGTGTATGTATTCGGCATGAAGCGTTTTGAGCCGGTGGGGCGCATCGCCGTGTTTACGGCCCTCATCGCCCTACTGACGGCGCTGCTCTTCATCTGGGTGGACCTGGGGCACATGGAGCGTTTCGCCGAGGTGTTCTTCCGCCCGGACTTTGAATCTCCTCTGGCGTGGATTGTCTGGCTGTACACGGCTTACCTGGTGCTCTTGTTGGCCGAGGCGTGGTTCCTCATGCGGCGCAGTTTCGCCCGTGGGGCTTCCGGGCAGGGATTCAAGAGCAGGCTGTACCGGGTGCTCGCCCTGGGCACAAAGGATGGCTCACACGAAGCGGAGGAACGCGACCTGCGGGTTGTGCGTGTCCTGGGCGCCATCGGCGTGCCGCTGGCCATTGCGTTTCATGGCGGCACCGGTACGGTCTTTGCCGTTACAATCGCCCGCGCGTACTGGTACAGCGGCCTGTTCCCGCTGCTGTTCCTGGTGTCGGCGCTGGCTTCCGGCGGCGCGCTCCTGACGGCCGTTGCGGCCTTTGTCATCCCCAACGGCTACCAGAAGAACAAGGAGACCGTGCTGGCGCTGGGGCGCTTGCTGTTGGGGTTGATCTTTATTGAGGTGCTCATGGAGGTGGCCGAGTTTCTGGTGAGCCTGTATGGGACCGCGCCGTCGCACTTTGTGCCGATCCATGAGCAATTGTTCGGCCCCAATTGGTGGATCTTCTGGGTGCTGGGCCTCGGATTCGCCGTGGGCATTCCGTCGGTGCTCCTGGTTACAGTGGGTCGTCGCAGCGGCCTCGCGACGGGCCTGGCGGCGCTCATCTCGGTGGTGGGGTTCGTGGGCATTCGGTGGAACATCGTTCTGCCCGGCTTCGCGACGGCCGAGTTGCCCGGCATAGAGACGGCATTCATAGAGCCGCATCTCAACTACATCGCGCGGTATGTGCCGACGGCAATGGAGTGGCTCGTGTCCGTGTTCGCCATAGGTATCGCGTTTATCCTCTTCGCTTTGGGGGTGGGGCTGTTGCCCCTGGAGCGCGAGGCCGAAGGCGCGGCCGGCTAGGGCCGCGCAGGATAAGCATCTCACAGTTGGAGGTTAGCGATGGATTTCACCCGGCGAGATTTTCTGAAAACGACGGCTTTCCTCGGGGGAACGGCCGTTTTGGAGTCTGCACTCTCGGTGCTGGCGCGACAGGGAAAGCCGGCAGCGGCAGCAGGGCTTGAGCGCAACGACTATCCCTTCGCACGGCCAGAGACTCAGATACACACCACCTGTCTGCAGTGCAACACGGGTTGTGGCATCAAGGTCAAGATACAAGAGGGCGTCGCGGTCAAGATTGACGGGAGCCCGTACAGCCCGATGTCCATGTGGCCGCACATCCCATACGTAACATCGCCGAAGGAATCGGCGCGCCTGGAGGGGTGGATATGCCCCAAGGGCCAAGCAGGGGTGCAGACGGTGTACGACCCTTATCGGATTCGGCAGGTCCTGAAGCGAGCGGGCCCGCGCGGCAGCGGCAAGTGGGTCTCCATACCCTTTGACCAGGCGCTGGATGAAATCGTGAACGGCGGCAATCTCTTCGGCGAAGGCCATGTGGATGGGCTCAAGGACCTGTACGCGCTGCGCGACCCCCAGGTTGCGAAGGATATGGCCGCGGACGTGGCCAAAATCGCGGCCGAGAAAGATAAGGCGAAGCGCAAGGCTCTGGTAGAAGAGTTCAAGTCCAAGTATGCGGCTCACCTGGACACCTTGATTGACCCCGACCATCCCGACTTGGGCCCCAAGAACAACCAGTTCTGCTTCATCTGGGGCAGGCTGAAAGATGGGCGGGCCGACCTCATCAAGCGTTTCACGCTGAACGCATTCGGCTCCATCAATGCCCACGGACACACGACGGTGTGCCAGGGCAGCCTGTACTTCACCGGCAAGGCCATGAGCGAACAGTTCTCGGAGGGGAAGTTCACCGGGGGCGACAAGTTCTACTGGCAGTGCGACCTGGAGAATGCGGAGTTCGTAATCTTCGTCGGGGCGTCGCCATTTGAGGGGAACTACGGCCCACCGCTCCGCGCTCGCAGGATCACCGAGGGGCTGGCATCTGGGCGGCTCCGCTATGTGGTGGTGGACCCCCGCCTCTCCAAGACGGCCGCCAAGGCGTGGAAATGGCTTCCGGCAAAGCCGGGCACCGAAGGCGCGCTTGCTCTGGCTCTCATCCGCCTTGTCATAGAGGCGGACGCCTACAACAAGGGCTATCTGGCGAACGCGAACAAGGCCGCCGCCGACGCCGATAAGGAGCCGACCTACTGCAATGCCTCGTGGCTGGTGAAAGTGGACGCGCAGGGGCGCCCGGGCAAGTTGCTGCGCGGCTCGGACCTCGGCCTCGCTCCGGAGAAGCGGGACAAGGCGAGCGGTTCCGGCCAGTGGGATTTTGACCCGTTTGTCGTGCTCAAAGACGGCCAGCCTGTCCCCTTTGACCCGAACGATGCAAAGGTTGCCGTGGAAGGGGACTTGCTGGTGGACACGACGCTCAAGGGCAAGGACGGCGACAGCCGCGTGAAGAGCGCCTTGCAGGTGCTGTACGACGCGGCCGCCGAGCACTCGCTGGAGGAGTGGGCCGACATCTGCGGCGTTTCGGCTTCAGACGTGCGGGCCATCGCCGCCGAATTCGTGAAGCACGGGCGCAAATCCGCTGCCGATGTGCACCGCGGCGCGAGCCAGCACACCAACGGGTACTACAACGTCCAGGCATGGTTTGCGCTCAACCTCTTGGTGGGCAACTATGATTACGCCGGGGGCATGATCAAGACCAGCGCCTACGAGCAGGCGGGTGGAAAGCCGGGGCAGCCTTTCCCCATCAGCGCGATGCACCCGGGGAAGATAAGCCCGTTCGGCATCACCATCATCCGGAGCAGCAAATATCAGGAGAGCACCCTCTACGATCGCGACGGCTACCCGGCCAAGCGGCCCTGGTTCCCGCTGTCATCCGACATCTACGAGGAACTGGTGCCGTCTATCGGCGATGCGTATCCGTATCCCATCAAAGCGGTGATCCTGTACATGGGGTCGCCGGTGTACGCGCTGCCCGCCGGGCACACCAACATACAGGTGCTCAAGGATCCCAAGAAACTCCCGCTGTTCATTTGCTCCGATATCACGGTGGGCGAGACCAGCATGTACGCGGACTACATCTTCCCAGACCTCTCGTACCTGGAGCGGTGGGAGTTCCACAAGTCGCACCCGTCGGTTCTGGTGAAGAATGCCCCGGTGCGGCAGCCGGTGATTGCGCCGCTGACGGAGACCGTCAAGGTGTTCGGCGTGGAGCAGCCCTTGAGCCTGGAGGCTATGCTCCTGGGCCTGGCCGAGCGGCTTGGGCTTCCGGGGTTTGGCCCGAACGGGTTCGGCGACGGGAAGCCGTTCGTCCGGGGCGAGGATTTGTACCTGAAGGAGGTGGCGAATCTGGCCTTCGGCGATAAGAAGCCGGACCCCGAGAAGGGCGAGCCGGGCGAGGTCGTGCCCGACGCTGACGACGAGGAGATGCGCATCTTCCTAGAGGCGAGGCGGCACCTTCCCAAGACGGTCTTTGACCCGGAGGTATGGAAGGCTGCCGTGGGCGATGAGTGGTGGCGCAAGGTGGTGTACGTCCTGAACCGCGGCGGAAGGTTCCAGGATTGGAGCAAGGCCACCAAGGGCGCGCTGGTGGCCAACAAGTATGGGAAGTACATCAATTTGTACTGCGAGAAAACCTATGACGTCAAGGACTCCATGACGGGCCAGCATTGGTCGGGAGTGCCGCGATACTTCCCGGCGCCCACCGACGCTTTGGGCAATCTGTTGGAGGACGAGAAGGAGGGCTACGACCTGCACCTCATCACGTACCGCGAGATTGTCCAGACGAAGAGCCGAACGAGCGGCAACTACTGGCTGCAGGGGGTGTTGCCTCAGAACTTCGTTCTGATGAACCGGCAGGATGCGGCGCGGCTGGGTCTCCGCGATGGCGACACCGTTCGCATCTCGTCCAAGACGAACCCCACCGGCGTGTGGAATTTGGGCAACGGGACGGAATGGCCGATGGTCGGGCAGTTGAAGGTGATTGAGGGGATTCGGCCTGGCGTCGTGGCCTTCTCGTTGGGTCACGGGCATTGGGCCTACGGCGGCACGGACATCATCGTGGACGGCGTTACCGTCAAGGGGGATCGGCGCCGCATCACCGGGGTGCACGCCAACGCCGCCATGCGTACGGACACCCACAATCCGAACACATGCTTGCGCGACTTGGTCGGCGGGAGCGCGGTCTTCTACGACACGCGGATACGGGTGGAGCGGGCCTGATTCCGGTTGGATGGCCTCCGCGAATAACGCGAATCTGCACGAGTAGCGAACATACGACGCACCTCCGAGGTGCGTCGTATGTTGTTGTCCTACCTGTCATTGCGCGCACAACAATCCCCACACACGCGAGATTGCATTGCTTCGCTCACGAGAATGCCCAATTTGTCCCCAACGCGACACTAGTTGTCGCGACGTCGGTTATGATGTGGGCAAAAAGAAGGCTGACGGAGGAGGGCAACGTCAGGCCAGGGGTCCTGGGAGGGCGTTGATACCGTCGTGGGGGGTTCAGAACCCCCTGCGGCCCATGACTTGACCGGTCCTAGGAGGAGAACGGAGCGAGATGCCACCACCTTGTGAATGACGCTGCGAAGCGGCACGCCGCCACAACCTGAACCCACTTGGGAATGCCGCT